>NZ_CP065425.1:3380208-3687500 GCF_016772275.1 Heyndrickxia vini | reverse complement strand
TAGTTCAGCTGGTTAGAATGCCTGCCTGTCACGCAGGAGGTCGCGGGTTCGAGTCCCGTCCGGACCGCCATTAAATATAATTTATCCCTTAATAACTTTCTTAATCGTGGAGGGGTAGCGAAGTGGCTAAACGCGGCGGACTGTAAATCCGCTCCTTAGGGTTCGGCGGTTCGAATCCGTCCCCCTCCACCAGTTAGGGTATAGTTTAATGGTAAAACGAAGGTCTCCAAAACCTTTGATGTGGGTTCGATTCCTACTACCCCTGTCAATTATTATGGCGGCTGTGGCGAAGTGGTTAACGCATCGGATTGTGGTTCCGACATTCGTGGGTTCGATTCCCATCAGCCGCCCCATAAAAGGTTTAAAATTATTTTGTACATGCGGGTGTAGTTTAGTGGTAAAACTACAGCCTTCCAAGCTGTTGTCGTGAGTTCGATTCTCATCACCCGCTCCAAATATACATAATGGGCCTATAGCTCAGCTGGTTAGAGCGCACGCCTGATAAGCGTGAGGTCGATGGTTCGAGTCCATTTAGGCCCATTCAAATAAATATTCTATACGACAAAAAACTAGCTAAATTTATATGGCTAGTTTTTTTGTTTCACGATAAAACTAAAGAATATGAGCATACTAAGACAACAGAATAAAAATTTATAAGTGAATGGAAATACTACTAATAGGAGAGATATTATGAACGAAAATCAAAATAATAGCGGGTTTACAATAGCTGGTACAAGCATTGATGATGTAAGGAGGAAAAATGCTCAATCAGGCATGTCATATAATGAAGTGAAGGAATGGTTAGCTAAAACAACCGGGGGGCATGGAACAAATATTTACAGTGATACAAATGTTGAAGAAGTAAAAAAGGATATTCATGGTTCTAAAAGAGCAAATAAATAATAAAAATGTAATTAAACGAATGAAACATTTTCTTTTTTGATACGTAGTACATTGTAGAAAGAATTACTTTCTACAAAGGAGTGGTCGTATGGATATTGCATTCATTGTATTATGGACCGTTTTAATTATGTATTTCCTTGTTATGATTCCAATCGAGTATAATAATATTTCTTCTATAAAGGAACAAAAAAAGAAAGCAAATATATCTCATAATGAAATGTATGAAAAAATGAGCTTCGAAGAAGAACAACTTAATTTTAATCTTCAAGGCAATCTTTTAAATTTGCCATCTAATTTAGTTGCTGCGCTCATTTACAAGCTACGACATCGACATTCTTAACGCTGATAAAAATTTAAAAAAATGTTACCGCTTACTTGTTTTTTTTCAATGAGAATGTTACTATATACCTAATAATAAGATATTGATCACATGTTACTGATACGATCAGGCATGGTGGTATGTAAAAGGGATAACCCTTTTATTGTGCTGCCATGCCTTTTTTATTGTCTTATTTGATAATTTTATTGCTAAACCATAAACAACTCTAATAAATAGAATGTTTGTACCATAGGAAAAAGGAGTCCTTACAATGAAATTTAATCTTTTCAAAAAAGAAAAAGAAGAATTACACATATATGCACCTGTTAATGGGCAAATTGTTCCGATTGAACAAGTTCCAGATCCGGTTTTTAGTCAAAAGATGATGGGTGAAGGAATTGCCATTCAACCATCAAGTGGAAATATTCACGCTCCAGTTAGTGGAACAGTCATTCAGGTTGCGCCAACAAAGCATGCAGTTGGATTGCGTGCAGAGGATGGTTCAGAAATTCTCATACATGTAGGGTTAGAAACAGTTGCTTTAAAGGGTGAGGGATTTAATGTAGTGGTTCATGATGGAGACAAAGTTTCTGGCGGACAGCTACTAATTGAAGTTGATTGGGAATATATTAAGACAAATGCCAAAAGCACTATAACTCCGATAGTTATTACAAATAGTATGGAAGGGAAGAAACAATATACTGTTACAGAAGAGCAAGAAGGTTTACAGGGAAAAACAGTAGTTATAACATCTTCCGATAAGTGATACACTGTTTCGTATAGTGAAAACAAGGAGATGGCTCTATGAAGATATCAAAGGTTCTGAATAATAATGCTGTTGTAGTAAGGGATGGGCAGCAAGAGAAAATAGCAATCGGCGCGGGAATTGCATATGGAAAAAAGAAAAATGATGTTGTCAATCAACAAAAAATTGAAAAGCTTTTCGTCATGAAAGAAAATGAAAAACTCCAACAGCTTCTGAATCGAATCCCAGAAGAGCACTTTATTATCTCTGAAAAAATTATTACTTATGCAGAAGAGTATATTGGTGTAAAGCTAAATGAGCATATTCATATTGCTTTAACTGACCATCTTTCATTTGCGATAGAAAGAGAACGGGAAGGCATTCATTTAAAAAACAAGTTATTACATGAAATAAAAATACTTTATAAACAAGAATATGAAATCGGTCTATGGGCAATTAGATACATTAAAGAAACATGTAATATCGAACTCCCAATCGATGAAGCTGCGTATATCGCCCTCCATATTCATACGATGAAAGATCAGGGCGGCGATATGCGTCAAACCGTGATTCAAACGACGATTATTAGGGATATTGTCCAAACGATAACGGAGTTTCTAAACATCCATATTAGTGAGGATGATATATCTTATCATCGCTTAATCACACATTTGCGATTTGCATTAACGCGAATGAATCAAAACGAACTACATACGATGGATAATGAAATGATTGAAATGATTAAAAAGAAATTTCCCCTATCCTATCAATGTGCTGTAGAAGTAGCAAATAATATAATGAATTCGTATCGCATCACTCTGCCCGAACATGAACTAGGGTATATTACCCTCCATATTGAAAGGCTAAGAAAACAGTGGGTTTAATAAAGTTTAAAAAATTTTAAGGAGGTGAGGCAAAGGGGAATGAAATGTAATTAGTAGTACTCACATCACAAACCATTTTAATAATAATAATTTAATAGAATTATTCCTAATATTGAATGTGCCATCTTTTGTATTTTCTTTTAATCATTTTATTTAATAGGAACATTTCCTTTAAGTAGTTATTTTTAAAATGTACTTGTTCGGATGAGGGGATTACTATGTTGAGATGCTTTAAATAATTTAGATAAGTTTTTATTAGGGGGGAATAGTTACCATGATGAAATATCTACAAAGAATGGGTAAATCATTGATGTTACCAGTTGCTGTATTACCAGCAGCAGCTATTTTGATGGGGATTGGTTATTGGATTGACCCAACAGGTTGGGGATCTGGAAATGCAGTAGCTGCGTTTTTAATCAAAGCCGGGGGTTCTATTATTGATAATATCCCAATCCTATTCGCGGTTGGACTCGCATTAGGAATGGCAAAAGAAAAAGATGGATCAGCTGCTTTAAGTGGGTTAGTCGCTTATTTAGTAGTAACTACGTTATTATCAACTGACACAGTGGCTATGTTGAAAGGGATTGATGCAAAAGCTGTTAGTCCTGCCTTTGCCAAAATAGGAAATGCGTTTATTGGTATTATTTCAGGTATTGTAGCCGCGAATATGTATAATCGATTTAGTAAAGTTCAATTGCCGGATGCATTGGCTTTCTTTAGTGGAAAACGTCTAGTTCCAATTATGACAGCGGTTTCTATGCTAGTTGTATCTGTAATTTTGTTTTTCGTTTGGCCAGTAGTATTCACAGGTTTAGTTTCATTTGGGGAAGCGATTAGTAAATTAGGCGCTGCAGGTGCAGGGTTATATGGATTCTTCAATAGATTATTGATCCCAACAGGATTACACCATGCCTTAAACTCTGTTTTCTGGTTTGATGTAGCGGGAATTAATGATATTGGTAACTTCTGGGCAAGTAAAGGTGAAAAAGGTATTACTGGTATGTATCAAGCTGGTTTCTTCCCAGTAATGATGTTTGGATTACCAGCAGCAGCTTTAGCCATGTACCATACGGCAAAAACAAAACAGAAAAAACAAGTAGCTGCGTTAATGATGGCAGCAGGGTTTGCAGCATTCTTCACAGGTGTTACAGAACCGCTTGAATTTGCTTTCATGTTCACTGCTCCAGCATTATATTTAGTGCATGCGGTTTTAACAGGTTTATCACTTATGATTGCCGCTCTATTCCATTGGACAGCTGGCTTTGGATTTAGTGCAGGTTTAGTCGACTTTGTATTAAGTTTAAGAATTCCAATTGCAAACCAACCATATATGTTAATTGTTCAAGGTCTAGTATTTGCGGTTATTTACTACTTCTTATTCCGCTTTATTATTGTGAAATTTAATTTGGCAACTCCTGGTAGAGGAGAAGAAATAGTAGATGATAATGAAGGAGCAAGTACAGCAACTGATAAAGGTAATAAATTTACAGTGATGGCTGCTAAGATTTATGAAGGTCTTGGCGGAGATGCGAACGTAACTTCTGTAGATAATTGTACGACTCGTTTAAGGGTTGAAGTTAAAGATATGAATGCTGTTGACCAAAATAAGATTAAGGCAACTGGAGTACCAGGAATTAATATTGTTGGACCACAAAGCATTCAGGTAATTGTTGGAACATCTGTACAATTTGTTGCTGACGAAGTTCATCGAATTAGAAAAGGTTAATAGCTTACTAAAAGTGCAAAATCTAATTGGATTTTGCACTTTTTCATCTCCATTCATTTGATCTTACTTTTTTTGCTAACTACTCGATACTTCTATTACATTTAATGTATAATAGTAAACGAAGAATATAGCGATATATAATGGGGAAAGTTCCCTTGTAACTATTTTGAAAAAAACTTGATGTAATAGCTGATTTCGTATTACTATTTTTGAGTAGAGCTAAAGTGGAAAGAGAGTGTTCATAATGGGACGTAAGTGGAATAATATTAAAGAAAAAAAGGCATCAAAAGACGCAAATACGAGTCGAATTTATGCTAAGTTTGGTCGAGAAATATATGTAGCTGCGAAGCAAGGTGAACCAGACCCAGAATCTAACCAAGCATTGAAATTCGTACTTGAACGTGCGAAAACATATAATGTACCAAAACATATTATTGACCGTGCAATTGAAAAGGCAAAAGGCGGCTCTGATGAAAACTATGATGAGCTTCGTTACGAAGGTTTTGGACCAAATGGATCAATGGTTATCGTCGATGCCTTAACGAATAATGTGAACCGTACAGCATCAGAAGTACGTGCAGCGTTCGGTAAAAATGGCGGTAATATGGGAGTTAGTGGTTCTGTTGCTTATATGTTTGACGCAACGGCTGTGATCGGACTTGAAGGAAAATCTGCGGATGAAGTGCTCGAAATGTTAATGGAAGCGGATATCGATGTTCGTGACATCATTGAAGAAGAGGATTCTGTTATCGTATATGCTGAACCAGATCAATTCCATGCCGTACAAGAAGCATTAAAAAGTGCTGGAATCACGGAATTCACAGTTGCCGAACTAACGATGCTTGCACAAAACGATATAACACTTCCGGAAGATGCAAAAGCACAATTTGAAAAAATGATCGATGTGCTAGAGGATTTGGAAGATGTTCAACAAGTATATCATAATGTAGATTTAAGCGAATAATACTATATTTGTACTACGCGTCCCTTTCAGTTATTTGAAAGGGACTTTTATATTCATATCTTGTTTGTAGAGAATCACAAGTAGCGCCATCATAATAATGTCCAACCTCGCATTAAACGCAAAGGCAATCAATCCCGTATGCAATATCGGCACTTTTGTTAAAAGGATTGCTGCAATCATTATGGCCATTAATGGAATAGCTGATTGTTTAACCCATTTATTTGCCAAAATGAGAATACCACAAATGAGCTCTATTATTGCAACTATGTTCATTAATAAAATTGGGAACGGCAATCCTAGGCTAGTAAAATAATTCCCTAAATCTTCGCTAACGATTTTCATTACCCCAGATGTGATAAAAACATATCCGACTAAATACCGAATGATTTTCGTATGAATGGCAATCCCCCCTTTATTTGAATATATGAATAATAGGACAAACCATGTCAAAAAAATGGATATTACTTATAAAATAATTTAATAAATAGTATTTGACATTGACGTTGCGTAAAGGTGTACCTTTACATTAAGAGGAGGTGATCAACTTTGGAATATACAGTGCAAAAGCTAGCGAGATTAGCGGGAGTAAGCACAAGAACCCTTCGATACTATGATGAGATAGGCATTCTTAAGCCGGCAAGAATGAATACATCCGGGTATCGAATTTACGGGCAAAATGAAGTTGACAGACTGCAGCAAATTTTATTTTACAGGGAATTAGGTATTGAATTAGAAAGTATAAAAAACATCATGAACACTCCTGGCTTTGATGGTACAAAGGCACTTAAGGATCATCGTGAGAAACTCCTCGAAAAAAGAAAACAACTAGACGTATTAATCGAAAATGTAAATAAAACGATTTGCTTAAAGGAAGGGAGAATAGAAATGACGGACCAAGAGAAATTCGAAGGTTTTAAGAAAAAAATGATTGAGGAAAATGAAGAAAAATATGGGGAAGAAATTCGAAACAAGTACGGCAATGAGACAATTGATCAATCCAATGCAAAATTAATGAATATGACTCAAGATCAATATGAAAGATTCACAAAACTAGAGAAACAAGTAATAGAAACGTTAGTAGAAGCTTTCGCAACTGGTGATCCATCAAGTGAGCTTGCACAAAAAACAGCAGACTTGCATAAACAATGGTTGACCTATACTTGGAAAGAATACAGTAAAGAAGCTCACGCAGGACTTGCACAAATGTATGTGGATGATGAACGATTTAAATCCTATTATGAAAAGCAACCAGGGATGACCGAATTTTTGAGAGATGCCATCCATATTTATACTAAGAAATAGGCAAAAAGCGATTGGGGTGCACCAATCGCTTTTTTTATCCATAATAAACAAACAATGCAATGATCATTAAAATAATCGTAACAAGTCCTACGGTAAATGGTAAAGTGTACCTTAATGGAATTAATTTTGACAACGGTCTTCGGTCTTCATCGTTCATTTTGCTAAACATTTGCTGGAAACTGGCAAATACAATATCAAAAAATCCTTTATTAATAATGTAACCTGTTAATGCTAATAATATAAGAAGAGCACCAATAACAAAGGAAACATTAATATATGCCAATAAATTAATGGAGTGATAAAAGATAAAAGAAAACAGAATGACAAATATTTGTGAAATCAACACCCATATAACATATTTTTTAAACAATAGAATCATTCCTTTCATTAAAAGAAATGGAAGAGAGGAGATAAAGATAATGAAAATTATATAGTAAGTAATATAAAAATTAAAATAAAATTTTTGTGAAATAATATTTAAAATATTATGACATTATATAATATTATGACATTTCAAATAATTATTTCGCTTAAAAGTGCATAAAATAGAAAATAAATGTAATTTTACCTATAAATATGGTATAAAAAAGTTAAAAATGTTTTCTCAAAATAATGTACAAATCAGAATTATATTATATAATATTAATAGAAAAGCTTTTTAGAATCTTTTCAAAAAAAGAAAAAGGGGACAAGTAAATGAAAAAGTCAAAATTTTATTTATTTACTGCTATTGCCCTATCACTTGCACTAGTACTATCTGCATGTGGTGCGGGAAGCGATAAGAAGAGCTCAAGCAATGGCGATAGCGGTTCAAAAAATGACCAAGTTCTCAATATGATTGAGACTGCGGAAATCCCAACAGGAGATCCAACTTTAGCAACAGATGCAGCAAGTTTCAGTGTATTCGGACAAACATTAGAAGGTCTTTATACATTAAATGACAAAGATGTACCGGTACCTGCACTTGCAGAAGGAAAACCTTCTATTAGTGAAGACGGTAAAGTTTATACATTTAAAATTCGCAAAGATGCTAAATGGTCTAATGGTGACCCTGTAACAGCAAAAGATTTTGTTTTCTCTTGGAGAAGAGCAGTAGATCCTAAAACAGGTGCTCAATATGCGTACATGTTTCAAGGTGTAGTAAAAAATGCAAATGAAATTATGAATGGCAAAGCAAAACCTGATCAATTAGGTGTAGAAGCTGTTGATGACAATACATTAAAAGTTACACTAGAAAATGCAGTTCCATATCTTGATTCATTACTAGCGTTTGCTACTTTTGCTCCGTTAAATGAAAAATTCGTTACAGAAAAAGGCGATAAATTCGGAACAAACAGTGACAATATGCTTTCAAATGGTCCATTCGAATTAAAAGATTGGGATGGAACAGGTTTAACATGGAAATATGTGAAAAATGACAATTATTATGATAAAGCAAATGTAAAAATTAAAGAAGTAAATGTACAAGTTGCAAAAACTCCAAATACAGCAATTAACCTATACAACACAGGTAAAACTGATATTACAGCTGCGTTAAGTGCAGAATATGCAAAACAATATCAAAACAATAAAGATGCTTTAAAAATGGTAGAATCTAGCTCTTGGTATTTGAAATTCAACCAAGTGCGTAACGGAAAGAAAACACCTTTAGCGAATGAGAATATTCGTAAGGGACTAGCTATGGCATTTGATAAAAAAGCATACACAGATACTATCCTTTCAAATGGATCTTTCCCAAGCAACGGATTAGTTCCTAAAGGTGTACATCAATTGAATGGTAAAGACTTCCGTGATGCAAGTGGAGATTTATTAACTACTGACAAAGCAAAAGCAAAAGAATATTGGGAAAAAGGCTTAAAAGAATTAGGCGTAAAAAGCTTAACACTTGAATTATTAAGTGATGATACAGAAAATGCGAAGAAAACAAGTGAATTCTTCCAAGATCAATTACAAAGAAGCTTACCAGGCTTAACACTTAAATTAACAAACGTTCCATTTAAAATCCGTATCCAAAAACAAGACAAGCAAGATTATGAAATTCAAATGGCTGGATGGGGAGCAGACTATTTAGATTCAATGACATATCTTGATTTATTTGTAACTAATGGTGGAAATAACAAAACAGGTTACTCAAATAAAAAGTATGATCAATTAATCAATGATGCAAAAGTAAAATATGGTAATGATCTTGAAAAGCGTTGGGAAACATTGCTACAAGCTGAGAAAATCTTAGTTCAAGAAGATGCAGCAATTGCTCCAATTTATCAAAGAGGTCACTTGAAATTAATTAAGCCATATGTAAAAGGCTTTGAAGAACACTTATTTGGACCAGATTATACGTTAAAAAATGTAACAATCGAAAAATAAGAAGATAGACAATAGGATATATTGAAGGTCTTCCAAAAAGAGAGTATCTTTTTACAATAAAAAGATTACTCTCTTTTCCCCTTTATATATCACCATATTTAGAAGATTTTAAATTATTTGGATTAGGAGGTATGCTTGATGGCAAAGTATATTTCAAAAAGAATTGTTTATTTAATTCTTACTTTGTTTATTATTTCATCATTTACTTTCTTTTTGATGAAATTTTTGCCGGGTACACCGTTTCGGGCAGAAGAAAAGCTATCTGACGAACAAAAGATCATCCTTGAAGAAAAGTATGGATTAAATGACCCAATTCCAGTTCAGTACGGAAGATATATGGTAAACATTGTAAAGGGTGACTTAGGGGTATCATTCCAATTTGATAATCAGCCAGTTACAAAACTGCTTATCAATCGAATGGGGCCATCATTACAGCTAGGCTTTCAAGCGATGTTTATCGGAACGATTGTCGGAATATTATTAGGTGTTTTAGCAGCGATGTTTCAAAATACTTGGATTGATTATGGAAGTACATTCCTCGCAGTGTTAGGAAAATCGATCCCTTCATTCGTATTTGCTGCAGTACTACAATATATCATTGGAGTTAAATTACAATGGCTCCCAGTTGCCTCATGGGATAGTTTTGCCTCATCCATAATGCCTACTATTGCATTGGCTATTTTCCCAATCGCAACAGCTGCCCGGTTCATGAGGACAGAGCTAATTGAAGTATTAGGTTCAGATTATATAACATTAGCAAAAGCAAAAGGAAATTCAAAAATGGAAATTTCCTTTAAACATGCTGTCCGAAATGCATTGATTCCGTTAATTACGGTGTTAGGACCGATGGCAGTTGGTTTAATGACTGGTTCCATGGTTGTAGAACAAATTTTTGCTATACCTGGAATCGGCGAGCAGTTTGTTAAATCAATTCAAACGAATGACTTTCCTATTATTATGGGAACAACCATTTTCTTTGCTTTCTTATTAACAGTAATCATTTTGATTGTTGATATTCTTTACGGAATCATTGATCCAAGAATTCGTGTAGCGGGAGGGAAAAAATAATGGCTGAAATGTTAGAAAAAATACCGAAAGAAATGTTTGAGCCCGCTCCAGTGAATCCAAATGAAAGTGAAGTTATTTCAAAACCGCAACTTTCCTTTGCGAAGGATGCATGGCTTCGGGTTAGAAAAAATAAAGGTGCGATAATTAGTTTAGTTCTATTAGTACTAATCATTATTATGGCAATTATTGGGCCACATCTTTCACATTTTGATCCTACGGAAGTAAATACAACGAGGGCTAATCTTCCTCCAAGAGTACCTGGCTTAGAAAAAATGGGAATATTTGATGGCAGCCAAAAAATTGGCGGAGTTGAAACCAACGTATATAAAGAACAGCATATTAAAGACTACTATTGGTTTGGAACAGATGGTCTTGGACGGGATTTATTTTCACGGGTATGGCTTGGAACAAGGGTTTCATTATATATCGCATTCCTAGCTGCGCTTATTGATATGGTTATTGGGGTAACATACGGACTAATCTCAGGGTTTAAAGGTGGACAAGTAGATAACGTCATGCAACGTATTTTAGAGGTTATTTCTGGTATACCAAATTTAATTGTCGTTATTCTCATGCTATTAATTATGGAACCGGGGATTTTATCCATCACAATTGCAATGGTTATCACTGGATGGATTGGGATGGCTCGGGTCGTTCGCGGTCAAGTATTGAAACTAAAAAGCCAAGAATATGTTATGGCATCGAAAACACTTGGTGCATCTAATGGAAGAATCTTATTTAAACATTTATTACCGAATTTATCAGGGGTTATAATCATCAATACGATGTTTACGATTCCGAGTGCGATATTTTTTGAAGCATTCTTAAGCTTCATTGGTATTGGTTTACAAGCACCTAAGGCATCTTTAGGAACATTGATTGAGGATGGGTATAAAACATTCCAATTCTTACCTCACTTAATGATTATTCCTTGTCTAGTCATTTGTATTATATTAGTTGCAAGTAACTTAATCGGAGACGGACTACGTGATGCATTTGATCCGAAAATGAGAGATTAAAGAGCGAGGTGAGAAAGATGAAAAAAATGCTTGAAGTAAAAGATCTTAATATTTCATTCCATACATTTGCTGGAGAAGTAAAGGCAATCCGGGGAGTAAACTTTGATCTGTATGAAGGTGAAACACTAGCAATTGTTGGGGAATCAGGTTCCGGTAAGTCGGTCACAACAAAATCCATTATGCGGTTGTTACCACCTAGCAATTCTGAAATTAAATCCGGTCAAATTCTTTTTAATGGAAAAGATATTGCCAAAGCTTCTGAGAAAGAAATGCAAAAAGTTCGTGGAAAAGATATTTCGATGATCTTCCAAGATCCGATGACTTCACTTAATCCAACGATGACCATCGGGAAGCAAATTATGGAACCATTGTTGAAACATCAACATCTTGGTAAAGATGAAGCAAGAAAACGAGCAATCAATTTATTAAAGCTAGTCGGGATTCCGAAACCAGAATCTCGTATGAAACAATACCCTCACCAGTTTTCTGGTGGTATGAGACAACGTGTTGTAATTGCAATTGCACTAGCATGTAATCCGAAAGTATTAATCGCTGATGAACCAACAACAGCATTAGACGTAACGATTCAAGGTCAAATCTTAGACTTAATGAAAGAACTACAAAAGAAAGTGGATACTTCTATTATTTTTATTACCCATGATTTAGGCGTTGTTGCAAATGTAGCCGATCGTGTAGCCGTTATGTATGGTGGGAAAATTGTTGAAGTAGGAACAGTAGATGAAATTTTCTATAATCCTAAACATCCATATACTTGGGGATTAATCAGTTCCATGCCTAGTCTTGATGCGAACGATGAAGAATTATATGTCATTCCAGGAACACCACCGGACTTGCTAAATCCGCCGAAGGGTGATGCTTTTGCTGTTCGTAACCCTTATGCGTTGAAAATAGATTATGAAAAAGAACCGCCAATGTTTAAAGTATCTGATACGCATTATGCTGCAACATGGCTGCTCCATCCGGATGCACCAAAAGTGGAACCGCCTGCAGCAGTTCAATTGCGAATGAATAAATTTAATGCTAATAAAAAAGCAGCTCCTAATAAGGAGGCAAAATAAAAATGGCAGAAAAATTATTAGAAATAAAAAATTTAAAACAGTATTTTAATATGGGTACATCGAATGAAGTGCGTGCTGTTGATGATATTTCCTTCGATATTTTTAAAGGAGAAACGCTTGGCCTAGTAGGTGAATCTGGTTGTGGCAAGTCAACAACTGGACGTACGATTATTCGACTTTATGATGCAACAGGTGGGGAAGTCCTTTTAACGGAGAAAATGTTCATGCGAAGAAGTCAAAAGGACAATTGAAGAAATTCCATCAAAAAATGCAAATGATCTTTCAGGATCCTTACGCATCGCTCAACCCGCGAACAAAAGTTGCTGATATCATTGCAGAAGGTATTGATATCCATGGTTTGGCCAAATCTCCAAAAGAAAGAATGGACATGGTAGCCCATCTTCTTGAAACAGTTGGCTTAAATCGCGAGCATGCCAATCGTTATCCACATGAATTTTCGGGTGGACAAAGACAGAGGATCGGAATTGCCCGAGCTCTTGCCGTTAACCCTGAATTTATCATTGCGGATGAACCTATTTCTGCATTGGATGTATCCATTCAAGCACAAGTAGTTAATTTAATGAAAAAGCTTCAAAAAGAAAAAGGGTTAACTTATTTATTTATCGCCCATGACTTATCAATGGTTAAATATATAAGTGACCGTATTGGGGTTATGTATTTTGGTAAGTTAGTGGAGTTAGCTCCAGCAGAGGATTTATATAATAATCCTCTACATCCCTATACGAAATCATTGCTTTCAGCTATTCCATTACCGGATCCAGATTATGAACGGACACGTGTGCGCCAAACATATGACCCGGCCGTTCATCAATATGAACAAGGCGAAGAAATTAAAATGCGTGAAGTAACACCAGGGCATTTTGTATATTGTTCTGAGAAGGAATTTAAGCAATATAAAGAACAGTAATAGATTGCCACTATGAAGATCAAATCGTTTACGATTTGGTCTTTTTTTCTGCGGACTCCCGATCCGCTATCTGTGACAAAATGGGGTTATTCCTTATGTTTGAGGACATTGGTTCCGTTATATTATAAAAAAGCGGTGATTTCTTTATGTTTTTTCGTAAATAACGTACCCAGTGTCCGATGGGCTTTTAAAATAGCTCATTTATCAAAAATAACGGATTCCATGTCCGCATAAAAGGGGATATGCTTTATTTTCATTTGTTAATCCCGTATCTTAAATATAAGGAACTAAATTTTTCTAAGAGGGATCTGACATGAAGCAAATTTATAGTGAGATTATTCAATTTAGAGGAACGCATTATGACTTTGGTTATATGCAAGGGAAAAAATTAAAGGATTCACTTATAATTCAAAATCGTGAAAAACAGTGGCAAGTAAGAAAACCCCGATTTACTGTGGAGGCTAAGGAAGTAAAACAAGCGATTACTCGATTTGCTTCAGGAATTTGGGATGAACTGCTTGGTTTGCAGGACGCATTGGAATGGCCGATCGAACGGGTGTTGATGGAATTTGGAGGATATCGCTTAGATTATGTGCGATCAGGCTGTTCCATTTTAACGGGAGATCATTATTTAATCCGTAATTATGATTATCATCCTAAGACATACGAAGGTCGTTATACTTTTTTTCAACCGACCGACCAAGGCTACGCGATAGTGGGACCGAGTCAGCGAATTACTGGACGAATGGATGGAATGAACGAGAAGGGATTGGCCATGGGCTATAACTTTATGAATCGTAAATCTCCAGGTGATGGGTTCATCTGCTGTATGATAGGCAGGTTAGTATTAGAATCGTGTGCAAATGTGGAAGAAGCCGTTGAAATGCTGAAAGAAATTCCACATCGCCATTCCTTTACATATGTTGTATATGACAAAAATGGTGAGACACAAATTGTGGAAACTTCTCCCCGTGAAGTAAGGGTTCGTCAAGCAAATGCGTGCACCAATCATTTTGAATTAATGCAAGATGAAAATCGCCATCATCTCGTCGATTCGAAGAGACGGTTACAAATTCTACAAGCAAACCAAGAAACAATTTCGGGTGCACAGGAAGCTTTTCGTTTAATGAATAGTACCGATAAAGGTGTTTTTTCTGATTTATATGGGAGCTGGGCAGGAACAATTCATACTTCAGCTTATTTACCACGTGCTATGAAAGCATGGTTTGCACTTGGTGGAGATGTAGAACCATATGAGTTTGATTGGCAAAAATGGCTAAGTGGTGAAGACATCACTTTTGAAAGGATAGTAGGAGAAATTGATACAACCATTCCTTTTGTCCATATGGATGAAGGCGCAGATTGGTCAAGAAAATAGAGGAGTGACAACAACATGCAATGCAGACTAGCTATGAAAAGTGATGCAAAGGAAGCGGCAGATTATATCCATTTAGCGATACATGATATTGCGGAAGCATTAACGGGTGAAAAGGAAACGGAGAAAATAAGAAACGTTCTATCAGACTTATTTCATCAGGAAAATAATCGATTGAGCTATCAAAATAGTATTGTCGCGGAAGTTGATGGTAATGTTGCAGGTATTCTTGTCGCCTATTCCGGTGACGATGCAGAAAAGTTGGACAGACCAATTCTTGAAAGACTGAAAAAGAAAGGGAAAAATCATATAGAGTCATTCGATCAAGAAGCTGACAAAGGTGATTATTATATTGATACGGTCAGTGTTGGTCCAGATTTTCAAGGGAGAGGAATTGGAACAATCCTTATCCAAAAAGCAGAACAAGTGGCACAGGATAAAGGGTTTACGAGAGTCACTTTAAATGTTGCAGAAGATAATCCCGGAGCGAAACGACTATACGAGAAACTTGGATACATGAAGGAAAAAAACATTATAATTAATGATCATGAGTATGACTATATGGTAAAAAAAATATAAGAGAAAAGAGAGAGGTTTTTAGGCCTCTCTTTCTACTATTCCTGATATATTTTTCGATACTTTTCATTATATGAACGGATTGATCTCATATTAATTGGTCCATTCAGTACTTTATAATATTTCCCTGATAGAATGTGAAGATAATTTTTAGTACCGAAAACGACTGAGGGGGGTATCGTTTTATGTGAGAGTGTAATTTCAAACTTTTCTTCCGACAATGTCTTGTTATATTCCTTTTCAGATATCCGTTTAACACGGTACTTCCCTAAATATCCAATAAGTTCATTTGCTGGTTCAACTTTTTCCGTTATCCATTCATAAGTCTTATTTTCAGGAATTTTGTTCATTGTAAACCCTATAGATACAAGATCATGTGGGTTGAACCGAATTAACTCGGCTAAATTTCTTTCACGGTGCTCATTCCAAAATTGGAACGAGATGATTATGATTGTTAAAAGAAGAGTAGCTGAAATGAACTTAGCGAATGAAGGGTTTTTTGTCTTTTTATATGTCCCCCAAATATCGACTAACGCAATAATAAATATGATCCAAAATTCATAATTACTAAAAGAAATACCCGTTGAAGATTGTCCCCCGAGCAATGTTAATAGCCCAATTAAAAAAATAAAGTATCCGTTTAATATTAGTGAGTATTTAAATGACATATTTCCATCGTCGCTGTTTTTTCGAAAGATTATCATGCTTAACACCAAGATGGAAATGATGATCCAAAAAATCTTTTTAGGCGATATAAATTGGGTAAATGGAGCTTGTGGAAAATAATCAAAAATTAGAAAGAGTGTCAAACAGAGCAATATGATAATTTCCAAAACGATAGATAACTTTTTGATTTTCAATGTTTCACATCCTAAATTTTGCTAGTGACTCAATTATACTAAATATTCCGATAAATGGAACATAAATTTCAAACCAATAGAAAGTATCTTTCATTAGTTTCATGAAGCATTAGAAATGCATGTTAGTAATTAAATATGCAATAATAAATGAATGATATATTTGAAAGGGGTTGTAGTCCTTTGGCACAATCATTAAAAGGAAAAGTTGCGTTTGTTACAGGTGCAGGAAGAGGAATTGGTAAAGCGATCGCCATTGCTTTAGCTAAAGAAGGTGTAAATGTTGGGCTTTTAGCTCGAACAGAGGAAGCGTTAAAGGAAGTAGCTACTGAAATTGAAGGGTATGGAGTAAAGGCTGCCTATGCATCTGTTGATGTTTCATCGTATGAACAAGTACAAAAAGCAATAGAGACTATTACAAATACACTTGGTACAACAGATATATTAATTAACAATGCAGGTATAGGAAAGTTTGCCCCACTATTAGAAACGGAGCCTGAAGAGTGGAAAAAGACGATTGAGGTCAATTTAATGGGACCTTATTATGTAACACGCACAGTTCTTCCGCAATTAATAGAAAAAAACGGCGGCGACATTATTAATATTTCTTCAACAAATGGTCTTAATGGTGCTGCTACCTCAAGTGCGTACAGTGCATCTAAATTTGGCTTAATTGGATTAACCGAATCGTTAGCACAAGAAGTACGGAGAAATAATATTCGCGTGACTGCTCTCACTCCAAGTACAGTGGCAACAGAGCTTGCAGCAAGAAGTAACCTGATTTCTGGAAATGAAGAAAAATACATGCAGCCTGAAGATCTTGCAGAATTTATTGTTTCCCAATTAAAATTGCACCCTCGAATTTATGTGAAAAATGCTACTCTACTGGGAACGAATCCATTCTAATATACATAAAAAGTGAAAGATCGAGTTATCTGTCTCGATCTTTTTTTAACCTAATGATTGAACAACTTAGATAAAATCCTTTGAATATTCGCACGTTCACCTGATAAAACGACAGTATCCCCATGTTGAAGGATTTCATTTGCCCCCGGATTTAATACTTTTTCGCGGTTTTTTCTTACAATTGCAATGATAGTAACGCCAAAGTGATCCCTAATTTTTAATTCGCCAATTGTACGGTTGATAATGCTTGCGTTTGCATCAACTTTACACCATTCAAATACTAATTCTTCAAATGCATGCTCCAAGTTTTCAATTGCCTTCGGTTTATAAATAATTCCTCCTAATATTGCAGCAATTTGTCTTGATTCTTCATCAGTTAATGTAACACAGCCTGAGCTTTCCTCTGCATTCATCGAGTCGAATTGATAAATTTCCCTTTGACCGTCTTCATGCAAAATGACGACGATTTTTTCATTTCCATTTGTTTGAATTTCGAATTTTTGTCCGATGCCCGGGAGTTCACATTCACGGATATTCAATTTACTCGCTCCTTAGTTTTGGACATAATTATATTGTATATTTAATACTAGCCGATTGTGACCGAATAATAAAGGGACATTCATAGAAACAGTATTGTTTTAAACTTTGTCAAAAATACACACATTATATTACATAACCATATGTTATAATATGATTAAGTAACATAGATTAAGGAGAATAAACAAATGGAATACGTTGAAGCTCTTAGGGATATTAAGCAAATTAATTCCATGAAGAGATATTTAAAAAAGCATTCAGAACGGGATTATGTCCTCTTTGTTTTTGGAATAAATACGGGGTTAAAGATCACTGAAATTCTAAATTTAAAGGTAGAGGATGTTTTTGAAAAGGAAGATAAAATAAGAAACTTTTACAGACTGCCTGATAGAAATGTATATCTTAACCACAAAGTAAAAAATGCTCTTCTGCATTATATTCACACGAACAATTTACCTACAGACTCCTATTTATTTCAATCCGCTAAAACAAAAAAACCGATTACACGTCAACAGGCTTACCGAATTATTCATGATGCTGCAGTTTCAGTTGGGATTGAGGGGAAAATTGGTACCAATTCCATGCGGAAAACATTTGGATATCATGCCTATAAAAAAGGGGTTGCCATTTCACTGCTTCAAAAGCATTTTCATCACGCGACACCATCTGAAACCCGTAAATATCTCGGAATTACAAAGGATGAAATCATTCAAACAGAAATAGATGTAAACCTTTGAGCTTCAAAAGCTCCTAAATCTGTTACAAAACATATGAGGGAGGAAATACAATGATGATTAGGGAGAGTGAGTTACCGGGAATTGGAAGAAAATTTGAGATTATTACGAGTAATGAAGAAAAAATTGTGATTATTATTCACGACGATGGACGAAGAGAAATGTATTACTATGATGAATCGAATCATGAAGAAAGTGTTTCGAGCACAACGTTAAACGATTCAGAAGCAAGAAATATCGCAGCGATTTTAGGTGGGATGATTTATAAACCTCAAACACTTGAAACGATCGAAATGGCTTTCGATGGATTGGTGATTGAGTGGTATAAAGTCGAGCCTAAAGCACCAGCCATTCGTAAAAATATCGGGGAACTTGAAATTAGAAACAAATATAATGTAACGGTCATTGCGATTTTAAAGAAAAATATGAAAAAAATATTGAATCCGGGACCTGAATCTCTTATTGAAGAAGGGGATACACTTGTCCTTTCGGGGGAAAGAAAAGAACTGAAAAATTTAATCAGTGAGTTGTTGTCCAATGAGAGGTGATACTAGATGAATCATTTAGTGTTAGAAGTTGGTACAGCATTGGTATTGGTTGCGCTTGCTGCGATAATAGCAGGGAAAATGAAATTTTCAATCATTCCATTTTTAATCATTATGGGAATGCTTGTCGGCCCGCACGCCCCGACGATAGGCGTGATTAATCTGAAATTCATTGAGAGTTCCGAGTTTATTGAGTTTTTAGGGCGGATTGGTGTCCTCTTTCTCCTCTTCTATTTAGGTCTTGAATTCTCTGTTGGAAAGTTAATTCGATCGGGGCGTTCCATTGTTATTGGCGGATCGATTTATGTAACAATGAATTTTGTATTGGGTCTGCTTTATGGGTTTATTATTGGATTTCCGTTTTATGAAACCCTTATTATTGGAGGATTGTTAAGCGTCTCTTCAAGTGCCATCGTGGCAAAAGTACTCGTTGATTTAAAACGAACAGCTAATTCCGAAACAGAGCTTATTTTAGGAATTATTTTGTTCGATGATATTTTCCTCGCTGTTTTTTTATCCGTCATGTCCGGACTCTTACTGGGAGATTCCACTTCAATAATGGGCACGATTGGATCCGTTCTTATTTGCCTTGGGTATATGCTTGTATTTTTAATTATTGCTCGCAAGGGAGCACCAATTATCAATAAGCTCCTTACTATCCGTTCAAATGAAATTTTCATTCTTGTTGTTTTTGCCGCATTATTTTTTATCGCCGGTTTTTCGGAAACGATTCATGTCGCGGAAGCAATCGGTGCATTGCTTTTAGGTCTTGTCTTTTCAGAAACAGAGCATCGAAAACGTATTGAACATTTGGTTATTCCGTTTAGAGATTTCTTTGGTGCGATTTTCTTCTTCAGCTTTGGGTTAACAATTGATCCATTTTCCTTAGGTGGAGCAATTTGGCTTGCACTAGGGGCAGTTGGCCTTACGATTATTGGGAATTTTATCGCTGGAATGATTTCAGGCAGAAAGGCGGGATTATCCCACAAGGCATCCGCAAATATAGGTCTAACCATTGTTTCCAGAGGTGAGTTTTCCATCATCGTTGCTAATCTAGGTCTTGCTGGCGGACTACTTCCAATATTAAAACCGTTTACGGCCCTTTATGTACTCATATTAGCTGTTTTAGGGCCACTTATGACGAAAGAATCAAAAGCAATTTATCAATTTTTGGATAAAATCTTTAAATGGAGTAATCAAACAAAAAAGGTAAAAGAAAAAAAGGTCTAATGATTAGGTGTCCCGCTACGGGGCACTTATTTTTTTAACATACGTTTTCATGTATGATAAGAAATATGTGAAACATTAAAACATGTGAGGGATAAGTTGTGAAAATCATCTACGAAGATACGTTGAAGCATGATGGAACACCATATAAAGTAACAAGATTAACAAGTTGTGATATCGATCAAATATTACTATTACAGGATCTAGTTGTTTCTGCATTAGAAGATAAAAAGATTTTACAACCGCTAACACTGGAGGAATTTAAATTTATTTTAGAGGGAAATGGTTTAATGGTGGGGGCTTTTGTAAACGAGCAACTTATCGCGTTTCGTGCACTTTTGGTTCCTACAATAGATTCCGATCATTTAGGTTATGATATTGGGTTAGCAAAAGAAGAACTACCAAGTGTAGTCTACCAAGAAATTTCGAATGTTCATCCACAATATAGAGGGAATCATCTACAAAAGATTTTAGCAAAAATTATTATGAATGAGTTATCTAAATTAAGTGGAAAGTACTCTTATATTTGCTGTACAGTGGCTCCATTTAATATACCTAGTTTAAAAGATAAATTTTCTCAAGGGATGGAAATTGCTGCGCTGAAGGAAAAATACGGGAGACGCTTAAGGTATGTATTTGTTAAAAAACTTGGGGATGTAAATAATTTTTGGACTAAAAAAGTCACTCTGAACATGAATGACACGGAAGGTCAACAAGGACTATTATTGAAAGGGTGGAGAGGAATCAGAATGGAAGTGCGAGGTGATGAAATTTGGGTTGAATATGCCATGTAGGATGAGTGAATAGAATCTTCAGTTTTCTACAATCTTTGCATGGGATTAAATACGTGAAGGCGATAAGATAGAGGATTTTGCGCTTTTTAATCAAACGTTTGATTAATTTTCGTTTTTAATTATTTTGTAGAAGATAGGGGAATATCGTCTAATTGCAGAGGAAGGCACCAAGTTTCCTATGATATACTTAATAAATAACCATTCGGGATGTAAGTAAGAGGGGGAAGAATATTGACAGATCGTGTACTCCAATTGATTGAATACGAAATTGCCCTGCTTGTTCGCCTAACGACAGCCCATAGCCCCAAACTTGGAAGTTTGGATCGCTCAGAATACCTTTTACTAAGTGAACTTGAAAAATCGAGTCCATTAGCCATTAATTCACTTGCGGAAAATTTATTACTAAACCTGTCTACTGCTAGTAGACAAGTCTCAGCGTTAGAAACAAAAAAATACATAAGGCGTTTTCCTGATGCTCAAAATGGCAGAATCAGCCTTGTTGAATTGACAGATAAAGGGCATGAAATTCTTCGAAAAGTCCAAATCGCCCGTTATTCAGCTTATACGGAAATGCTCCATGATTGGTCGACAGAAGAATTGAAAAGTTTAGAAGAGAACCTATCACGGTTGAATAATGATTTTAAAAAGTGGAAGAGATGATCCTACGTTAAGCAGTGGGTCATCTCTTTTTTTAAAATTGGGAAAGAGAAATGGAAAAATGACAAAAATACACTATTGCTATTTTTAATACAAGTTGTATAATACATATTGCATAATACAATATATGAAACGAAGAACGGATTTCCACTTTTTCGGAAATTCTTTTTATTTGGTTGTTGAAGACAAATACAAAGTGAAAGGGGAATCAGAATGAATCAAAAAGGCATTGCAAAAGGGATGGTAGGCATTCCTAATTACATCATTATCTCATTTTTAACGATTTTTGCGATTGGACCGCAATATTTTATTAATCTTTCGTATACGATGAACCAAGAAATCGTTCAAAATGGATTACATTTAAGTTCGAAGGCTCTCCTGTTACCTTCAACATTATCTAATCTGGCATTCGCTTTAGGTGTACCACTTGGACCTTTGTTTACAAGAAAACTTGGACTTCGGAAAAATTATTTATACCTTGTATTTATTTTTTTAATTGGATCAATTATTAATGCGATTTCCCAGGATTTGATCATTTTAATTATTGGGAGGACGATTCAAGGTTTAAGTGCGGGTGTTTTGTTTTTAACGATGCTGCCCGTCAGTTTAAAATCATTTCCAAATAAAATCCGAAATACCTTTCTGTTCATGGTTATATCAGGATTGTTTGGGGCAACTGCACTGGGAGCTTTCTTTGGTTCACTTTCATTAAGTGTCGATGCATGGCGTTGGCTATTTATATTAAATATTGTCTCTGCTGTTCTATGCTTAATTGTCGGTTTCTTTGGATTGCCAAAGACGGAAGAGTATGAACTAGATCGAGCACCAGTTGATAAAACAGGAATCTTTCTATATACGCTCATTTTAATTGTACTTTCATTTCCATTATGTAACTTAATGGATAAAGGCTTTTCATCTTTATATGTTTGGCCGTTTTTTGTTGTTGCATTTCTTTTATTAATCTTGTTTCTTTCAATTGATATGAAAGCGGAAAATCCATTAATTCCATTTCGGACGCTAAAAGCAGCTAAACCCATTTCCGGAACGATTATGGCGATTGCATCTCATGTCTTGCTCATCCTTGCGATAGCTGGTATAAACGGTTTTTTGCGTCATAATAAAGATCTTCCATTTCATTATCTCTTGCACTTTTATATTTGGTTTTTTATTGGAATTCTTATAACTGCGATTCTTAAGACTATATTTTACGGTATGCTCGGCGCAGGAAAGATGGGGATTATCGGCTCACTTGCAGTTATTTATGTATGTTTACAATGGAGAGTCATGGGCCCGGAAGTTACGATGGCAACATTATATTTTCAAATTGCTCTATTAGGTGCAGGTGTTAGTATGGTGCTTGTTGGTGGTGCGTTAGGAACAGCGTTTGCGGGTAATTTGCACCATGCATCATTACGTTCGTTAACCTTGCATTCGACTCGGAACTTCATTGGGGCAATTATAACCCCTATGGTTGGTTGGTTTCTAACTACGCAAAATGAATTCCAATATGGAAATATTCAAGAATATCTTGGGGAGAACGGTCCGGAGGCGAAATCGGAAATTGCGCAATTAACCCATCGTTTAATGGAATCTGGTCTTCCTTTAAGTAAAGCACAATCAATAGCTTCATATGAATTAATTGCTAATACGAAGAAAGCGGCTATTCTTGGTGCATACCATCATTTATTTACAATTATGCTTGGTGTTGCTTGTATCATGCTCGTAGCATCAATAGGAAAAATGGTGACTGGAAAAGGAATAGGTCTGGTGAAGAAGGAACCGAAAGTACCAGTTTCTTCTATGAAAGAAACAACAGTGTAAATAATATAAAATTAAATAATGAAGGAGAAAAGTATATGAGTAAACGTATTATAGTTGCTAATATTATCGGAGTTATCGTTGTAGTTCTACTTATTGCGTTAGGCGGATATTTTTACGTTCAAAATAAAAATTATGTTAAAACAGATGATGCGGTTGTTTCTGCTGATATGATGGGAGTTGTTGCACCCACATCCGGTATTCTTACCAATTGGGATGTTAAAGATGGAAAAAACGTTACTAATAAAGATATAGTTGGTAAAGTATCTGACGGTAAAAACGAAATTCCTGTTGATGCGAAAATGGATGGAAAAGTTATCAAAAATGAAGCTAGAAAAAATCAAATGGTCCAAGCAGGTCAAGAATTAGCAAAAGAGGCCGACCTAGATCATATGTATATTATTGCAAACATTGAAGAAACGGATCTTAAAGATATTGAGATAGGTGATCGTGTCGATATTACTGTGGATGGTGACAATGATACGACATTTGATGGAACGGTTAAGGAAATAGGATATGCAACCAATTCCGTCTTTTCGGTATTACCATCAAGTTCAGCCGGAAACTACACAAAAGTAACACAAAAAGTCCCTGTTAAAATCTCAATAAACCAAGCTTCAGACAAAGTTTTACCTGGAATGAACGCGGAAATTAAAATATCACTATAAAAATACCTGTCCCTAATAAAATGGGGATAGGTATTTTTCTATTCATTTGCGTTCGTAATAATTGATGCAATAGTAAATTTCCGAATATTTATTTTTATTTTGAATAGGTATTTTACAAATAAAGGTAACTGATAATAATGATAGGAGGCGTACAATGATCATACTTTATTTATCAGTTATTATTTTTAATTTCCTAGCATTATATACAAATAAACGACTAACGGGAAGTCAAGTTCTTCATATTTGGTCTTTTACAATTACTTTCCAATTAATGTTTGATGTTTTTATCGATTTGAAGTATAAGGGGTATTGGTATTTTACTCAAGGCATTGATTGGGTCGGTCTTCCTGCATATACAATTTTAATACCGCCGGTTAATGTCATCTTTTTAAATTGGTTCCCGTATGGCTCCTCATTAATAAAACGAGTGGGTTACTTTGTAGTTTGGGAATTCTTTCTACTGCTATATGAAATGATTGCAAAATTGCCGGAACCATGGGGATACTTCCGCTATGGATGGTGGAATATATGGTATTCATTTTGTATTAATCCATTATTATTATGCACAGTATTACTGTATTATAAATGGGTGCTTAGGCTAGAAAGGAAAACATTAAACAATGTTTAGTTAGGATAGATAACATAAAAAAGAGACGTAAAGTTCGTCTCTTGTTATAGTCCTTACTGGTTCTCATCGTCGGACTCCACATATTTTTTTAAATCAAAAAGTTTACTTGTCCAGTATTGATCAAAGACAGAAAGCCATTGTTTAAGTTCACTTAAAGGTTCTGGTTTTAATTTGTATCGAGTTTCTCTTCCCATTCTTTGGCTTGTGACAAGCCCAGCCTCAGATAATACCTTGAGATGCTTATTGATAGCGGTTCGACTAATTGAAAAGCACTTCGTGATGGAGGCAATCGACATTTCATTTTCCGATAATAATTGTAATAAACGACGGCGCGTTGGGTCAGCTATCGCCTGAAAGACATCGTGCTTTGACTCTGAATTTTGCATCTACGCTTCTATATATTCTTTAAGTTTTCCTTCAAGACCTGCCCAGCCATTATCCATTATTCCTCGAATAACTGTGTGAGGTTGATTGAACTCAGTCACCTTATTTGCGTCCCATCCAGAGTGAATAAGAGTAAATTCCGTTTTTCCATTCTGCTCTTTTAATTCAAATGTCAGATGCCAATCTTTCCCCCAATCAAAACCTACACGATTTGGAGGATCTAGTTCTGTTACCTTACAAGGTGAATCACCGTATGGTCCAGCATGTAGGACGAATTCTTTTCCAAGTATGGGTTCAAATGTATTTGACATCCACCATCCAGCGATACCTTCTGAAGTAGCAACTGCCTTCCAAACCTTTTCAATGGGTGCATTTAAGATAATTGTGTATCGAATATCAGGCAAATGCCCGTTTTTCTTATTTTCCATAATAATAACCTCCGTAAATAAATATGACACTAAATGGTGTTACTTTTTATTATAACATGCTTTGAAAAAACTTCAACATACGAAAAAGATACAGATAAAATAACGAGAAATCCTAATGGATGACAAACATAAGGAGCACCCCTATAATGGAATTATGAAAAAATTCAGATATGGGAGGCGATAGGATTGCCTATTAAAATACCAAAATTATTGCCTGCACGTGAAATTTTAGAGAAGGAAAATATTTTTGTGATGGATGATGAACGAGCGAATAGTCAGGATATTCGTCCGTTAAATATCCTTATATTAAATTTAATGCCTGAAAAGGAAAGAACAGAGGCGGAATTGCTTCGACTTCTTGGAAATTCCCCGCTCCAAATCAATATTATGTTTCTTCATATGGCTACACATGAATCGAAAAATGTAAGTAAATCGCATCTTGAACAGTTTTATACGACCTTTACAAATGTGAAAGATCGGCGTTTTGATGGAATGATCATTACTGGTGCACCAGTAGAGCATTTCGCATTTGAAGAAGTGGACTATTGGCAGGAATTAATGGAGATAATGGAATGGTCAAAAACGAATGTGACCTCAACACTGCATATTTGCTGGGGGGCACAGGCTGCTCTTTATTATCATTTTGGCATTGATAAATTTGAGATTGGACAGAAATGTACAGGAGTATTTAAACATTCTATTTTGAATTCAAATGTAAAGCTTGTTCGAGGGTTTGATGAAGAATTTCTTGCACCGCACTCTCGATATACAGGTAATTTAAAAGATCACATCCATGCATGTGAAAATGTCATCTTACTTGCAGAATCGGATGAGGCTGGTCCACTTCTGATGATTTCTAAAGACGAAAAGCAGATTATGATAACGGGCCATTTAGAGTATGAAGCAGGGACACTTGCCGAGGAATATGATAGAGATACGAAAAAAGGTGGGGAGGCATATATGCCAAAACACTATTTTCCAAATGACGACCCAAATGAAAAACCGAAACACAAATGGCGGGCACATGCACATTTGTTATTTTCTAACTGGCTAAATTATTACGTTTATCAACAAACACCTTATCAGTGGGAATAATAGTTTTCTCTGCTGCCTAATTCCTAGTCAAGATCGGAAAGTCTGCAATAATGTTATTAAATAATTCTTTTAAACTCACCAGGAGATGAAATCATGTTTATTCGCAAAACCCCTACGATTAAGAATGGGTCATATAGTCATTCCTCCCTTGAAGCAATGACAATTGGCGGAGTCGAGCAATGGGTTCTCATTCGTGGTCAAGATCGTAGGAAACCAATTCTGCTTTGGGTGCATGGTGGTCCAGGTGCTGCACAAATTGGTTTTATTAGTCAGTATACCTCTGAATATGAAAAGGACTTTCTTGTAGTTAATTGGGATCAACGTGGAGCCGGTCTTTCTTTTTCAAAAAAGATTACAAAAGAGTCGATGACGGTTGAGCAGATGCTAAATGATCTCATCGAATTAGTGAGAGTTCTGTGCACACGATTTCAACAAGACAAAGTTTATATACTAGGTCACTCATGGGGGACAGTTCTTTCCTATTTGGCGATTAAGCGTCACCCAGAGCTATTCCATGGATATATTTCTGTTTCGCAAATCGTCAATTGGAAACAACTTGAATATGTGTCCTACGAACGAACTCTCCAAAAAGCAAAAGAAGTTGGCAATGAAAAAGCATATACCCAATTAATAAAGATTGGAGCCCCGCCTTGGGACAAAGTGAGTTCTGAACATATCCATAATCATTGGTTACAAAAATTTGGTGGTGGAGTGATCCATAAAGGGAGCTTTATGAAATTATTCCTTCTGCCATTATTTAAGCGCTCTGAGTATCACTTATTTGATGTCATCAAATGGTTAAAAGGGCAGTGGTTCTCCAAATCTTCATTAAAGGAAGAAGCAGAAACAATTGATCTATATCAAGATGATTTATCGGTTCAGGTCCCTATTGCATTTTGTAACGGGCGCTATGATTACACATGTCCAGGTGAACTTGCGGAGGACTTTTTTCATAAACTTCAAGCACCCGCTAAAAAATGGGTGTGGTTTGAAAAATCCGCTCATACCCCCATGTTAGAAGAAGAGGACTTTTTTCATCGTTTTATTTTGGATACGATAAAGGAATGGCAAAAAAATTTAATTAATTTAGAAAGATAAGCCACGTTAATGTGGCTTATTTCTATTATCTGATTTTTAGGAGCAATACAATAGTTATAGGAATAAAAAATAAAAAAGGATGTATGTGGCTTTTAAAATCTTGGAACAATAAGGAATTGAGGGTTAGTGATAGAAAATCGTTCTTATTTCATGTAAAATAGAGGTTATGCGTAAAGTATCTTTGAAAAGAGGGTAACGAATGAATAAACAATCCATCTATGGATTAACAATAGAACAACTGACAGAGTGGTTTTTGGAAAACGGGCAAAAGAAATTCCGGGCACAACAAGTGTGGGAATGGTTATATAAAAAGCGTGT
Source organism: Heyndrickxia vini (assembly GCF_016772275.1). Taxonomy (NCBI): domain Bacteria; kingdom Bacillati; phylum Bacillota; class Bacilli; order Caryophanales; family Bacillaceae; genus Heyndrickxia; species Heyndrickxia vini. Next base: position 3,659,551 of record NZ_CP065425.1, on the reverse strand, counting down.
CAAAAGCTTTTCAGAAATGAGCAATATTAATAAAGAATGTATTCAGCTTTTAGAGGAACAGTTCGAAATGCATACACTACAACTAGAAATTAAACAAGAATCAAAGGACGGAACTGTTAAATTTCTATTTAAATTACCAGATGGCAACCTAATCGAAACAGTATTGATGAGACAAAAATACGGTCTCTCAGTGTGTGTGACAACACAAGTGGGCTGTAATATCGGATGTTCTTTCTGTGCTAGTGGAATTTTGAGAAAAAATCGTGATTTAACGAGCGGTGAAATCGTCGAACAAATTATGAATGTTCAGCTTCATTTAGACGAAGTTGGAAAAGATGAAAGGGTAAGCCACGTAGTTGTCATGGGAATCGGTGAACCATTTGATAACTTTACAAACTTAGTTACATTCTTGAAAAATATCAATTCACCGAAAGGGTTAGCAATTGGTGCAAGACATATTACCGTTTCAACGAGTGGACTAGCTCCGAAAATCTATGAATTTGCTGACTTAGACTTACAAGTGAACTTAGCGATTTCTTTACATGCACCAAATAATGAATTACGTACACAAATTATGAAAATTAATCGTGCGTATCCATTGGAAAAATTAATGCCAGCGATTGATTATTATTTGGAAAAAACAAATCGCAGAATCACTTTCGAATATATTCTTTTAAACGATGTAAATGACCATAAAGAAGAAGCATTACAGCTCGCAAAGCTACTTCAAAATAAACGTCACTTAGCCTATGTTAACTTAATTCCTTACAACCCAGTAAGTGAGCATATTCAATATAAAAGAAGTGAAAAGGAATCCATTTTGGGATTCTATGATACATTGAAGAAAAACGGAATCAATTGTGTTGTCCGTCAAGAGCACGGAACAGATATTGATGCAGCATGCGGTCAACTTCGCAGTAAACAATTAAAAAAAGCAAAATAGAAAAGTATTGAAGATGCAGGAAATGAATAAATAAAAAAGGAGCATGGAAAATTAAAATGTACCCTATAGAGTGGACACTTAAAAAAAGTGTCTTTCTATAGGGTTCTTTTTGTATAATTAAGAAAAAAATAGACTGGGGAAAATTATGAGTAAAAAGTTTTTTACAGAAAGAGAGATAAAACTACTATCAGGAAATCCTTATGTAAAATCTGTTAGTTCAAAGGGAATTACTTATACAGATGAATTTAAGGAACTATTAGTTACTGAGAATAGTAAAGGCAAGTTGCCAAGGGAAATATTTGAGGAATGTGGATTTGATATTAATGTTATTGGTAAGAAAAGAATGCAGTCAGCAGCGGATAGATGGCGTATAGCTTATCGAGAGAATGGAGTAAGTGGTTTAACTGATACTAGGAAAACAAACTCGGTAGACCTTCGGAAAGAGAACTTACACTTGAGGAGAAATATGCTCGTTTAGAGGCTCAAAACAACTTATTAAAGGCAGAAAATGAATTGCTAAAAAAGATCAGATTTGCAGAAAGGGGGTTAAAGAAAAACAAATAGCTTTACAGCCATACCAGAAGTATTTACTCATTCGTTCTGTTATAGAGAAATACAAACTTTACAGAATGACTAGTTATTTATGCGATTTAGCTGGCGTATCTAGAAGCGGATATTATAAATACTTTACTATACTTCAGTGGAAAAAAAAAATCAAAGAGAAGTGAAAGATCAAAAGGTCAAGGAAATTGTTTTAAAGGCTTTTAATTTTAAAAAACGCAAAAAAGGGGCTCGTCAAATCAAGATGACATTGGAGGGTCAATTTAATGTTGTCTACAATTTAAAGCGTATTAGACGAATAATGAAGAAATACAATATTATTTGCCCTATTAGAAAAGCAAATCCATATAGACGAATTATGAAGGCTACACAGGAACATAGAGTAGTACCCAACCTTTTAAATCGTGAATTTAAACAGGATATCCCATACAAAGTTCTTCTAACAGATATCACTTATTTATTTTTCAGTAAAGGTCAGAAAGCTTACTTATCTGCGATAAAAGATGGATCCACAGGAGAGATATTAGCCTATCATGTATCCGATCGGATGACTATTAATTTAGCTACAGACACCCTTAAAAGACTACAAAAAAATAAACATTTTAAGAAAGCAAAAGATGCCTTAATCCACTCAGATCAGGGAGTACATTATACACATCCAAATTTTCAAAAATCAGTTAAGAAACTAGGATTGCGACAATCTATGTCAAGAAGAGGAAACTGTTGGGATAACGCTCCTCAGGAGTCATTCTTTGGCCATCTTAAAGATGAAGCCTCTATTAAAGCATGTACAACACTAGATGAATTGAAAAGAGAAATTAAGCAGTACATGGCCTATTATAATCATTACAGATATCAATGGAATCTAAAAAAGATGACCCCTGTTCAATACAGAGATCATCTTCTTAGAACTGCCTAACCTTTTTTAAAAATGTCCTTTACAAAGGGTACATTTTAAATTTCCAAGCTCCTTTTTTTGTATAAAATAGTTATATTATTATTTTACAAGTAATACGGGAATAGGGGATTTCTGAACGATCACATGACTAACGCTATCAAAAAATTCCTTTATTCCACTTAAGCCTCTATTGCCCATAATAATTAAATCATTTTTCTGGTTTTCTATATGATCTAAGATCGCTGGTATTGGTTGTTTGTCTACCACATGTTTATGAATAGTATTAGGTAGTCCGGATAGTTTACTCATTGCTTTTTCTAACGTTTCCTCAGCATATTCATTCAACTTATCCTGGGTTTCCTGAATAATAATCCCTGAAGTATACGTAGGAATAGGAAGTTGAACAGCATATAAAATATCAATTTCTGTTTCCGGACTTCCTTTTGCTATTTCTATCGCAGTTTCTAATGCTTTGTTAGAAAGATCCGTATCATTATAAGCCACTAAAATTTTTGAAAATAACATAATAAACACCGGCCCTCTATTAAAGTAGGGTGGAAATAATCCCCTCTTTTATTATATACCCCGTCAATTCGTAAATAAATCATTTTGGGTAGTTGACACTTTTTGTTCATTTGTCTAGGCTGTTTTCACAAACTTTGTTGCTATTGATCAGTATGAAGGTGATTTCCGCTACAGGGTGCTCGCTTTCCGCGGGGCGGGCGGTGAGCCTGTCTAGTTCCGGCGGCTATCGACTAGCAAACTTCCGGTCACCTCCCTACGATAAGTCATCATCGATTCACCCTTTGGGTTCATCGTGATTCCTTTATCTCAGTCGCTGCCCTCCAGTTTGTACGTCGATAAACAGGCCGCCTCTACTTTTCTAACTCCTCATCGCTACGCTCTTGCGGGGTCTCATCTGTCCCGCTGATCCCGCAGGAGTCTCGACTTCCTCCCCGCGGAAAGCAGGTTCCTGCAGCGGAAAGGAACGGTCTATGTTCCCAAAAACAACAAGGATATCTAAAAAAGTTCTTATGTAGTTCAAGGTGGAAAGGGTTAGGGGATTTATAATACAATATAGTTTAAAGATAAAATGATTTTTTTGGAAAGGAGCGGCACATGAATAATTTCATCGCACTCGATTTTGAAACAGCTAATCGTAATCGATATAGTGTTTGTTCAGTAGGAATGGTATTTGTAGAAGAGAATAAAATAGTCGACTCTATTTATTCACTAATTGATCCGGAAGAGCCATTTGATCGAATGAATATATCGGTTCATGGCATTCAACCTTCTGATGTTGTAGGTGCTCCGACATTTCATACATTCTATCAATCCATTCAACATCGAATAGAAGATCAAGTAATTGTCGCACATAATTTAGCCTTTGACGGATATGTTTTAAGAGATAGTCTGAATCGATATAATCTACCGCCGGTTCCGAGTAAGTTGCTTTGTAGTTATCAGCTATCAAGAAGATTAATAGGAGGCAAGTCGAGTTATTCACTTAAATCTGTTTGCGATCATTATGGCATAGATATCCTCGATCATCATCACGCATTAAGCGATGCACAAGCATGCGCCGAAATAATGATTCAACTAACTACTGAATTTGAACTATATGATTTGGATGCCATTTTTTCTAAAACAAATATTAAAGCTGGGGAAATTGCTCCAGGTTACTATCGTTCCTCACTAGTCTCTTCCAGCAAAAAAAGAAAACGGGATGTGTCATCTTTTTAGATGTACATATCCTTTTTTTTATGAAAAAAATATACCTCATCTTTAACATATTTAACAATTGTATACATAAGTATATTGTCATAGGAAATTTTCCTCTATGCCAATTGATTACAAATTTGGTATAAAAAAATAAGGAATTGTTGGTAATGTATGACAATAATTCATTTTTATTAAAAATGATGGGGGAGAAAAAGGGTGAAGATGAGTAAGAAGGCATTTGTGTCAATTTTGGTCGTATGCAGTTTAGTATTTGGTGCGATAGGTGCCGGTGCTGCAAGTAAATTAATTAAAATTACGGCATACCAAAATCCAGCAATTAAAGTAACAGTTGACGGAAAGAATCTAGCGATTAAAGATGGGAAAGGAAAAGCTGCCAAAGCGATTCAATATAAAGGTACGACTTATGTTCCTGTAAATTCAATCGCTTCAGCAATGCAAAAACCGATTTCTTATGATAGCAAAAAGTCAACATTCAAAATTACGAAGGCACCTGTAAGTAAAAAAGGCATTATCACATTATCGAGTGATTTCAGCGAAAGCTCCGTTACAAATAGTTTAAAAGCAGATGCGGTAGCGTTAATCAAACTTTATGCAGATGAAATTGTTTCTGGAAAAACAACTAAATTTAATAGTTATGTAGATAAACATATCATTGAGAAGACTTCGAAAAACTATGTTTTAGGCCGTAAATACAATAAAGATAAATATAAACAACAGATTACAAATGTTAGAAAAGTAAATAATGCGGATAAAAGAAAGAAATATTCTAGCGCTTTGAAAAAAGTCACTACATCAAAATTAAAAAACTCGTATTCCTATAAATCTGGCGGCAGTGCAAGTTTTGATTTCAGTTTCTACCCAGATGGCTGGACAGCAACAAGTAGTGTACATGTAAGTTTAGGATTTACAAGATTAGAAAGTGGTAAGTACGTTTTACAAACGATATATATAAATTAATAAAGAAAAGAAGCAGATGTGCAAAAGACATCTGCTTCTCTTTTTTTATAGGTAATAAAATATTATTTGCGTCTTTATAAGAAAGGCGCATGCGCTTTTTTTAACAGCAACGATTAACTTTTCCGCTTTCATATCTTTCCTTTAACGCATACATATAGTACTCCTTTTCAGACATGATTGGCTCATTCGGATGCTTCCTTGTCTGATGTGCTACATAATTTTGATAGTTTGGTAAGCCAAAAATCGTTTTGATATGACAGGGGATTTTGGTTATTGTTTGAACTAATTTCTTCATTTGCTCACCTTCCAATCGGTATGTTCGGATATTTTGATGGTACGTAAGGTGATTCATGCAATACTGATTTTTTCTTCTTTACCAAAATGTTATACCAAACTCTAAAGGAAGCTATAACCATTAATAACACAATTGCGATAAAAATCATCGTCAATACTGCATCCAATCGATCGTTGAATACAATTTGCTTCATGACATCCATATCGGTTGCAGGTGAAATTACTTTGCCACTGTCAATTCCGTCTTGATAAATTTTAGCATGGGCAAAAAATCCGATTGCGGGTACTTTTGAAAAAAGTTTCATAAATGCCGCTGTTAAGGTTGTGACAGTTAAAAAGACATATGGGATAATGGTCACCCATGCATAACGTGCTTTCCCCATTTTAATAATAATCGTTGTAGCGACAGCAAGTGCGATGGCGGCTAACATTTGGTTCGAGATTCCAAATAATGCCCATAAGGAGTTAATACCGCCAAAAGGATCAACCGCCCCTTGGTAAGTTATATAAGCCCAACCGATTGTGATAATAGCAGAAGCAATGATATTGGCGAAAAGATTATTTGTTTTAGCAAATGGTTTATAATAATTCCCAACTAAATCCTGTAACATAAACCTTCCGATACGTGTCCCCGCATCAATGGTTGTAAGAATGAATAAGGCTTCAAAGAGAATGGCGAAATGATACCAGAAGGCCTTTGCACCTGCTAAAAAGCTTGTGAAAATCTCAGCCATTCCGACAGCTAATGTTGGTGCACCACCCGTTCTGGATAAAATAGAGGCTTCGCCAATATCTTTAGCTGCATTTGTAATATCATTTGCTGTTACTTGGAAACCCCATTCCGAAATGACAGTTGCTGCACTAGTTGCATCGCCTCCAATAACAGCTGCCGGTGCATTCATTGCAAAGTAAAGACCGGGGTGTAAAGAGCAGGCTGCAATTAATGCCATGATGGCAACACCGGATTCCATTAGCATACCGCCGTAGCCGATAAATCGGGAATGAGTTTCCTTTTCAAGCATTTTCGGGGTTGTGCCCGAAGAAACAAGAGCATGGAAACCAGATACAGAACCACAAGCAATTGTAATAAATAAAAATGGGAAAAGATTTCCCGCGAATACTGGTCCTGATCCATCAATAAATTTACTAATCTTAGGCATGTGCAATTCAGGAAGTACAATTAAGATTCCTACAGCCAATAGGAAAATAACACCGATTTTTAAAAAGGAACTTAAGTAGTCACGAGGTGCCAGCAAAAGCCAAACTGGTAGAATGGAAGCGACAAAACCATATATCCCAATCATCACGGCAAGCTGTCCACCAGTAAATGTAAACATTTTCGCTAATTCCGGATCCGCGGCAATAAACTGTCCGCCCCAAAGTGCAAGCATCAGTAATATAAAGCCAACGATAGAACCTTCTAATACTTTCCCTGGACGTATGTACCTCATGTAAATACCCATAAGAATAGCAATCGGAATGGTTGCAGCAATAGTAAATACTCCCCAAGGAGAACCGGCAAGCGCTTTCACGACGACGAGGGCAAGTACCGCTAATAAAATAATCATAATAGCTAGAATACCGATGGAAGCAATAATCCCACCAAATGGTCCTACTTCCTCTTTTGCCATCTGTCCAAGTGATTTTCCATTTCTTCTCATGGAGCCCATTAAGATAACAGCATCTTGTACAGCTCCAGCTAGTACGACACCAATGATAATCCAAAGTGCACCAGGTAAATAGCCCATTTGTGCGGCCAATATTGGACCTACAAGGGGTCCCGCACCCGCAATTGCAGCGAAATGATGGCCAAATAAAACCCATTTATTTGTAGGAACGTAATCTTTTCCATCATCATTAACTTCCGCAGGTGTTGCCCTCTTATCATTTAGTTTAAAAATTTTATACGCAATAAATTTACTATAAAAGCGGTAAGCTACTGCATAGGTACAAACAGCAGCTACAATTAACCAAGCAGCCGAAATGGTTTCTCCGTTTGCAAGGCCAAGTAAGGCAAATGCAACTGCTCCAAAAATAGAAATAGCTGTCCAGATCAATATTGAAAGTAATTTCTTATTCATGTGTTTGTCTTCCCCTTCCTAAAAAAATAGAACATTTGTTAACATCTACCCTCCTTTGTTTAGAAAAATTAAAATATTTATAATTATAGAAATAATAACCGAGCTAACTACTTCAATCAATATGCCGTGGGACATATTTTCCTTTTTTATAAAAAAATTTTTCGACAAATTCCTACCTTTTCGATCTTGTTTAATATTTCTATTGATTTCCACTTTCATCTATAAGCTTGCAAAACTAATAATAAGTTTTATCATGGTCTTTTTTAATAAAGGATTTTCCCGATTTATATCGAATCTTACTGTAAAGACATCATAGTTTTCAAAAGGGGTTCAAGTTTGATGGAATTTCAGTTCGAAAGAATCTTACTTCAAGTGTTAATGGTGTTATTTCCCTTCGTACTATTTTTAGTTTTTGCGAATGGTAAAATTAATGATCTGAAACGAAAGATTATCTTTGGACTTATGTGTTTGTTAAGCATCTCGCTATCACTGACTTTTGCCATTCAACTAGGAGAGGGGAAATATCTTGATTTGAGATATATCCCATGGTATCTATCCTTCATATACGGAGGAAATATAGTAGGCATTATTGTTTCATTGTTTTACATTATTGTCCGTATTTTTATGGGGGGACTTGGAATGTTTCCTGCCATAAGCGTAATGATTATCGGATGCATATATATCTATCGAATACGAAAGCAATTTTTTTCTTGGACATTAAAAAAGAAACTAATCTTTTCATCTACGTTATTATTAATTGCGTCACTTTTACTTCCGATAATCGGAAGTATAGTAATGCCGATTAGTATAACATCAATAAAGCTATCCATTTACATATCATACTTATTAGAAAATGTAATAGTTACCTGGATTGTTATTTATTTAATTGAATCACAAATTGAAAAAACAGCTTTACAAAAAGAATTTCAAAACGCAGAAAAGTTTAATGTGATTGGGCAGCTTGCGGCAAGTGTTGCTCATGAAATTAGGAATCCGATGACGAGTATTAGAGGATTTATGCAAATTTTACAAGCCTCCACCCACTTATCTAGGTCTGAAAAGGATTATATAAAAATTTGTATAGAAGAAGTAGACCGAGCAAATTCCATCATTGCTGACTATTTGGCTTTAGGCAAAAGTCAATCAAATGAAGTCAGTAAGCTAGATATCATACGTGAAATAAATAAGGCTGTACGCTCTTTATCAACATTTGCAACGCTTAATAATGTTCAATTAAATTTTGCACAGAAGTTGCCAATCTATCTAGCTGGAAATAGTAGCAGGGTTCAACAATTGCTTATTAATCTAATTAAAAATGGAATTGAAGCATCAAGTGGGAATGGAATAATAGATTTAGAGGTTACTGCTGATCATAAGCATGTGTACATATCAATATCTGATAATGGAGAAGGGATGAGCAAAGAGTCGATGGAGAATTTTGGACTGCCTTTTTACTCCACAAAAGAAAAAGGAACCGGACTGGGACTAATGGTCTCAAGGCAAATCATCGATGAAATGGACGGCAATATACAAGTGAATAGCACGAAAGGAGTAGGAACGGTCTTATCCCTTACTTTCCCGCGAATACGGAAAGGGGTGTAGGCCTTTTTTGTCATTCGATCACTTCTTTAGTAGAAAACTAGGAATAATGATTTCGTACAATAGAATCATTTTTAGAAAATTCAGTAAAGTATCTTGTTTTTTAAAATGAATCTATTACTATTAAAGAAAGGTTTTCAATCTCTTAATGAAAGGGGAAAGACGATGGAAAAAAAGTTAATTCCTTATAAGGTAATAGAGATTGTTGATTCAGTAGAGGAAAATATTCCGGCAGGTATTGGAGTAATCCATGCGGAGGAAGTTTGGGAAAAAGGTAATTATGGAGAAGGTATTGTGATTGCCGTCATTGATACAGGCATTGACAAAACACATCCTGATTTAAAGGAACAAATTATTGAAGGGAAAGATTTCACGAACACAGGTGATTATCAAGATGATCACGGACATGGAACACATGTATGTGGAACAATCCTGGCAGCGATAAATCATTATGGAGTGGTAGGGGTCGCACCAAAGGCAAAGGTTTTAGTCTTAAAGGCATTGGATGGAAATGGACAAGGGGATATCAAGTGGATTAATGCAGCGATTGACTATGCAATTAATTGGGAAGGTCCGAATAAGGAGAAGGTCTCCGTTATTTCCATGTCCCTAGGCGGACCGGAAGAGGAAGAAGAACATCAATTGATTCAAAAGGCGGTTCAAAATAATATTCTAGTCGTTTGCGCTGCGGGGAATAGTGGTGATGGAAAAGATGATACGGATGAAATGGACTATCCGGGAGCATACCCTGAAGTTGTACAAGTTGGAGCAGTTGATTTAGAAAAGAATTTAGCGGATTTTTCAAATACGAATGATGAAATCGATTTAGTTGCACCGGGGGTTGAAATTTTCTCCACTTATCCAGGTGGGAAATTCGCCAAGCTATCAGGAACTTCTATGGCAACTCCACATGTAAGTGGTGCGGCTGCTTTAGTCAAAAATATTGCTGAAAAAGAATTTGATCGTACCCTAACGGAAGCGGAGCTATACGCACAATTATGCAAAACGACCGAAGATCTTGGTCTTAGCAAAAAAGCACAAGGTAATGGTTTATTAAACTTTTCAACGGCGCAAGAAAGCGGTGAAAAGGAAATTACCATTACGATAGAATCCAAAAGTCTGCAATTGCCAGCACAAACGGTTTCGGTTGTTTATAAATAAAGCCCGGAGGAAATGACCTCCGAGCTTTTTTTCATATTTTACATTTTTATAAAGGAATAATTGATAATAGTAACGCGACTACTATCATGACGACTGTTGATCCACAAGCCCATTTTAGGAATGAACGTTGTAAATCGCCAAAATCCGCGCCGACCATACCAACTAATAGGTAAGTTGAAGGAACTAATGGGCTTAATAAATGTACAGGTAATCCTAAAAGGGATGCCCGTCCAATCATAGCGGGATCAATTCCATAACCGCTAGCCGCCTTAGCAAGTAAAGGAAGTACTCCGTAGTAAAATGCATCGTTTGACATGAAAAATGTAAATGGTGCACTGATAATTGCCGTAATCAATGCAAAATGTGAACCAAAGGCATCGGGAATATGAGTAATCATCGTGTTTGCCATAGCATCCACCATTTTTGTCCCTGATAGAATACCAGTGAAGATCCCTGCTGCAAACACCATGGATACAACAGATAAAGCATTATCTGCATAGTGTGCAATACGTTCCTTTTGGTCACTTAATTTCGGATAATTCATCGTTATCGCGATAGCGAATCCAATCATGAATAAGACAGTTGTAGGTAGTACTTCTTTGATTAATGCAACTAAAAGCAAGATGGTTAGCGCGTAATTTACAATAATGAGCTTCGGACGTTTTAAAGAAGCTCCCTCTGATGTAACAGCAATCTCAGCCATCGTGCTGTAATCAATTTTAAGAATACCTACTCGTTTGCGTTCTTTTCTTCCAAGACAGAAGGCCATAAATAATACGAATAATACGCCGCCAATCATAGAAGGAATAACAGGTGTAAAGATGTCTGACATTTCAAGATGCAACGCGGTCATTGCTCGTGCAGTCGGTCCACCCCATGGAAGAAGATTCATGACCCCAGAGGCGGATACCGCAATACCAGCAAGTACTAGCGGTCTCATGCCGATGCGTTTATATAATGGAAGCATCGCTGAAATCGTAATCATGTAAGTTGTTGTTCCATCACCATCAAGGGAAATTAATAGCGCAAGAATTGCCGTCCCTATTGCTATTTTTACCGGATCCCCTTTCACCACTTTTAGGATGGTTGAAATGATTGGATCGAAGACACCCGCATCGATCATGATTCCGAAAAATAGAATCGCAAACAGAATCATAATTCCTGTCGGAGCTACACTTTTTATGCCTTCCAGTGCCATAGGGCCCATTTTACTCCCAAATCCGCCAATAAGAGCGAAAATAACTGGAATCACCATAAGGGCAATCATGGCTGAAAGTCGCTTGGTCATAATTAAAATCATAAATATGATAATCATTAAAAATCCTAATATTGCTAACATGATTTTCACCTCTCTTGTTTGTATATTGAGTATAGGTGAAATTTTCAGTATTGTAACCGTTTTCACAATAAAGTGATTAAAAAGATTTAAATTCATTTTGCTCATTTTGCTCACGCGAGGACCCACTAGATTTGGAGGTGCAGAATTGAAGAGTTTGATAGAAAGAGTAATATTCCATTTAAAGAGAGGATGATCCAAATTGTGCCTTTATCTTTGGATCATCCTCGTATCAAATTGGATAGTATTTTCTCTCGGGTCTCCCCACAATGCCATAAACGACTCCCGCTTTTGCTTCTTGTACAGATGAAAGATATTCTAAATATCTGCGAGCTGTCGATCGGGAGGCACCGATTTCATTTCCAACCTCTTCGGCAGAAAGACCGTCTCTTTTTATTTGAAGAACCGCTTTCACTTTTTCTAAAGTGATTTCATCAATCCCTTTTGGTAACTTTGCTCTATTTCCACTACTTTCTTTCTTTTCATATCCAAATAGTTGATCAACATATTGTTGGTTAACTACATGATTGGATGTAAGAATAGAGCGCTTTTTAATAAATTCTTGAATAACGTCTTCAAATTTTTCCATGCTCACAGGCTTGATTAAATAATTCTCTACCCCATAACTTAGGGATTTTTCAAGGAAGTCTTTATCTGTTGCGGCAGTGATCATGATAATGCTTACTTTTGGAAATTCCGATCGGATGATAGGAAGCAAATCAGTTCCTAGCATATCAGGCATGTATACATCTAAAAGCAACAGATCAGTTTTCATTGTCCTAAGTAATTGTAAAGTTTGTTCCCCGTTCAGAGATTTTCCAACTACGTTAATTTCCTCGAACTTTTCCAAAAATTTTTCGTGAATATTTGCTATCCGAAAATCATCTTCTGCAATGACTACATTTAATTTAGACAATCTTAGGAACACCTCGCTTATTTCTTTGGCAGATACACCGTAAATACAGTGCCGTTCTCTGAATTATTCTGTACTTCGATAATCCCGCCCATTGCGTTTACAGCCTCTTCGACATTCGACAAACCAAATCCTCTAGGTTCTGTACCTTGCTTTGATGTGTACCCTCTGTTAAAAAGAAGAGGTTTTTCATTTTCACTTATGCCTTTCCCGTTATCCGTTACTTCAAAAATGACATCGCTTCCGATATCTGTCGCAAAAAATTTAACAATCGGATCGTCTTTTCCATACACAGCCTCAAATGCGTTATCGATTAGGTTTCCAAGTATAACTATTAAGTTCGAAAGTGTCATATGTGATGGCAGTATTTCTAAATAGCTTTCGGGAACGATTGTAAATTTAAGCTTTTTTTCAGAGGCTTTTCCCAATTTTCCAATAAGAATAGCTTGTACTTTTGTATCCTTGATTTGATTAAAAACAACAGAATTTTGTATTTGTAAATCTTTTGTTTCACTTTGGATCATGCTGATTGCCTGCTCATATTCTCCTAGTTGAAGCAGTCCGGATAATACATATAATTTATTCGTGAATTCATGTGTTTGAGCACGAAGATCTTCTGAATATCTTTTTACCTCCGATATCGTGTTGACCATCCGCTCGATTTCTGTTTTGTCCCGGAAAGAAGCAACTACCCCCGTAATCCGATCTTTATCGAAAAGTGGCGTGCAGTTCACAATAACGGTTTGGTCTTTCCAAACCATTTCTTTATCCATTTGAGGGATTCCAGTTTTCAATACCTCATAAAGATAATTAGACGGAAAGAGCCCATCCACTTTTCTATGCCGAACAGAACCTTGTATATGAAGAAGGTTCTTTGCGGGCTGGTTCATCATAGTAATAAAGCCTTCTTGATCTATGGCTAAGATTCCCTCTTTCACCGCATGCAGAACCGCATTCTTTTCTTTATATAGTCCGGCAATTTCATATGGCTCTAAACCCATCGTGTCCTTCCGAATATTGCGGGCTAGGAAAATACTGCCAATAATCGAGAGTATAAGTGTGAAAAGAGAAGCAATAAGTACTTTAATGAGATGATTCATGACTTGCTGATGGATATCCTCTATGAGAAATCCTACAGAAACTAAGCCAATAATCTCACCTTGTTTGTTGAATATGGGTGATTTCCCTCTAAGAGACGGTCCGAGGGAACCTTTCGCCTTGGAAATATAATAATCCCCATTAATGAGGGCTCTTTCATTATCTCCACCCTTCATTTTTTTCCCAATTTCAGATTTATTAGGATGTGAATACCGCGTACCGTCTTTATTTCCTATAACAATGAACTCTGCCCCGGTTTCTTTTCGAATCTTTTCTGCTAAAGGCTGGATCGTTTTAGAAGGATCGGCGGTTTGAAAAGCATTTTTTATTGTAGGCATAAAAGAGACCGTTTTTGATATTTCCAAAGCCATCCTGCCTTTATTTTCTTGAATTTGCTTACTTTCCATATAGCTGAAAATTCCTGTTAGGAGGAAAATCAGAAGGAATCCTAGCAACAATACGAGCCCAAGTATTTTTATCTGTAATGATACTTTAATTGCCTTCAGGAAACATCCCTCCTAATATGAATTCAAATGGGGAATTATATTTCAACTTCGTCAATAAGTATAAAAGTTTCAAATGTTCTTATCAATTATGAAAACTCCCGAGCATATTACTTTCGGAAGAGGAATCTTCTACGACGTTTTATTTATATTGTAGAAATCGATATTCTCAACGAAAGTGACAAAAGCTTTCACCATACTTAACTTTAACGATTCTTCATGGTAAAACATCCATGTCTTTCGTAAAATGGCTTCATTATTTTTTGTTTTGATTTCCGTTTTATAAAGGCCGTCAATATCGTCTAAAATCATACTTGGTAAAATGGCATAGCCTAATCCATTGATCACCATTTCTTTGCAGGTTTCCGCTTTATCAACCTCAATGCTTATCAATGGCGGCTTAGAATAATTTTCTCCCCACCAATGGTCCACTAATGTTTTTAATAAGTGATCTGTCCGATAATCGATTCTTGGTAACTGGGGGAGATGCTGAATGTCTATTTTTTCTTTCGAAACAATACAAATTTTTTCTTCAAATAATAAATGCTTTTTCTCCTTCCATCCATAATCACCTCTTACAAATCCTATATGGATATCTTCATTACTCACTAAATTGGCGATATCTCCGCTGAAACCTGTAGATATTTTAAATTCGATATTTGGATATTGATCTTTAAAAAGCTTTAATAATTCGGGAAGTTTATGATAAGCAAAAAAATTTGTGACACCAATCCTTAAGGTTCCTGTTACATGATTTTCCATATCACGAACATTCTCCTTGATTTTTTGTATTCTTAAAAGCATTTCATGTGCACTTTTTGCTAAATATTCTCCCTGCGGTGTAAATTGCACACCTCGCCTGCCTCTATTAACAATTTGGACCCCGAATTCTTTTTCTATTTGCTGCAGGCGATTTGTTAAAGCAGGTTGGGAAATATATAACTCTTTAGCGGTTTTAGTAATATTCTTCTCATAATAAAGGGTTTGCAAAATGAGCCAATCTCGGTCATCCATATAAATTAAAACTCCTCATATAGTCATCAATTTTTTTGATGGTTCACCATTCAAAATGGATATTTTATTTATATCTAAAACCATATTATAGTTATTTATATAGCGATTCAACTATTATTTCACATCAGGAGTACAGTTTATCAAAAGAAAGAAGGATATCGTTTGAAAAGGAAAGCATTATTTCAAAGCATTTATTTTATGATAATTAGCTGTA
The DNA here is from genome assembly GCF_016772275.1 of Heyndrickxia vini. Classification (NCBI taxonomy): domain Bacteria; kingdom Bacillati; phylum Bacillota; class Bacilli; order Caryophanales; family Bacillaceae; genus Heyndrickxia; species Heyndrickxia vini. The sequence goes on along the minus strand of NZ_CP065425.1, from coordinate 3,644,236 downwards.
TTGGCGGGCTCGTTCTTTCTTTGGCTGGCCTTTCGATTGGATGGATGATTGGAACTTTACTGGCAGCAGCTATTCTTTCATATAAAAGACCAGCATTTTTAAAGATTCCCAGTGGACAAAAAGGAATACCATCATATTGGCTAAGAATCGGTCAAATTATTCTAGCAATTGAACTGGGGCAAAAAATTAATTTATCGGTAGTTCACACCTTTAAGGAACATTGGTTGGTTATATTGGTTATGCTTTTTTTATCTATTATTTTTGCTCTTTTGTCCGGATTGGTTCTATGGAAATATAGTCATACTGATATGATCACCAGCTTTTTTGGAACTTCCCCTGGTGGGTTAAGTGCCATGCCCAGTATTGCTGAAGAGGTCGGAGCTAATACCATCGTGGTTACGATCATACAAACGATGCGTGTATTTCTTGTCGTGCTGACTATACCGCTATTTGCGTCTACATGGTCGCATCTACCTGCTAACGGGGGAATGGTAAATAGTCATGTTGCCTCTCCCGGGGTCGTTCCTGGATTTGAATGGAGTCATCTCTTATGGACTTTGATTCTAGCATTTGGAGTATGGGGTGGCTACTATATTGGAAAACACTTGAAGTTTCCGGCCCCTTGGTTAGTTGGCGGAATGCTGGGGGTTGGTTGTTTGCAAACTTTGAGTTCTACCATTATTGGTCACGATTTGATTGCCTGGTGGCCTCATAGTGCCATTATTTTATCGCAAATTTTTATTGCTTCAAGTATTGGATCACGTTTCAATAAAGAGATGCTCACGGGTATTGGAAAAACAATGTGGGTCTCACTTTTAACAACTATTGGGTTGATTTTTTCGATGCTTGTTTGTGCCTATTTTGTTTCCATCATTACAGGTATTTCTTTTATCACTTCAATGTTGGCCTTTGCCCCTGGTGGGATTGCTGAAATGGCAACGACATCTGCTGTTCTTGATGCAGACTCCACTTTTGTCGTCGTCGTTCAAGTGCTTCGTGTACTCGTCGTTTGTATTGTTCTACCTACACTTTTTAGAGGGTTAAAACAGTGGGAACTCCGAAAAATGATGCGCTCGCGAATATCTGCTTAAATAGACACTTTAAATACAATCGTTCGAAAAGAAGAGCTTCTAAACTCTTCTTTTTTTTATAGCAAAGGAAGTGCCTCATAGAGCGTAGTTTGGAGGAACATCAGAGGGAAAAACAGCAAAGGAAGTTCCTCATAGAGCAGTTTGGAGGTACATTAGTGGGAAAAAAGGCAAAGGAAGTGCCTCATGGAGCAGTTTGGAGGTACATCAGAGGGAAAAAAAGGCAAAGGAAGTACCTCATGGAGCAGTTTTGAGGTACATCAGAGGGAAAAAAAGGCAAAGAAAGTGTCTCATAAAGCAGTTTGGAGGTACATCAAAGGGAAAAAACAAGGTAAGTGTCTTTTTGATCATAAGTTTATTTGCAACTTTCTGTGTATTTTATGAACAAAATAGGACTTATGTTTTTAATGCTTTTTAAATGATTAATCAAAATAAATGATGACTTTATTATAAAATTTAGAAAACGTTTTCAAGGGGGATTTATATGTTAAAAGTGAAAAAAATTTCAGCGCTTCTTTGTGCAGGTGCTCTGGCCTTAAGTCTAGGTGCATGCAGCAGCGATGATGCCTCGGGCACTGGCAAGAAAAAGGAAAATACAGGCTATCCGAAGAAAACCATTTCGGTTGTAGCCCCTTCTGGTGCAGGTGGTGGATGGGATTTAACTGCACGTTCATTCACAAAAGTATTAAGCGAGACGAAGCTCGTCGAAGTTCCGATGACAGTCGAGAATAAGCCCGGGGGCGGGGGAGCTGTCTTCATGGCAGAATACGCAACCCAACAGAAAAATAATAATGATATGTTATTTGTGAGTTCTCCTCCAATCATTATCAATAATTTGAAAAAAGAAGGAAATAGTCCTTTTGGTTATAAAAATACAACACCATTAGCACAGTTGACGAAAGATTATGGAGCGATAGTTGTAAAAGCGGATTCTAAATTTAAAGATTTGAAATCCGTTCTAGAAGAAGTAAAGAAGGATCCTAGCAAACTCACTTTTGCTGGTGGATCAGCACCAGGATCAATGGACCACTTAGTCTCCATTCTTCCTGCTTTCAAATACGGTGTAGATCCGACGAAGGTCAAATATGTTTCTTATGATGGAGGCGGAGAAGCAATAACTGCTTTGCTTGGTGGAAATGCTGATGTTATTGGAACAGATGCTTCAAGTGTGAAGGAATTTTTAAAGGCGGGTAAAGTTCGTGTATTAGCTATTACTTCACCTGAACGATTAGCAGGAGATTTCAAAGATATTCCAACAGCTACAGAACAAGGAGTAGACGCAGAATTTACAATTTGGCGCGGTGTGTTTGGTCCAGAGAAAATGTCCGACGAAGCGAAGGCATATTGGGAGAAAACAATTGGCAAGCTAGTTGAATCTCCAGAATGGAAGAAAGAAGTCGAAACGCAAGGTTGGGAAATGCAATATAAAAATAGCGAGGAATTTAAGAAATTTTTAGGTGAACAAGAAACACAAGTACAACAACTATTAGAAGCATTAGGTATGCAAAAGTAATATAAGCAAAAAGAGGCTGACTCACATCGTGATCAAATACAAGTAAGTTTGATTCAAGGGACAGATTACGATGAGCCAGCCTTCATATTATTCTTGCAGAAGGGAGATTTGCAAATGAGCATTAAATTTGATCGTATTGCTGCTGTTTTGTTTCTGACTGTGGGTGTGTTATTTATGATTGGAAGTAAGCATCTTGCCAGCTCCTCATATGGCAGTAAAGTGGGGCCTGATATTTTTCCTTTTATTCTCGGTATTATACTTTCCTTATTAAGTATTCGTTTATTTTATGAAACACTTCGAACACAAAGTCAAGGGAATAAACAAGTGCTGCAATATAAACCATTTTTGATTATTTTCGCGGCAACACTCATTTACATATTAACGTTGGAAACGATTGGATATGTTATTACAACATTTTTATTTCTTTTTGTTTGTTTTCAGACGATGGAACGAAAGAAATGGATTACCTCAATTATTATATCGGCAGGATTTTCTGGGGCTGTCTATTACCTTTTCGTAGGACTTTTAAAAGGAACACTTCCGGGATGGCCAATTTGGTTTTCGTAGGAAAGGAGGAGCTGCATGATGGGTACATTGGATTATTTGTTACATGGATTTGAGACGGCATTGACTTGGTATAATATTTTATTTGCATTTGTAGGTGTATTAATTGGGACAGCTGTTGGGGTGCTCCCGGGAATTGGTCCTATGAGTGGTGTGGCGTTATTGATTCCGGTTACGGCATCGATTACTGGCGGACTTCCTCCAGAAACTGCTGCTACCAGTGCGATCATCCTACTTGCGGGTGTTTATTATGGTGCGATGTATGGAGGTTCAACGACATCTATTCTTTTAAATACTCCCGGTGAATCTTCCTCGGTCGTTACAACATTGGACGGCTATCAAATGGCAAAAAAGGGGAGAGCGGGCAGTGCTCTGTCTATTGCTGCAATTGGTTCATTTGTAGGTGGAATTGTCACAATCATTGCTTTGATTGCGTTAGCGGAACCTTTATCTAATGTAGCGCTAAAGTTTGGACCAGCTGAATATTTTTCGCTCATGCTATTAGGACTTGCCGCTGTAAGTGGATTAGCGGGAAAATCAGTAACAAAAGCGTTAATTATGACGGTTTGCGGGTTGTTACTTGGAACGATTGGGATTGACAGTGTATCGGGAATCGCCCGTTTTACCTTCGATATTCCTTGGCTTTACCAAGGAATTGAATTTCTGACAATTGCCGTTGGCCTGTTCGCTCTCGGCGAGGTTTTCAAGACCATCTTAGAAAAAGAAGAAGAGGATGGAAGTATCGCAAAAATTAATAATATGCTTCCATCAAAAGAAGAAATGAAGGAATCGGCAATGCCTATCGCCCGTGGTTCAATATTAGGCTTCTTTGTTGGGATCTTGCCAGGTGCAGGTGCGACATTAGCTTCGTTTTTTTCTTATCTATTGGAAAAAAGAATTTCAAAAAATCCAGAGAAGTTTGGAACGGGAACCATTGCTGGTGTGGCTGCTCCTGAAACAGCAAATAATGCGGCATCAGGTGGTGCGATGATTCCTTTATTAACATTAGGAATACCGGGTTCGGGCACAACAGCGATATTAATGGGAGCATTAATGATGTATAATGTCCAGCCAGGCCCATTATTGTTTGATGATCATCCACAAGTAGCATGGGGATTAATCGCGAGTATGTTTATAGGAAACTTAATGTTGCTCGTTCTAAATCTACCGCTTGTTAAAGTATTTGCTAAAATTATTCAAACACCTAAACAATTTTTGATTCCCCTTATTATTGCAATTTCTATCTTTGGGGTATATGCCGTACAGGTTTCTACAAATGATTTATTACTATTATTAGGGTGTGGAGTTGTAGGCTATTTCCTTAATAAAAATGATTACCCTATCGCTCCCCTCGTATTAGGGCTTGTATTAGGGCCAATGATTGAAAATAATTTACGAAGAGCGCTAACTATTTCAAACGGAGATTATGGTGTTTTCTTCACTCGACCAATCTCACTTGTCTTTCTAATTGTGACAGTCCTTTGGTTAACCATCCCAGTTCTATTAAAAGCCAGAGGCAAGAAAGTGGTTATTAATGTAGAAGGATAAAAAATCAATAGTGTAATAGATGAAAAACTCCTTTTTTAAGGGGTTTTTTCTCTGTGAAAATAGTATAATTATTAATAATTCTATAAAATGACACATTTTAGACAAATATCTTTCGAATTGTTCGTTTCATTGCTTTTACACCAGGGGTGATTGGATGCGTTTACATACAAAATTAATGCTTGGATTAAGTTTACTCATCCTGTTAATGGGGGGGATTTTTGAATTTACTTATAAAAATATTATGGAATCCAAATTAAAACATGAAAAAGGAAAAAATGCCTTAGCTGTAGCACAAGCTATTTCTAACATACCAAATATTCAAGAAGCTTTTTATACGAAAGACCCAGCAAGCATTATCCAACCTATTGCGGAGAAAATTCGAAAACAAGTAGACGCTGAGTTTATCGTAATTGGCAATCGAAATGAAATTCGTTATTCCCATCCAAATCCCAGCCGAATTGGACAAAAGATGGTGGGCGGTGACAATGAAGCGGCTTTTAGAGGTGAATCAGCCATATCGGAATCAACGGGAACATTAGGCCCGTCTTTGAGGGGGAAAGCGCCTATCTTCTATCGAGGAAAAGTGATTGGCGTCGTTTCCGTGGGCTATCTTCAAACCGATATTGAAGAAGAAGTTTCTAAAGTCCAAAAAAAGATTTTTATGACGACAATAGGGATTTTGATAGGCGGTTTATTAATATCTCTTATTATTTCTTTGCATATTAAAAAGGCAATCTTTGGTCTTGAGCCAGAGGAAATTGCATGGATGTATCAGGAGAAGCATGCTATTTTAGAATCCATTCATGAAGGAATCATTGCTGTAGATACGGCGGGTTTAATAACGGTTGTAAATGAAACGGCTCACAAAATTCTTCATGTACCGAACGATATTCTTCTTAGAGGGAAAAGGATTGAGGATGTCCTTGAAAATACGCGGCTACTTGACGTTGTAAAGACCGGACAAGCTGAATATGATCGAGAATTTATGATTCTTGGAGAAGTCTATTTAGCTAATCGGGTTCCAATTTTTGATAAACGAGGGGTAGTAATTGGGGCTGTGGCCAGCCTTAGGAACAAAAATGATCTGTCTTATTTGCTTCAGGAACTCTCCCATGTAAAAGCTTATGCGGAAGGGTTACGGGCACAAACGCATGAATATTCGAACAGACTATATACGTTACTCGGACTAATTCAACTAGGGTCATATAAGGAAGCGATTGATTTTATTTCCAAAGAGGTAGATGTGGCACAGGGAATTATTCACTTTCTTATGAAGGAGATTCCTGACCCAATATTAGCCGGATTCATTCTTGGCAAAGTCAGTTTGGCAAGTGAGCTGAAAATTGACTTTTCGATCGACCGCGATAGTAGTTTCATCGATGTCCCCGCGGAAATAAGTCGTGATTCATTAGTTACAATTATAGGAAACCTGATCAATAATGCATTTGACGCAGTTCGGGAAAATGGAAAAAACGAGAAAACAGTTTCTCTCTTTTTGACCGACCTGGGCAAAGAGTTAATTATAGAAGTTGAAGATAATGGAAATGGAATTCCAAGGAACACAGCGAAGAAAATTTTCCAAGAGGGATATACGACGAAGAATAAGAATACGAATTCAGGAATCGGCTTGTGCCTTGTTCAAAAGGCGATTCATGGACTTGGGGGGACGATTACCTTTTCTTCGAATGAAGGAGAGGGAACGGTATTCACGGTCGCTATACCAAAAAGTGGGGGGATTAAGTTTGAATGGCAATCGAACGATTGAAGTACTTATTATTGAGGATGATTTAAGGGTCGCTGAAATACAAAAACGGTTCATTGAACAATTAGAGGGATTCCAAACAGTGGGTATCGCTGCGAGTTATATAGAAGCGAAGAGCTATATCGATATTTTGCAGCCTGATCTCCTATTATTAGATGTTTACTTTCCAGATATGGATGGTCTCGCTCTATTAAAAGAAGCCAAACAACAACATAAACAAATGGGTGTGATTATGATCACGGCAGCGAAGGAAATTGATAAGGTACAAGAAGCTATTAGTATAGGTGTCTTTGATTATATTATTAAGCCTGTTGTATTTGAGAGATTTAAACAAGCATTAATCCGATATCGTGACTTTCAATGCAAGCTAGAGACATTTGGAAAAGAGTATCCTCATATTACTCAGGAACAAATCGATCAGCTGTTGCAAAAGGAAATGACCCGTCTTCTTACAGATAAATCTCAGTTGCCGAAAGGAATTGACCCACTAACCTTAGTGAAGGTATTAGAAGTTCTCAAAACAGCTTCGGTTGGAGTAACAGCAGAGTTTGTAGCCCAAGAAATGGGTGTAAGCAGAACAACAGCTAGACGTTATCTAGAACATCTTGTGTCAGGAGAAAAAATTGATGCCGATTTAGCATATGGGACGGTGGGAAGACCGGAAAGAGTGTATTTGGTTAAAAAATAATCGTTTAATATTTTAGGGTAATAAACATATATGTGACTATACTTCAAGATGTATGTCAATAATAGATACCCTTGATTGAATCAAACTATGTAAAAAGACCTGAATCCAAAAGAATCATTTTTCACGATAAATGCAGAAGTTGAGGTAAAAATCTTAAAGCCTTCATACTATTTTAATATCTAGTAAAGGAGATCATAAGAAGGGGGAAACTAGATGGGAAAAAGGTTTGTGAAGCAATGGTTAATTGTTCTAGCGGTATTCATGGTGGCAATTATTCCTTATGTAAATAAGGAAACAACAACCTATGTAAATGCATCGGACGAGTATGCTGAATTAGGTCATCAAATAAATGTCATTTTAAATGATAAGAAATTAGATGGTTCAGTAACCGGTGTAAGTCTTCGCTCAGCCGATAGCGGGGAAATTTTGTATGAACATTTCGGTGACATACGATTACGGCCGGCATCAAATATGAAGTTATTCACAACCGCCGCAGCGCTTGAAACGCTTGGCGAAAACTATCGATTTGCAACAGAGGTGCTGACGGATGGGAAGGTCAAAGGGAAGGTACTTCAAGGGAATCTCTACTTAAAAGGAAAAGGAGATCCGACGCTTCTGAAAGAAGATTTAGACCGACTTGCTGATCAGCTGAAAAAGCAAGGGATTGGGAAAATTCATGGAGATTTAATCGGGGACGACACATGGTATGATGATGTCCGATTATCACAAGATCTGACATGGACAGACGAAACAGAATATTACGGATCACAAGTGTCGGCATTAACTGTATCACCAAATACAGATTATGATACTGGTACAGTAATAGTAGAAGCCACTCCGGCCTCTAAAGTTGGAAAACCTGCTGAATGGACGGTAACACCGAAAACCAACTATGTAAAAGTCATTAACAAAGCGGTAACTGTAGAAAAGGATGGTAAGAAAAATATTACGATTCAACGGGAGCATGGAACGAATACAATTGTGGTGGAAGGAACAATTCCTGTCGGTGCAAGTGCCGCAAAGGAATGGATGACGGTTTGGGAACCTTCAGAATATGCGTTGTCATTGTTTAATCAATCGTTAAAAGAAAAGGGTATTCAATTCATCGGAAAAAGTGAGATGAAGCTTGGCAAAACACCTAAAAACGGTCAACTATTAGTTAAAAAACAGTCAATGCCATTAAAGGATATACTAATTCCTTTTATGAAGCTAAGCAATAATGGACACGCGGAAATGCTAGCAAAGGAAATGGGTCAGGTTGTGTATGGAGAAGGTAGCTGGGATAAGGGTTTGAAAGTGATTAGAGATACAGCTTCTTCACTTGGTGTGAATGCCCAAACACTAATGCTTAGGGATGCATCAGGGATGTCACATGTAACGATGATTCCAGCAAATGAAATTTCCGAGCTTTTATTTGCCATACAACAAAAAAGCTGGTATCCGTCCTTTCTTGCGTCTTTGCCTGTTGCTGGCGATAGCGACCGATTTGTTGGGGGAACGTTAAGAAATCGGATGAAAGAACCACCGACAAAAGGAAATGTCATTGCAAAAACGGGTTCCTTGACTGCTGTAAGTACATTATCCGGATATGTAACAACGAAAAGTGGAGAACGAATAATCTTTTCGATTTTAAATAATAATTATGTCGCTTCCAGCGTTACAGAAATTCAAGATCAAATTGCAAAAGTGATTGCCAGTTACGAAATGAAAAAATAATCGGATAGAAAAAAGAGCTCAGAAAAAAGATCGAGCTCTTTTTTGTTACCCAGATACATTATGTTTCTTTTTATTTTGAATGAAATGTTTAAGGAAGGCTATCATGAGTAGCAGTATAGGAATGATGACTTGAAATGGAATATGTAAATAGATCGGTACAATAACTAACCCTTCCTTCATATGCTCAGCAAAACTGCTGGCGATTGACATAGACAAAATGAGGATGATTAGCCCAAGTGGATAGACGAGCTTTTGATGATTTTCCATCTTAAGTAAGTCAGCCGTTCCAATCAGTCCAACATAGAAGAAGACACTAATTTTGAAAAATCCCCCAATAATGACAGCAAGCATAAAAAATACATCAAGACGCTCTAAAAAGCTTGCTACTTCAATTCGTTGGATGGTTGTTAAAAGTGGGAATGGAGAACGAGAAACGAGATTTATCCCATTAACCGCTATATTAACCGCCATTGTTAGTGCTAGATTGACCCCACTTAAAATGATTGCTGAAAAACCAACGATCTTCGCTTTAGCTGGTGTGTTTAAATACGGAAGAATCATTGTAAAGGCAATCATTTCACCAAATGGGACATAAACGGTCTGCTTAAAAGCGACGTTAAGTATTCTAACAATCCCCTCTTCAAGAATGGGTTTCAACTGGCTAAGATCAATTAATCCGGAAATGACGACGAGTAAGAAACCGGTGATGGCTAAAAAATAGAGAAAAGCAAAAAGTAATTCTCCTGTTCGAGCCAGTACTTCAATCCCTTTATAAACAGCATACATAATCGCTAAAATCATAATCATGTTTATAATAAAAAGTGGTGAATTCGGATATGCAAAGGTTAATAATAATTCCCCAAAATCTCGGAGTACTCTTGAGGAAATATAGAGGAAATATAAAATATAAAGAAAAGCAATGAACTTACCGAAAAAAGGGCCAATAATTTCTTGGACATAGGATGTTAGTGGTAAGCTTGGGTAAAATTGATAAAGTCGATAATAGATGTAATACAAGAATAAGCCACCGAGCATACCGATAAGAATTGCAAGCCATGCATCTTGCTTTGCATCTGTACCTAAGGAAATAACAAGTGCACTTCCATGTTCAAATAAAACATATAAAACAAATAATTGTATCGGGCTTATTTTTACTTTTTCCATGAAAATCACCTATTCCTATAATGCTACTTTAAATCCGAAAAATATGGATTGTTCCTTAATCCCGTTCTCCTAATAAATACGTCGACTTTTACGTTAACAGTAAGCTCCGGAAAGACGACTTCATTCCAATCGTGATTAACTGTTTTCCATAAATCCGGCGATTCACGATAAAGGATCTCTCCAAGTCCAAAAATATCAGTTTTTTCCTTTTGAATAAACTTCACTGAATTTAATGTTTCTTTTTTTATTTTTTTTGCTATTTTTTTTTCTAAATTCTGAAGTACTTTAGGATCTGTTAAGTCAATAGGAACTGTAGCTTCCCTAATATCTCCTTCCGCTTTAATGTGAATGGTATAAATCGGTTTTTTGTTTTTTATTTTCACACGAATTTCTGATTTACCTGAATTGACAGCAAAAGATATGGGAACTTTTTTTTCCCTCCAATTTACTCCAATCACTGTTTGGTCTAACTTGTTTAAAATCCAAACAATGCTGCGGGCCGTTTGGCCATAGACGATTTTCTCCATTTTTCCTTCTTTGAAAATTGCCAATCCTCCAGCTGACAAACGTGCTGCAGCTTCGGTTGTTTCCGTATTGGACTGACCTTGCCCCTGTTCAGGATCCCCTATGATGAGAAATGTGCTCATGATCGGTTCCTTTCCGGGGTTGGTCAACCGTTTGATGACATCATCTATACTTACATCGATATTTTCACCTAATGCTTTTTCAGTAAATCTTAATGCTTTAGTAATTTTATTTGCCGGAAGTTTATCGATTGGAGTAAGCATTTTCAGCATATCGTTAGCCCTGCTATTTTCGGCAATAACGATTGACGCAGTTGTTCGAAATTGAGGATTTCTCTCGACTATGTCAAATATTTTCGTAATGTTTTCTCGAGCCAATTCTTCTCCAATGACGACTAAATTGGCATGTGCATAATACACCTTCCGTGATATTTCTTTTGATGCATCTCTAGCAGCCTCTTCTAAATTATTTCCAGTTGTACTGTAAACTGTAACAGGGATACCGCTGCTTCCTCCACCTTGTTCACTGGCAACATTACCTGGATTAATAATTTGAAAGGTAAGCAGATATTTTCCATTTTCTGTTTTGTCTACACCAACCGCGTTCACTATTGCTAAATCTGTAAGCTCACTCTTATCCCAACAGCCGGAAAGAAAAGTAATGGAAGTAATAAGTACGGTGAATAGAAGGAAGTTTCGTTTCATTCACTTTCACCGTTTTGATTATTTTGCTGTTTGGTATGTTGTTTTGGTGGCTGTGGTTTTTGATTTTTTCCGGAACGAACAATATTTTTTTGACTTATCAATCTAGGTCTTTCTTTAAATGCCCATATTGGCATTCGGGTGATCGTATCATCTACATTGTTCTTTATGAACGGTGCTAATGGTGACATATATGGTACACCAAAAGAACGTAAACTGCATAAATGAATAAGCATGACTAATACCCCCATAATTAATCCATAAAAACCAAATGTAGCGGCAAGGATCATGAATAAAAATCGAATTAAGCGAGCGGCAATCGCCATGGAAAAGGATGGTGTTGAAAAATTAGCGATAGCAGTAATAGAAACAATTATGACCATTGCGGGTGAAACAATTCCAGCTTGCACCGCAGCTTGACCGATTACAAGTGCACCTACAATCGAAACGGTTTGTCCAATTGCCTTCGGTAGTCTGACCCCTGCTTCACGTAATATTTCAAAAATCACTTCCATAATCACTGCTTCTACAAAGGCGGGAAAAGGAACCGTTTCTCGTTGGGCAGCGATTGTAATAAGAAGAAGTGTAGGGATCATTTCTTGATGAAAGGTGGTAGCAGCGATATAAATCGATGGTGCAGTAAGTGAGATGAAAAAGGCTAACACCCTTAGTAAACGAATACCTGATGAAATATCAAATCGTGAATAATAATCATCCGCTGCTTGAAAGAACTCCACAAATAAAGCTGGTGCGGTAAGGATAAATGGCGTTCCATCAACTAAAATGGCAATTCTACCTTCTAAAATATTTGCTGCTACTACATCCGGTCTTTCAGTATGATAAAGTGTCGGAAAGGAGGTAAATGTTTGGTCTTCAATGAGCTGTTCGATATATCCAGATTCCAATATTCCATCTATATCAATCCGTTGCAATCTTTTCCTTATTTCCTTAATGATGTTGTCATTTGCAATCCCGTTAATGTACATTATCGCAACATCTGTTTGCGTTTCTTTTCCAATTTTTATTGTTTCTAGCCATAGGTTTGGATTCTTGATTCGTCTGCGAATTAAGGCAGTATTGGTGCGAAGGGTTTCAGTAAATCCTTCTCGTGGGCCACGAATAGTTGTTTCCGTACCAGGCTCGGAAATTTGCCTTTTTTCCCCACCTACAGTACTTACACTTAATGCCTCATTAGCCTGATCTATTAAGATAATCGTTGCACCGGAGAATAGTGATTGGAATAGATCGTCCCATCGATAAATGGAGGTGATACCACCAATGGCAATCATTTTATCTTTTATTAAGTGAAGAGCATGTTCAGCGGAAACAGGATAAAAAATTCCATTATCATGTAGTAGCCCTTCTAATAAAAAGTCATTAATCGTATTATTATCAACTAGTCCGTCAGTGTAAAGAACGGCAAAATGGATGGAATCATTTACATGCATTTTCCGAATCACAATATCGGAACTATTACCTGTCGCTTTTATGATCTTTTTTATATTTTCATCTAAATTGGTTCCTATCTCATCTTCAGATATGGAGACAGTAGTTTGCCCGCTAATGTCCTTTCCTTTTTTGACGTTTCGTTTTTTGTTCTTACTGAAATTTTTCAACCAATTGGGCATTACGTCTCCTCATTTTCGTATGATTATGTATACTTCAAAATTTCCCCAATCTAAAGGTAAATTATGCAAGTATCATTCTTTTTCTGTAAATCGGAAAAGATAATAATAGCTGCGAAAGGAAGAGAACAGATGAAATTATTAAGCATTAGTTTTGGTTTACTGGTAGTATTATTATTTTTTGCTATAGGAATAGATATGCTCATGGGATATAAACTTCAAAAGGCCGTACACAATGTCATCATCCCCTTTAGCGTCATGGACCCTATTGAAATCATCACCCTCCTCTTCTTCGTCCTCCTCTTCTTCATCCAATCACTAAACACCTACTACCAAAAGAAAAAACGCTAAGGTGCCAGGCACCATTTATTCATTATTTGGATATTTATGCAGCTTTTGCATAAATGGTGCCAGGTACCGCTCGTGGACAAAATGGTGTTTTTGTCCACTTGAGATGGACATGATGAATCTCCTGTAAAAGGCTCTTTATCTGCAGGGAAGAAATAGAACTTCCATGATAAAATGAGGTAATGGATAGAGAAGTCGTTATAAAAAATTTAATGAAAAGTGAGAGAGGCTATGGATTTAGAATTAAATACAGAGGAGTTTATTATTGAATTTCGTCACGTGTGTAAAGCATTTATGAATCAAAGAGAAACGATTCAAGTTTTATCGGATATTCATGCAAAGGTGGAAGCTGGTTCAATTGTAACGATTATCGGCCCATCCGGTTCTGGAAAGAGTACGATTTTATCCCTTTGCAATTTACTTATTTCGCCTAATGAAGGTGACATATTGATACATGGGAAAGAAGTGAGAGAATGGGATATTCAAGAACTTAGAAGACAGGTTGGGATTGCTTTTCAGTCAGGACCAATGATAAATGGAACAGCACTAGAAAATTTAACTTTACCTGCACGTTTGATGGGAAAAACGCTTGAACATCCTAAAAAATATATGGACTATGTTGGTTTACCAGAAGAACTTTTATCACGAGAAGCAAGGGAACTATCAGGAGGACAGCGGCAGAGATTGTCACTAGCTCGAACGCTTGTGAACGGGCCTTCCATTTTATTGTTAGATGAGGTGACCTCGGCACTTGATTCTAATTCTACATTTGCAGTGGAAGAGCTTATTTTACAGATTAATCGTGATCAAAATACGACCATTCTTTGGGTGACTCACGATCTTGCTCAAGCAGAGCGAGTGGGTGATCAAACATGGCTAATTATGGATGGACGCCTGATTGAATCTGCACCTACGAAACTATTTTTCTCTGAACCTAGAGAAAAACTAACAAGACAATTTTTAGACTTGAAGAGGGAAAAGGTATGAATCTACTTGCAATATTATTTAGTTTTGGTTTTGTTGTCATCGCGCTTTTTCTATCAGCAGCCTTTAAACTAGGTCTAGGTAAAGATTTAATCATAACAAGTTTGCGGGCAACAATCCAATTAATGATTGTTGGATACATATTAAAAATAGTCTTTGGTTTCCAGCACTTATCAGTCGTGATTTTAATGATCTTATTGATGATTTTGGTAGCAACTAAAAACGCAGCGAAACGTGGTAAAGGATTGCCGCGAATTTTTTGGAAAACCTTTTTAACGATATTGATTGTTGAGGTGATAACTCAAAGTTTTTTAATAGGGATGCATATTGTACCAGCATCTCCACAATATATGATATCAATTAGTGGGATGATTATAGGGAACTCAATGGTCATAGCTAATCTTTTCTTAAATCGCTTAAAAGGTGAGCTAGATATGCGAAAGGAAGAGGTACTTCTCGTCCTTTCATTGGGAGGCAGTATAAAACAATCAATTTATCCGATTCTTAAACAATCGATCCGTTCTAGCCTCATTCCGACGATCGAAAGCCAAAAAACAATTGGCCTTGTCCAGTTACCAGGTATGATGACAGGACAAATCATTGCCGGCGCTGACCCGATTCAAGCAGTACGTCTGCAACTATTAATTGTTTTTCTAATAATGACAGCTGCATGTTTAACGGCCATCATCCTCGGCTTTCTCATCTACCCTGGCCTATTCAACAAACACCAACAACTAGAAATAAAAGGATGGAAATAAGCGGTGCCTGACACCATTTATACATAATTTGCAATAAATATTCAAAAAACTGTATAAATGGTGCCTGGCACCGGTATGGTATTTATTGGAGGATGCCGACTTGGTTTAGGCTGTTTTCGGCTGCTTGTGCTTCGGTACTGTTTTCTCCGTATATGTCAATGGCTGATTGGATAATGGCTTGTCTAGCATCACTGAAGTTAGAATCGGGAGTTAAATAAATGGTTAGTGCACGGTAATAGATTTGTCCAAGTTTGTCTTTTCCAATTTGTTCTCCTGTTAAGAAGGCAGCATGATTAATGATGGAGGAATTGACATGGACTCCGCCGTTATCTAGATTAAGTGGAAGATGGTAGAATTCATCCATATGTTTGGGATATACACCACTTCCGTTTCCGTAAGGAGTGTAGGCTGCGTTCACTGGAAACTTGTTCGGATTGCTCATACTTCTTAGAGCTGTTCTCCCGGAAGCTTTTGCTTCAGGCGCCATAATGTCCTCGCCAATTTCCCAGCTGTCTTCATTCACTAATGCACCAAAAATATCAGAAAATGCTTCATTGAGCGCACCAGATTCATTTCGGTATTTTAATCCGGCTGTGTGGGTAGTTACTCCATGCGTCATTTCATGGGCGGCTACATCAAGACCGGCTGAAAGAGAAATCATGAATTGTCCATCCCCGTCACCATAAGTCATTTGCCGTCCATTCCAGAAAGCATTATTATAGCCATCTCCGTAGTGTACGGTGGACTTTATTTCCATGCCATTATCGTCCAAAGAATTTCGGCCATGTTTATCTAAATAATAATGATAAACTTTTTCGGAATTATAATGGGCATCAACCGCAGCACGATCATAGTCATCATTCCAAGAATTGTTTTTCTTTGCAAATAATTTACCAGGCAACGGGTTAGTTCTTGAATCGAACTCGTTTCCGAAATCGTAGGTAGTAATTCCTCCTAAATGGTCATGATTAATATCATTTAGAAAAAACATCATTCCGTTTCCTAATGCCGGATCTTTCTTTTTGGAAATATGGAGTTCGCGTTTTTCTCCTAGCACCCCTGTACCTACACCCTTCATCGGTTTGTAATCGTTGCCTTCGATATGCATTAATTCGTTATACATATCTACAACGTCACCTGTTTTCGCATCGATAAATACATCCCAATTCCCAGGGTGTTCCCCAAGAAAATTCACATTTACTTTATAGGTGACATAATTTTCGCCATTAAAAGGATAAACAACCAACTCCTGTGTAGGTTTATAGTCTAAATCTTTTGGTGCAGAGATTATCTCCTTGGCTTTTTCAATGGCCTGATCTGCAGTAATTATTGCTTTTGTATTTAAATCTATCTCCGCAATATCATTACTGTATTGGCCATTAACAGTTTGAACGGTCCCTTCTTTGTCATAATGGACAATGACTTCAGCACCTTCAATCGGTATTCCATTTTTTGTTTGTTGCAAACGTACATGGGTCATGCCAAATTTATCAATCTCCATTTTTTTAACCTTTAAGTTTTTTGCGGGTTCCTTCATTTTTAAGAGATTCTTATTTTTTTCAATATAATTAATAGCAGCAACATCTTTTTTCTTATTAAATCCTAGCTTCTTAGCAAAGATAGAATGGTTGGCATCTCTTTTTAAACTTTGTTTGGCATCCATCTTTTGAATCTTTGGATATCCTGAATCATCGGGCTGAATAGCATAAGCAGCACCTCCGGAAAACGATCCTCCTATTATTGCCGCAGACAAGATCATAGGAATGACGAATTTTTTCTTATTCATTGAATCTCCTCCTCTACTAGATTAGGTCAAGTTTATAGAAAAAATAGATAGAATAATAGTAACTTTCTGACTATTTTAATTTTGGGCAAAAAATCATGTGAAAGTAAGTAAAACTTAATTTAATTAGTTTTAAGAAAATCGATTATAAAACTGGTCTATTGACTATTTATAGTGTCTTTTTCACAAGCATTTTGGGCATGATTGTGTATTGAATGCCGCTTTCGAAAATATGTAAAAAGACATAGGCATCCAGATATGTAAATAGGGAATTTTCAAAATAAAAGAGGGCAAAAGTTATATAGACAATTCCAACAGTGTTGGTAGACTTTAATACAAGTAAGCCCTTGCAAAAAATTGAACTTAGGGGAGGAAAACAAATGCCTAAAAAAATTTGGGTGTTCATGCTGACATTCGTGCTTCTACTTTCGTTAATGTTACCGAATACATCAACCATTCAGGCAAAGGAAAAATCTAAGGGGAATCAAGATAAGATTGCTAAAAAGTGGGTGAAGAAAAAGCTGAAAAGCATGTCTGTCGAAGAAAAAGTAGGACAGCTTTTTATCATCCATGCTTATGGGAAAACACCTACTGACCCAGATTATACAGAAACGAATTTAAACTCTAAACGTGGAGGGGCAAATTATAAAGAAATTATTGAGAAATATCATATTGGCGGTGTCATCTATTTTAATTGGAACGATAATATCGGAACTCCTATAAATCCGAATCAAGTCCAATCCTTATCAAATGGTCTACAAGCGATTGCTTTGAAGCAAAAATCAAATATACCTTTATTCATTTCAACCGACCAAGAAGGTGGAATCGTTGCACGTGTCACCGAGCCAGCAACTGTCTTGCCTGGAAACATGGCATTAGGTGCAACTAAATCCGTGATCTATGCAAAAAAATCTGCTGAAATTATGGGAACAGAGCTAAAAAGTTTGGGCATCAATATGGATTTTGCTCCTGACTTAGATGTAAATGTGAATCCAGAAAATCCAGTCATCGGTGTGCGCTCTTATTCTGAAAATCCTAATTTAGTGGGAGCTTTAGGAACTGCACAGATTGAAGGATTACAAAAGCAAAATGTCATTGCAACAGGAAAGCATTTTCCTGGTCATGGGGATACCAATGTCGATTCCCATTATGGACTTCCAATTGTGAATCATGATCTGAAAACACTTTACGAAGTTGATTTAAATCCATTTAGGGCAGCGATCAAATCTGGAGTTGATGCAATTATGACGGCACATATTGTCGTTCCAGCTTTAGATTCTTCCGGCTTACCAGCGACACTGTCCAAACCGATAATGACGGGGGTTCTTCGGAACCAGCTTAAGTACGATGGATTAATTATTACAGATAGTTTAGATATGTCAGGGGCAAATGTTTTGCCAGCTGATCAAGTTCCAGTAGCTGCATTTGAAGCAGGGGCAGATATTTTACTGAATCCGCCAGATGTTGAACTTGCCTATAAATCTATGGTAAAAGCAGTTAAAACAAAGAAAATTAGTAAAAAACGCCTTGACCAATCAGTGACTCGTATCCTTCTTGCAAAATATAAGCGCGGAATTATTGAGCATCCTTTGACCAAGGAAAAGCAGCTTGAAAAAATAGGAACGCCGGAAAATCTTCGAATGGCAGATGAAATCACTGAAAAAAGCATTACATTACTCAAAAATGATAATCATGTTCTACCCCTACAGCACAATCAAAAAGTGTTTATTACTGGCCCAACGACAGCTAATTCTGAAAGACTAGGCACATTACTCACTGAAAAGGGTTTGGAGACTACTGCTTACGGCACTAATACTTCACCAACTGCGGCGCAAATTCAGACAGCGGTAGACAAATCAAAAAACACCGACGTCATCGTGGTTGCCACGTATAATGCAAATACAAATAGTGCACAGCAAACGTTGGTTAACACACTAAAGCAAACAGGCAAACCAGTCGTAATTGCATCGATGAGAAATCCATATGATATTATGTCATTTCCTAATATGGATGCAAACATTTTAACGTACGGAAATCGTGATATCTCAACAAGAGCTCTGGCAAAGGCATTAGTAGGAGAAATTTCTCCAAATGGAAAGCTTCCAGTTACAATTCCTGGTCTGTATTCATTTGGTTCAGGACTACATTATTAATAGGGGGAGATTCAATTGAACAAGAAAATTATTAAAACATGTTCAGTTGTGTTGTTGAGTACAACATTATTGTTTTCAACCAAGGGGATATCAACAGTAGAAGCAAGTAAGAGAGATGATGTGATGCAGACAAAATATACATGGGATCATCCCGGTTCATCTTTTCCTGTTTTACTTCCTGGAAAGCCTAAGTTAGCCGGAATGGCTGAAGCTCCATTGAAAGAAATGGATTCTATCATTAATGACGCAATCACTCAAAAAGTTATGCCCGGTGCTGTTACTTATGTTGCAAGAAAAGGGGTGACGGTAAAACATCAAGCATACGGATATGCTTATCGCTATACAGATGATCAGTTTACTGAAACCAATCAACCCATTCAAATGAAAAAAGATACGATTTTTGATATTGCTTCAATCAGTAAAATTTTCACTTCCATTGCAGCAATGCAGTTATATGAAAAAGGAAAATTTAAACTTGATGATCCCGTAGCTAAATACATTCCGGAATTTGCGGAAAATGGGAAAGAAACAGTAACGATACGTCAACTAATGACCCATACTTCTGGTTTCGAGCCGGGAATTCTCGTTTATAAAATGGGAACATCAAGAGCGGATAGATTACAGATTGTGTTAAAACATCAGCTTACAAATGCTCCGGGAACGACTTACACATATAGTGATTTGAATATGATCACATTAGGTGTTCTTGTCGAAAGGCTGTCGGGGCAAAGGCAGGATGAATATGTAAAAAAACATATTACGAAGCCGCTAGGCATGAAGGATACGATGTACAATCCACCTGCATCTTTGAAATCAAGAATTGCTGCTACTGAATATCAACCATGGACGAATAGAGGTCTCGTTTGGGGCCAAGTCCATGATGAAAATTCATGGTCCCTTGATGGTGTAGCCGGGCATGCTGGAGTTTTTTCAACTGCCAATGATCTTGCCATACTTGGACAGACATTTTTAAACGAAGGCAAATATGGTCATTCTCGAATTTTAAAAGCTTCTACTGTAAAGCTAATGGAGAAAAATATGAATCAAGCATTTCCAGGGGATGATCATGGTCTTGGCTATGAATTGAATCAAGGTTGGTATATGGATGGTTTTGCAGATGAAAATACGATGGGCCATACAGGATATACGGGAACTTCATTAGTGATTAGTCCAAAAAACCAAACAATAGTTATTCTTTTAACAAATCGAGTTCATCCATCCCGTAATACGGTTTCAACGAACCAAACGAGAAGACTCGTTGCCAGACAAGCGGGGGATGCGATTCCTGTCGATATGAAAGGAAAAAAACAAGCATGGTTTGCTGGTTATGGGGATAACAAAAAAGCAATATTACAAGCGGAAGTGAATAGTAAAAAACCATCAACCCTTACGTTCCAAACATGGTATCGAATTGAAAATGATGCCGACTATGGAAAAGTAGAAATTTCTAATGATGGTGAGAGTTGGACATCGCTTGGAATGGGATATACAGGATCAAGTGTAAATTGGAAAAAGGCAACCTATTCGATTCCAGAAGGAACGAAATTTATTCGTTTTCAATATGAGACGGATGCTACAGTAAATGGAAGAGGATGGTATATTGCCGATCCACAAATTCAGTCAAAAGGGAAAAAGGTAAAGCTTCATTTTACTAGCACCGATTGGGAGTTACGAAATCGCTAGGTCAATAGGTATGTAGGAAGCGGGGAGTTGGGGAAACCAGCTCCTTCTCACTTAACTTAAGGGAGGAGAATGGAGATGAAGAAGTGGTTAGTCGCAATTTTTGCGGTGATTCTATCTGTTTCATGCTTATCTGCAGTTTTAGCGAAGCCAATCGAACCTGCAAAAAAGCATAAAGACAAGTCTTTTCAACTAGGGGTAGAAGTATTATTAAAAGATCAACTTAACCTATTAAAGGGGAAAAAGGTTGGACTTATAACTAATCCAACTGGCGTTGACCAGTCTTTAACAAGTATCGTCGATAAATTTTACAATAATAAACAAATTAATTTAGTTGCCTTATTTGGGCCGGAACACGGTGTAAGAGGAAGTGAACAAGCAGGATCCTACGTTCCATTTTATATTGATGAAAAAACAGGCCTTCCTGTTTATAGTCTATATGGGGAAACGAAAAAACCAACCCCTGATATGCTGAAAGATGTAGACGTTCTTGTATTCGATATCCAAGATGTAGGTGCTCGATTTTATACGTATATTTACACAATGGCCTATGCAATGGAAGCTGCCAAAGAAAACAATATCCCTTTTGTTGTGTTAGATCGTCCGAACCCACTCGGTGGTACAAAAGTAGAAGGGACAGTGCTGGATCCGAAATATTCCTCATTTGTCGGGCTGTATCCAATTGCCTTACAACATGGGATGACGGTAGGGGAGCTAGCTAAATATTTCAACAAAGAATTTAAGATAGGCGCTGATTTAACAGTTGTGAAGATGAAAGGTTGGAAACGGAATATGTACTACGATGAAACACCGCTTCAGTGGGTGCTTCCTTCACCGAATATGCCGACTTTAGATACGGCGCTTGTATATCCGGGTGCGGCCCTTATCGAAGGAACAAATGTGTCGGAAGGAAGAGGGACAACAAAGCCATTTGAACTGATAGGTGCACCGTTTATCGATGGAGAAGAGCTTGCTCAAAGCTTGAATAATCTTAAGCTTCCCGGTGTTATGTTTAGAAGTGCTTATTTTACTCCAACAAGTTCGAAATTTAATGGTCAACTCTCTGGGGGCATTCAAATTCATGTAACTGATCGGAAAAGCTATCAATCTGTAAAAACGGGGGTAGCTATCGTTAAAATGATCCATGATCTTTATCCAAACGATTTTGCCTTCCGTCCGGAAAATAGCAGCGGAATATCCGCATTCGACCAATTAATCGGCAATGGATGGGTACGAAAAGCGATAAATGATGGAACATCCCTTAAGGAAATTGAAGGGAAATGGAAAGCTGACTTAAAGAAGTTTGAGAAAACGAGAAAGAAATATTTGCTCTATTAAGAAAAGCGGAAACGCCTTGCTTGTCGGGGCTATGCCGGAGTTATACAACGGCAGATATTTATTATGAACATTAAACCTAAAAAAATTTATACTTTTTTACTTATTAAAAAATCGGCTGCTAGTATGTCTAGCAGCTTTTTGTACTTCCGCTTGTATGATAATATTAGAACAATATATATTTTGATAGTTTTAGTGAGGTTTTAGCAAATGTCTTCAGGAGAAAAGTTTTTTGAGTCTAAGCAGCAGCAATTAGGTGTTTCACTGAACGATGTTCAAAAGAAAGCTGTTCTTCAGACCGAGGGTCCACTCCTACTTTTAGCAACTCCCGGCTCAGGAAAAACGACAACAATCATTATGAGAATTGGCTATATAATAGAAGAAAAAGGTGTGCATCCGGCTCGGATTAAAGCGGTGACATTTAGTAAAGCATCCGCAATCGATATGGAAGAACGATTCAAACGTTTTTTTCCATCTCTTCCTCCTGTTCATTTTTCAACGATTCATAGTTTAGCCTTTGCAATAGTACGAGAACATTTCACTCATCAAAAGATCGCCTATCAATTAATCGAGGGTGGAACCACGGCTAACCAAAACAATCGCACTTTAAATAAAAAAATGATTCTTCGAGAGCTATTTAAAGAGATGGTAGGCGAATTGATTACGGAGGATCAGCTAGATGAATTAACAACCTATATTAGCTATATAAAAAACAAACTTCTTCCACAGCAAAAATGGTCAACCGTTGAATGTACTGTTCCTCAGGCAGAACAAATTTTACGAGAATATGAAAAAGTTAAACGAACAAGTTCGAATCAATTATTAGTAGATTATGATGATATGTTAACGATAGCTAACGGAGTATTGGATGAAGAGAAAGAACTTCTTCAAAAATATCAACAAAGGTATGATTATTTTCTTACCGATGAAAGTCAAGATACATCAATGGTTCAACATGCAATCATTGAAAAACTCGTACAGCAGCATAAAAATCTGTGTGTTGTAGCCGATGATGACCAATCGATTTACACATGGCGTGCTGCCGAACCACAATATTTAATGGATTTCAAAAAAATATACCCGGAGGCAACCATTCTTAAGATGGAGCAAAATTATCGTTCCTCAAAGAATATCGTTGATGTTGCCAACCAATTCATCAAGCGAAACAAGAATCGCTATGATAAAAACATGTTTACGGATAACCCAGTTGCCAAGCCAATTATTATGAGACGTCATTTTAATGATAAAAATCAAACCTCGTATTTAGTGAAAGAGATTTCCGGGCTTGCAAACTATCAAGATGTTGCGGTGCTATACCGAAATAATTCGTCATCAATACCGTTAATAAATCTATTTGATCGAGCTGGCATCCCATTTTATATAAAAGACTCGGACAATCGATTTTTTTCTCATTGGGTCGTTGAAGATATGTTGAATTTCATGAGAATGACTTTTAATGATAAACGTGTGGATATTTTAGATAAAATCCATATGAAATTTAATGGATATATTACGAAACAGCAAATGGCCGAACTAAAAGCTATACGTAATAAGGATTCTGTCTTTGACAATCTTCTTAAGTTCGTCCAGTTAAAGGACTATCAAGTGAAACAGCTGAAAAAATGCAAGGAAATTTTCCATGATATGCAAGGCAATGCTCCACTTTCTGCTATCCGATCTATACGCTATGAGCTCGGATATGAGAAGGCAATCGAAAAAATGAGCGAACGCCTTGGCTTTAATCTGGAATATCTAGTGGGAATTCTCAATACATTAGAAGAAATTGCCGATACATTAGAGTCGATGGAAGAGTTTGCACATCGTTTGAAATACTTAGAAGAATTAATGAAAAATTCGAAACGACAAAAAAGTGAAAATGTCGTAACACTTTCTACTTTTCACAGTTCGAAGGGACTAGAGTTTAAGCGCGTGTATATGATTGACTTGGTAGATGGAATTATCCCTTCAAAACCCGAAACAAAAAGTTATGATGAAGGGAAACCTGAGCTAATGGAAGAGGCTGTTCGCCTTTTTTATGTTGGAATGACTCGAGCCAAGCATCACTTGGAATTACTTTCATACGAAAAGAAAAATGGCAGTCCCATAAAAGAATCACCATTTTTAAACAATATCCGCCAAATTATCGCACCTGCCAAGGAAAAACAGCAAATGAAGGCGAGTACTAAACAGTCAAAATTTCTTTCTAATCCAAATGGAATTAAAGCTCGTTCACAATTGTCGGTAGGAAAAATGATAAAACATCGTGTGTTTGGCCATGGTGAAATAACCCTTATCGGGCCGGAAAGCATCGATATTCGATTTCAATCCAGCTTGAAAAAATTATCCCTTTCAACTTGTTTAGAAATGGGACTTCTTGAACCAGTCGATTAATATTAATTACGTGTAGGAGTACCGAAAAAAATGAATCAAACGTATACAATGAAAGAAAAAATAAAACAAATATTTATTTTACTCATTCCTATTTTAATCACTCAATTGGGAATGTTTTCGATGGTGTTTTTTAACACCATTTTATCAGGTAAGTATAATTCCTCCGATTTGGCGGGGGTAGCAATTGGTTCCTCTATATGGAATCCGGTGTTTACGGGATTAAGTGGAATTCTACTTGCCGTATCGCCGATCGTCGCCCAGCGCTTTGGAGAAAAGAAAAATAAAGAAGTATCTTCAATTGTCGTCAATGGCGTCTATTTATCGTTAATGATCGCATTAATAGTAATTGTTCTTGGATTTTTTCTATTGGATCCCTTATTAAATCGAATGAATCTGCCAACACGTGTGCAAAACACAGCGCATGATTATCTAGTGGGACTAAGTTATGGAATTCTTCCACTGTTTATTTTTAACGTTTTAAGATCGTTTATCTACGGACTCGGAAAAACGCGTGTCGTTATGGTCATTATGATTTCATCGTTACCTTTCAATTTTCTATTAAATTATTTGTTTATTTATGGACATTGGGGATTGCCTGAGCTTGGTGGGGCGGGTGCAGGTTATGCGACTTCCATTACGTATTGGATTATTGCGGGGATAACAGCTTACATTATAAAACAAAAAGATCCGTTTTTGGCATATCGAGTATTTTCGAATTTTAAAGAGTTTTCAGTGGGAAAATGTAAGGAAATCTTAAAAATTGGTGTCCCGATGGGATTGTCGACCTTTTTTGAAACGAGTATGTTTGCCGTTGTGACGATATTAATCAGTAAGTTCAGTGTGACAACGATTGCTGCCTACCAATCAGCACTCAATATCGTTTCGTTTCTCTATATGGTGCCTGTTAGTATTTCCCTAGCCTTAACAGTTTTGGTTGGCTTTGAAGTGGGAGCTAAACGTTATAAAGATGCAAGGACTTATAGTTGGTTAGGGATTATTTTAGCTATCTTCATTGCTCTATTTACAGGTTTACTTGTTGTTTTATTTAGATACAAGGTAGCAGGCTTCTATTCAAATGAACTAGCTGTTATTAACTTAACTGCACATTTTTTAATTTATGCTTTATTTTTCCAAATTTCCGATGCGATTCAAGCGACTGCACAAGCGGCACTTCGAGGCTACAAAGATGTAAACATCGCCTTTATTACGACTCTTATTGCTTACTGGCTAATTTGCTTACCGGTTGGCTATTTATTAGCACATTTCACTGCACTTGGTGCACCAGGATATTGGATTGGCTTAACATCCGGATTACTGGCTGCAGGAATTGGCTTAGCAGCAAGACTTATTTATATTCAAAAACGGAAATTTGTGATTGTGGAAATTCAAAGAACGTAAATGTGTAAAAAAAGGGATAACAATGAAACCAACAATTTCATTGTTATCTTTTTTGTATCAAGTTAATTTGTATACAAACTATATTTACACAAATTAATTTTTAGTATATAATTAAAATATAATTGAAAGGAGAACGTTTAAGGTGACCATTTCAAAAGATAGATCAATCGGGTTCGCTTCTGTGCGTACTAGTAAAAAAATGAGTCGTACAATTAATTTTTACTTAAAATCTTATAATATTACTTCTGAACAATGGAGTGTTCTAAGAACGTTAAGTGAGCATGATCATATTTCACAAAAGGAGTTATCAAAACGAGCGGATAAAGATCAAGCAACACTGACAAAAATTCTCGATTTGCTTGAAAAGAGTGAGTTTATTAAAAGAAAGGTAAAACCAACTGATCGGCGTTCCTTCTTAATAATGATTACGGAAAAAGGAACGAACTTAGTTAAAGAGGTTACTCCGTATTTGGAAGAGATTTTCACAAAAATTATCGATGGAATTGATGAAGAGTCACTCCATATTTATTTGAAAGTATTGAAGCAACTTGAAGATAATGCAGATTCACTACTTGATGATGTAAACAACTAGAAAGAAGGAATAAATGTATGAAGGAATCGAATAAATTGTGGACAGGTCAGTATGTAGCCATTGTCTTAATGGCTTTTTTATTTTTTTTATGTTTGCAATTGCTTACCGCTGGTTTTCCAGCTTTTATTACTGATATAAAAAATAATCCGGCTCAAGGTGGGCTGATGACGACTGTTTTTATGGTAGCGGCAATTATTACGCGTCCGTTTATCGGTTATCTCATCCACCGTGTCAATGTGAAAAAAATGAGTATTTATTCACTTGCTTTCGTAGCCATTACACTCGCGATTGCTTACAATCAACAGTCCGTACCATTATTACTTTTATTAAGGGTATTTCATGGGATTGGATTTGGAATTATGACAACGATTTTAGCGACTTTAGCTACAAATATCATTCCGAAAAAGAGATTAGGTGAAGGAATCGGTTATTACGGATTAGCGACAAGTATTGGGACAAGTATGGCCCCTATGGTAGCACTTGCCTTATTAGCTACGTTGCCATTTAATTTTTTATTAATTATTTCAGTTGTTTTAGCAGTTCTTACTTTTATCTTCAGCTTTTTTATTAAACCTTCAAAAGAAGAACCAACTTTAACGAAGGCAGAACCGAAACATAAGCTTTCCTTTAAAGAATCTATTTTTGATAAAAAGGCGTTTGTTCCAAGTATTTTATGTGCACTTTTTTCAATTACGCTTGGAGGAGTCATTAGTTTTCTAAGAGAACTGGGTAAGGAGGAACACCTCGGGGGATCAGTTTCCCTTTTCTTTTTAGTGGTGGCCATTGTCATGTTAGCTGCAAGACCAGTTTCAGGAAGATTATATGATACGCTAGGACATAAAGTAATTATCTACCCCGCAGCAATTTGCGGAATCATTGGATTGTTTCTATTATCTATCACCCATAGTGCAAGTACTTTACTTTTTGCAGGGTTTTTCTATGGAGTGGCTTATGGAATGGTGACACCAACCTTACAAGCGATAGCGGTTAGTCTTGTTACTAAGGAAAAACAAGGAACTGCGAACGCAATGTATTTTTCCTCCATGGATCTTGGAATGGCTATCGGTTCAACAGGACTGGGCATCCTTGCTGCGAATAAGGGATTCCATTTCATCTATGGATTTTCAATTGTATGCATAGTTCTATTATTAATTATCTACACATTTCTTTTTATGAAAAAGAAAGAATCGGAACCAGAAACAGTAACAGCTACATCTCAAAGTATGTAATATAGAAAAGACGGTAATGGGCTTAGCTTGTTGCCGTTTTTTTTATAATGTATGGTATAATAATAGACAGATTTTTCTATATTGAAAGAATATAAGGGGTGGGATGAATGATTTCATTTTCAAAACCAGATGTGGAGCAATTTTTACGGACATTTGCTATTGAAGACTTTGCCGTAAGCCCGGATGAAAATCAGCTTGCTTTTAGCACAAATTTAAGTGGAAAGTATAATTTATGGGCGATGGATCTGCCAAATACGTTTCCTTACCCGCTCACATTTATCGACCAAAGCTGTCAAGATTTGATTTATGATAAGCAAGGAAGGTTTATCATTGCCGGATTTGATAAAGATGGGGATGAGAATACTCAGTTTTATGGGATTCCATTGCAAGGTGGGACGATGAAAGAAATCGTGTATCATGAAGGCACCCGGAATTTCATACCGATTTTATCGGATGATGGGAAAAAGCTTTATTACACATCTGCAAAAGACAACCCGACATATCTGAATGCTTATTGTTTAGATTTAGAGTCTGGTCAGGAAACGAAGGTATTGGAAGGAAAAGATGCAGCTACATACTTGATTGACTTTAGCCCTGATGAATCGACTTTTCTTTACTTTAAACATTATGCGAATACCCATACACTTTTATATGCGAGACATGATGAGAAAGATATTCTTCTAACCCCACCCACCGATAAACAGCATACTGCTAGCGATGGTGTGTTTGTTTCTGACTCAACTGTTTATTTACTAACCGATTATGAATCAGATTTTACTTATTTAGCTTCTTATAACCTTGAAACGAATACGTTTTTGAAAATAAAAGAATTTGAGAATGAGAGTCTGAGCAGCATCAAATATAATAAATCCAAACAAGTATTGTATATAAGCAGTGTCAAAGGTGTAGAAGATTATTTATATGAGTATGACTTGCAAAATGGGGAGTGGAGGAAGCTTCCTACACCATGCAGTGTCATTGAAAAGCTTATCGTTGCCAAATCGGGAACAATCTATTTATTAGGAAGAAGTGCAACAAAGCCACATAATATTTATAAGCTTCAAGAAAATGAGTGGACCCCATTAACTCAATATACTGTACCAGGTGTCGATTCAAATGAATTAGTTGAGCCTGAGGTCGTTAATTATAGTTCATTTGATGGACTTGAAATTGAATCACTCTTTTTCAAAGCAAAGAAAGAAAATGACAATGGTGAAATTATCTTTTGGCCGCATGGTGGACCACAAGCATCAGAACGGAAATTTTTCCGGGCTTCCTTCCAATTTTTCTTAAATCAAGGTTACAGCATATTCGCACCAAACTTCCGTGGCTCTTACGGTTATGGATTAGAATTTATGAAAATGGTTGAAGGTGACTGGGGATATGGACCTCGTCTAGATAATGTCGCCGGGTTAGACTGGTTAATTGAAAACGGTTATGCGGAAAAAGGAAATATTTTGTTAATGGGTGGAAGCTATGGTGGATACATGGCCCTTCTATTACATGGTCGACATGCTGATTACTTTAAAGCAGTTGTAGACATTTTTGGACCATCTGATTTGTTCTCATTTATCAATTCTGTTCCTGAAGACTGGAAACCTGTGATGGATCAATGGGTAGGAAATCCAGAGAAAGATAAAGAAAAGCTCATTGAGTATTCGCCAATTACACATTTAGATGGAATGACCAAACCTATGCTCGTCATCCAAGGAGCAAATGATCCTCGTGTCGTGAAAGAGGAATCTGATCAAATCGTTCAGGCGTTAAAAGATAAAGGAAGAGATGTAGAATATATGCTGTTGGAGGATGAAGGTCATGGTTTTTCGAAGAAAGAAAATGAAATTGCTGTTTATAAAAAAATCCTCACTTTTTTTGAACAATTTGTGGGCTCAAAAGTAAAAGCATAAACATAATAAAAAGAGCGATTGCTACTGTGAACTGCAGCAATCGCTCTTATTTATACTTGATTTTCAAAATGGACGCGTTTATTTAGGTTATAAAAGATTGGTGCACCTATTGCCATGACTACAAATTCACCGATTGCAGTAGTTAGCCATGTATAAAGAAAAGGAAAGCCAAGGGCTACCTGCAGCTCATATGCAATGATAAACATTGTAAAGGTGAACACAATTGTATTTACAATCATTCGGCCCCATATATTTTTTATAAAGTGGGACACCCCAATCGTAATCAATAATGCAATAATTGATTGCCCAACCCCATAAATTAGGTCAAAATTCGGCATTGGTGATAAAAAGAAGTTTGCAAGAATGACTCCTAAAACAATTCCAAAAAAGTATTTTTTATTAAATACGATTAAGTGGTTAAACATTTCTGGAATCCGGAATTGAATCGCCTTGAATCCGATCGGCTGGATAACAAGGGAAATTACAAAATACAATGCGGCAATAATCGCATTAACAACGAGTGTTTTTACTTTCATCTATTATTCTCTCCTTAGTTTTTTATCGTGGGATGGTTACGAACCACGTCTTTCAAAATTATTCAAGCTATTATAGTATAATATATATTACAATCACGTCAATCATTACTGAAAAACTAGTAGAAAAAGGAAAAGATGCATATGACTCCATTTACTTCTCAAGTCATTTCAATTATTCAACATATCCCCGAAGGAAAAGTGATGACATATGGGCAAATCGCGGCATTAGCGGGGAGCCCCAGGGCTGCCAGGCAGGTCGTCCGCATCCTTCACTCAATGAGTAAAAAGCACAAGCTTCCATGGCACCGTGTGGTAAATGCAAAAGGTCAAATTGGCTTCGCGGATGATGAATATTTTCAAATACAAAAATTTTCTCTTGAAAGTGAAGGAATTGAATTTGGCATGAATGACCGGATTGACCTTGGAAAGTATCAGTTTCATCCATTAAATCATGAATAGAAATGCAAATAATTACATTTACTTGAATGTGTTTTTCTGCTTACATCACCATTTAAATAAATTTAAGGAAATATTATGAATATCAACGATAAATCTTATTCTAGAACTAAAGGAATGGTATTAGTCCTAACTGGTGCTTCGTTATGGGGGATATCAGGGACTGTAGCTCAGTTTCTTTTCCAAAAGCAAGGGTTTAGTCCGGAATGGTTAGTCGTAATCCGTTTATTACTATCAGGCGTAATCCTTTTAGGAATTGCAGCCAAGAAGGAGCCAAAAAGTATTTGGGGGATATGGAAGAACAAATATGATATTTTCCGTATTTTATTGTTTAGTATTCTCGGAATGTTAGCAGTCCAGTATACATATTTTGCTGCGATTAAAGAATCGAATGCCGCAACAGCTACTGTATTGCAATATTTAGCACCGGTTTTAATTTCTTGTTACCTAGCAATGAAATCGAAAAGGCTGCCAACTTTTAAGGAGATGGCAGCGGTAATTTTAGCCTTGTTAGGTACGTTTCTTCTTGTTACACATGGGAATATTCAAAGCCTATCAATTTCTGGCATGGCATTGTTTTGGGGGCTTGCCTCAGCCGTTGCCTTAGCATTTTATACATTACAGCCCCATCAATTGCTGGCTAATTGGGGATCAACAATCGTTGTAGGATGGGGAATGCTGATTGGCGGAGTATGTTTTAGTTTTATTCATCCACCTTGGAAGTTTGAAGGACATTGGTCATTTAACGCATTTTTTGCAGTAGCGTTTATTGTCTTGTTTGGAACACTAATTGCTTTTTATAGTTATTTAGAAAGTTTAAAGTATATCAGCGCATCCGAGACGAGCCTTCTGGCTTGTATTGAGCCATTGGCAGCGGCTGTTCTATCGATTGTTTGGCTGCATGTTGCTTTCGGTGTTGTCGATTGGATAGGTTCATTTTGTATTATTAGTACAATCATTATTCTATCGACAGTTAAAACTGATAAGGTAAACATTATAGAAAATAAGGAAGAAAACATCTTATTATAAGTAAAAGGGCTGTTGCACATATTACTCCGAAAAAATTGCAACATATCTTGAGGCAATCTACGTTAGTTTCATCCAGAATTGTTCATTTAAGAAAAAATTCGTATCCATTCATCGACACCTTTCATTTACTATATGGAGTGTGTTAATGATTGGAGGTGAAAAGATGAAAATATGGGATGGTTTTCATCTTTCGATTCTCACATGGAATCTATATATGGGTGTAGAATTACCGCCGTTATTTACTTCAACACGAGATCAAATTCCCAATCTTGTGTCAAAGGTGTACCGTCAATTTCTTGCAACGAATCTACCTATTCGTGTAAAAGCAATCGCCCGTGAGATTGCCAGAAAGAAACCCGATCTTATTGGTCTGCAAGAAGCGGTTCGATGGCAATTAATTATTCCTAATTATCGTAAAGTCACTTATGATTTTGTTCAATTATTATTGATTGAATTGAAAAAAAGCGGTTTAGATTATGAAGTAGCTATTCAAAACAAAAATACATCCGTCGAGCTTCCGGATAGCAATGGCAATTTTGTACGTTTATTAGATAGGGATGTTATTTTAGTTCGAAAAGGATATCGACTAAAGATAAATAAAAGAATGGCTAAACATTTCAAAACAAATCTTATTGTTCAAATAGCAGGCCAACAAATTGAAATATTACGAGGATGGTCCTCGATTGACATACAGTTAGAGGGACAAAGTATTAGGATGATAAATACGCATTTAGATACGAATTCCGATATACAGGTGCAACAAGCAAAGGAAATTTTAGAAGGACCAGCTAAAACAAAGCTTCCTTTAATCGTAACAGGGGATTTGAATTCAAATGCACATAACGATGATGCACCTACTTATAGGAGCTTTATTAAAGGTGGATTTCAAGATGCATGGGAAGAAAGCGGTAACGGAATAGGAAATACGTGTTGTCAGGATCCAGACTTATTAAATAATGCTTCAAATTTAACGAGCCGCATTGATTTTGTTTTATTTAAAAATGGTTTGGAATCAATCCGAGCAGAAACCGTTGGAGATAAGCCTAATAGTCGTTCGTATTCGGGGCTTTGGCCATCAGACCATGCTGGAGTATTTTCGAAATTACAATTAAAAAAATAATTGGATATGCACACAGTTTTTTTAGGCCGATTTAAAATCCAGTGTTGATATTGACACCATGTTGATTGGAGCGGAAGGTACGAGACTCCTGCGGGATCAGCTGGACAGATGAGACCCCGCAAGAGCAAAGCGATGGGGAGGCTCATCGCCAGCCCCTCGGAAAGCGAGTACCTGTAGCGGAAATCAATAGTCCAGAATAGCCAAACCTTTTTGAAAGCCCATCTAAACGATGGGTTTTTATTGTTTGTAAAATTATGTTAATATTAAAAATAATATGTTGTGGGGGTGAACGGAATGTTAGAAGAAATTTTAACAATTAGTAATTTACGAAAGAGCTATGGAACGAATGATGTTCTCCAAGGAATTGATCTTCATGTTACTAGAGGAGAAATCATTGGATACATTGGTCCTAATGGTGCCGGGAAAAGCACAACTGTGAAAATCATTCTTGGGATTGAAGATGGCTACACTGGTGAAGTAAAGCTATTCGGAAGAGATATTGCAGATGGAAACATTGACTACAAGCGAAAAATCGGCTATGTCCCTGAAATTGCCGAAGTATATGATAATTTAACCGCACATGAATATTTAACATTTATTGGTGAACTATATGGTATGGACTTTGACTTGGTAGATTACAAGGCTAAAAGATTAATGGAGTTGTTTGGTGTTGGAGAAGTGTATCATTCAAGAATATCATCCTACTCCAAAGGGATGCGACAGAAGTTGTTAATTATCTCCAGCTTATTACATAATCCGGAAATTTTGTTTTTGGATGAGCCGATTAATGGCCTAGATGCCAATAGCGTCATGATTTTTAAAGAAATTTTGTCTCAACTGGCGGCACAAGGAAAAACGATTTTCTATTCTTCACATATCATGGATGTCGTTGAAAAAATCAGTAGCCGAATCATCTTGTTAAATGGCGGGAAGATCGTTGCTGACGGAAGCTTTGCCGATCTGCAAAATCAAAACAAAGAAGGAACGTTGGAGGAAATCTTCAACCAATTAACGGGATTCAATGAACATAAAGAAATTGGTGAAAGATTCGTAACCATCGTTCAAGAGGTGTAGTGATGGAAGATTTTCGTACATTAAAAGTTCTTGATCGATTTAAAAATGTATTTGAGAAAATGGGAGTCGACTATCCAATCATGAGAAAGATTTTACAAGTAAAACTCACGATGGACCAAAGACGGGTTCCCACTATTTTCAGTCAGTCTGCGAATAGAAAAAAGCCAAAAAATACGAAGGAAGTAAATGGGTTTATTAAATCGCTTTGGATCTATGTCCTGGTGGGCCTTTTCACCATTCCATTTATTGCATTAGGAAATCATTATATGTTCCAAATGAGTATTTTCTTTGGGATTACGATGTTTATGGTCATGTCCTCGATGATCTCAGATTTCTCTTCTGTATTACTCGATGTTCGGGATAAAAATATTCTGCAAACAAAGCCGATTAGCCGAAAAACCATCAGTGTTGCTAAATTTGTACACATTAGTATTTATTTGTTTTTTCTAACAGCATCGATCGCAACGATTCCAATGTTCGTTGGTCTATTTAGACATGGAATTGTATTTTTTCTGATTGGTATTATTGAATTAATCTTAATTAACTTATTGATTGTTGTTATCACGGCTTTACTATATATTCTTATTTTACGGTTTTTCGATGGTGAGAAACTGAAGGATATGATTAATTATGTTCAAATCGGTTTATCATTGGCATTAATGGTTGGTTATCAAGTTCTCATTCGATCTTTTGAAATATTTGATTTCAACTTTGTTCTTCATCCACAGTGGTGGCATGTTTTTATTATACCGATGTGGTATGCTGCTCCATTTGAATGGCTAATTAATGGGCAGGGGTCTTCTTTTTATCTACTCTTTTCGAGCTTGGCATTAATCGTACCAATTGTTGCATTTTTCGTCTATCTTCGTTTAGTCCCAACTTTTGAAAGAAATCTACAAAAGCTTTCCAGTCATAGCAATATTAATATTAAAAAGCGTAGGAAATGGAAGGATACTTTATTAAGTTATATTTGTAGAAGTAAAGAAGAGCGTGCTTTCTTTCGATTTGCCAGTTTAATGATGAAACAAGAACGCGATTTTAAATTAAAAGTATATCCGTCATTAGGATTTTCGTTTGTTATTCCATTTATTTTTATATTTAGTGTAAGCAGGGATGGAGGCTATCAGGAAGTAGCATCTGGTCATTCATATTTAACGATTTATTTCAGTATGATTATTATTCCTACCATTGTCATGATGCTGCGATATTCAGGGAAATACAAAGGTTCCTGGATATATAAAACATTGCCGATCAAGGATTACTCCACATTATTTAAAGGGACATTAAAAGCTTTTTTAGTTAAACTATACATTCCCATCTATTTATTATTAAGTATCATCTTTGTTGTCATTTATGGTGGGCGAATTATACCTGATTTAGTTGTTGTGTTAATCGATTCGTTTTTATATACAATGATTTGTTTCTTAGCTTTGAAAAAGGCTATTCCATTTTCAGAAGCATTTGAAACGGTCGGTCAGAGCGAGGGGTGGAAGGTTTTCTTACTTTTCATACCAATAGCAGTTTTTGCTGGAATTCATTTTTTAAGTATTTCTAGCAGTATTGGAGTTTACCTTAATATTATTATAACATTTATTGTTAATTTGGTTGTTTGGAAGATTGGGATTAAGAGGATAGCATAACTGTATTAAATATGAAATTCACAAAATTTTTAACAAGGAACGATGAAATGAAAAAATTAGCTTTTCTCCTACTGTTTGCAGTTGCTATTTTGATTGGTTGTGTTTTCAATAATACGAATGCAAAACAGGATAAGGAAATATATGTGGCTTTAAATGGAAATGATCAAAATAATGGTACAAAATCAAAACCGTTTCGTACATTAAAAAAGGCGGCTTCTGAGGCGATAGCTGGAACGACCGTTTATATCCGTAAAGGAACCTATTATGAAAAGCTTATTGTTAAGCACAGCGGCACAAAGTTAAAACCAGTAATTTTTAAATCCTTTAACAATGAAAAGGTTGTTCTTAGTGGGAAAAAAATAAAGAATGTTGAAGGCGATACATCACTTGTTGCTATTAAGAATAAAAACTATCTAACTATTAGTGGAATCACGATACAGGATCTAACAACTAAGTTAACAGATGAAACAGTTATGGGTATTTATGTAACGGGATCTAGTAGTCATATTAAGTTAGAAAATAATCATGTACGGCGGATTGAGACTCATGCAGCAGATGGAAATGCTCATGGAATTGCAATATACGGGACCGGGCCAATGAAGGACATAACTGTTTCGAAAAATACTGTGGAAGAATTAAAACTCGGTTCGAGTGAATCTCTTGTTCTTAACGGAAATATTAATGGCTTTAAAGTAGAAAATAACCTCGTTCGCCGAAATGATAATATCGGAATTGATCTAATTGGCTATGAAGGCACCTCTGCTAATAAAAAAGCTGATTATGTACGTAACGGGATCGTAAAAAATAATAAAGTATATGAAATTTCCTCTTACGGCAATCCCGCTTATGGAAAAGATTATTCTGCTGGCGGAATTTACGTCGATGGTGGGAAAAATATAACCATTGAAAGAAATACTATTTATAAAAACGATATCGGTATCGAAGCAACCTCCGAACACGCTAAAAAATATGCAGAACATATAAACATTAAAAACAATATTATTTATAACAACTTTTACACCGGGATTTCGATTGGCGGATATGATGAAAAAAGGGGAGGTACGATAAATTCGACGATCTCTCAAAATATTATTTATCGGAATGATACGAAGGGGCTGGATGGAGGTCAGCTTTTATTACAGCATGATATACAAAACAATGTGATAGAAAAAAA
This sequence comes from Heyndrickxia vini, assembly GCF_016772275.1. Classification (NCBI taxonomy): domain Bacteria; kingdom Bacillati; phylum Bacillota; class Bacilli; order Caryophanales; family Bacillaceae; genus Heyndrickxia; species Heyndrickxia vini. The sequence continues at coordinate 3,607,755 of NZ_CP065425.1, read as the reverse complement.
CATTTTGACAGCCGGACCATCTCGTTTATTTATCGCCAACTATTTTACAACCAATCAAAAAAATAAACTGATTAAAAATGTATTTCACAAAGAAAAGGGCAAGTCCGGTATTTGGGTATGGAAAGACGAAGAATACACGTCTTTTCCCAAATTCAAAAAGGCCTCAAAAAGTGATATAAAATCCGGTTATTTAGATCCGAAATATGTAAATGCGAGCAAAAAGGATTTTAGACTAAAAAAAGATTCACCTGCGAGGAAAATAGTCGACTAACTTTCTATGGTTCTCCCATCATGCGAGGAGGTTATTTTTAAATGATTAAAGCTGTCCTCTTTGATCTGGATGGCACACTTTTAAATCGTGATTTATCTGTACGGGAATTTATATGTGATCAGTATCACCGTTTTTATCGTTTCCTTGGTCATATATCGAAAGAAAAATATGTATCTAAGTTTATAGAATTAGATTGCAGAGGTTATGTATGGAAAGATAAAGTATATGAACAACTTGTAAATGAGTTTAACATACATACAATAACGCCGGAACAACTGTTGGAAGATTATATAACCCAATTTAAAAATAGTTGTGTGCCATATCCTAATCTAATTGAAATGCTTGAAATGTTAAAAGATAATAACATGAAGTTAGGTATGATCACCAATGGGAAAGGTCAATTCCAAATGGATAATGTTGTCGCGTTGGGAATTGAAAAATACTTTGATGCCATTTTAATCTCTGAATGGGAAGGCTGTAAAAAGCCGGAACCTCAAATTTTTGAAAAGGCACTAAGAAAGTTAAATGTGTCCGCAAGTGAGAGTCTATTTGTTGGTGACCACCCGGATAATGATGTGAAAGCGGCAGAAAATGCGGGGATGAAAGGGATTTGGAAAAGGGATGAATATTGGGGAAAGATAGAGGCGGACTATATCATTAATGATCTATCGGAAATCCCTATTATATTGAAAGAGGCGGGGAAAATGGAATCAGAATTGCTAAAAATATTTGATGATAAGAGAAATCCAATCGGTGTGGCTTCCCGTGAAGAAGTTCATAAAAAGGGATTCTGGCATGAAACCTTTCAATGTTGGTTTGTTAGCAAAGAAGAGGAAAAGGAATACATTCTCCTTCAAAAGAGAAGCAGCCAAAAAAAAGACTACCCAAATCTTCTTGATATTACTTCAGCTGGCCATTTATTAGCCACCGAAACTGTACAGGATGGTATTAGGGAAATTAAAGAAGAGATCGGAATCGATGTTTCATTTAATGAACTTATTTCTTTAGGGATTTTCGATTATTGTGTAACTCGTGAAGAGTTAATTGATAAAGAAATTGCCCATGTATTTTTGTATAAAAGCAACCATTCATTGGAAAATTTCGTATTGCAGGAAGAAGAAGTTTCCGGGATGGTAAAAATTGAATTGGATGCCTTTTATGAATTTTGGTTAGGAAAGAAGGAGTTTGTAAGGATAAAAGGATTTGATATAGATAAAGATGGAAACAAAGTTGAGATTAACCGATTGGCTTGTAAAGAAGATTTTGTCCCGCATAAAAACTTATACTATGAAACCATTATAAGGTGGATTTATAATGCGCTTTAATTGCATCATTTAGGTAGAGAACGACCTAAGCAAAGGGTACGAGCACTTGAGTCAAGCCAATACGACGTGAACTTGATTCGTAAATAAAAACAAGACATCGTTCAAGGATAGTGAACGATGTTTTGTTTATTTACCGATACTCTCAATAAATTCATTCAATTTATCTAGCGATAGTAAGTTTTGATTGCATTTTTGGCTGTCTTGGCAAATATAGTTCCCCCGTTTAAAAAAGGTATCTCTCACCGCACCCTTTGTTTCTGATAAGAATAATCCGACTTCTTCGTGCCGGCCGCAAAGCGCACAAACACTCTTTTTGTTTAAGATTGTATACGATCCCAGTAAACCAATTAGCTTATCATTTTTTTCGGCCACGATAAACTTTTTATTTGATCCCTTATCAATCCATCCCAAATATGAAATTTCTCGAAAATCAACACTCTCTAAAAAAGGTGTCTTTAATTTTTTTACTTTAGGAAACAATTTTTTTAGTGATTGTTCTGTTACTTCTTTAAAGGGGATAACGAAGGGTTTCAATTGCGATAAAAAGTCTTCAACATTTGTTTTATCTTTAATAGTAGAAATGGGAGCGAGTAACTCTTTTTGTTCTTCATTTATGTTCGTAAACAAATTCATTACTTTTTCCTCGGATAAAGATTTTATTGCACTTAGGACAGCTTTATCATTAACAGACGAGTGACTATTCGCTAGAACTAGGGCTTGATCTTTGATAAAGTTAAATTGATCATTTCGAATAAAGGGTTCCACTTTTTTCCCTCCTATAGGTGAATTTCAAAACCACATCATTCACTTTAAAGGAAAAAACTTGATTTTGATAGGTATTAAATGTTTAGTAAACAAACTCTACATAAAGACTGTTTTCGTAAAGGTCGAAAAAATCCTAAAACTGATTTTTTCTAATTTGTATTGGGTATTAAGTTAACTACCTAATAAAAGAAATTGTACAAGTTCATTTGAACTAAATTGAGTTTGATAAATAAGCGGAGAAATTCCTCTTAATTGAGAAATAGCACTGAAAATACCTTGAATAGACGGAAAGATTCCGACTATTAACTCGGAAAACGTAAAAATAAGTATTTTTGCTTTGCTTAATCGGAAAAATTCCGCTTATATACCACGAACAGAGCTCTATTCTGCTGTATAACCGGAAAATATCCGCTTATTTTAATTATCTTTAGTTGCTCAAAAAGGACATCAATTACTTAAGTAAAAAAATATATCAATTAGCATGTTGACAACAACAATTGTCAAGATGTTACTTTCTAAATAAAGTAGTAATATCTCATAATCGTTGTTATATAAGAGGAAAATAGGAGACCAAATCATCTGCGATTTGGTCTGATAATTAGCATACTATTTGGTGTGTTTTTCCACCGAAACAGAACTACTGACTTAAATCAGTGCGCATTTCTATTTGTCTAGCTTCAGCGCCTATCGACTAGAAAACTTCAGGACTTTTCCCTACGATAAGTTAACATCGATTCGCCTTGCAGGCTCACCGTGTTTCCTTTATCTCAGTCAAAGTCCCTCCAGTTTTTACGTCGATGAGCAAGGCCCTTCCGCTTTTCTTGTATAAACAATTTTCTTGATCGTTTCAACGGAAAGAAAATAGTCATCTGCTAATTGCTCGATGGATCTGCCGTTTTTAAAGGCGGTTTTAATCTCACTATTTCTTTCATCAATGACTTTCCTCCCACCAGATTGCGTTCCCCACTTTCGATAGGATGCAGCTGGCTTCGGTATATAGATTGTTTCCCCCTGAACATACTTTTGAATTTCTGCTAGCAGATTTTCAGGTAAAACTGTATTTGCTTTCACATATTTCATTTTTGGTCAGCCCCTTATCTTTTTCGATCATTAAAAATAAGGTGCAAAGCCAAGAATATTAGAAAGTATTGTTAGGCGAATCAATAAATGTTATGTCCACCTCATGCAAAGGATCGCCTTTCTAATACTAGGCTTTGCATGAGACGCTGCGGATTCTGGCAAACAAACCGTCATTGCCATAAGAACACCACCCTTCAAATGTTTTGATTTACAATCATTTTATTTCTAACTATTATAAAATAAAAGTATGAATCCGTGAAAGGGGAAGGTAAAAATTACTACAGTTTGTTTAGTGAGACATGGTGAAACAGAATGGAATGCTTTAGGAAAAATACAAGGAAGAACAGATATCCCATTAAATGAAACGGGGAAACGCCAAGCGGAGGAATCTGGAGAATTTTTGAGTTCCTCAACATGGGATGTACTGATTACAAGTCCTTTAAAAAGAGCAAAACAAACAGCGGAAATTATTAATACGTATTTGAATATCCCACTTATTGAAATGAATGAATTTGTTGAACGTTTTTTTGGAGATGCGGAAGGTATGACTCTCGAAGAACGAATCGCAGCATTTCCAGATAAGAATTATCCAAATCAAGAAGACCGGGCAACTTTAGAAAAGCGTGTAATGGCAGGTTTGTATAAGATTAATCAACAATATCCGAACGGAAAGGTATTGCTTGTTGCACATGGTGCTGTTATCCATACGATATTAAGTATAATCTCGGAAGATGAAATTGATTTTAGAAAAACGCCTTTATTAAATGCCTGTATTAGTAATATTCATTTTCAACAAGAAAAGTGGGGAATAAAAGACTTCAATCAAGTGACCCATCTATCATCTAATAGAAAGAATTGAGATGAACTGCCAAATTTGAGCAGTTCTTTTTCAATGAAAAAAGCTTCCGAATAAAAATAAGTGACTAATTCATAGGAAAGGGGTATCTTTTAAGATATAAAAAATCGGATACAAGGATGAACTGAGATGAAATTTTTAAATAAATACATAAAAAAGTATTGGCTCCCCTTTTGTTTAGCTGTGCTTTTTCTTACGTTTGAAGCAGTGTCTGACCTCCTGCAACCGACAATTATGTCAAAGATTATCGATAACGGTGTAGCGAATAAAGATTTAGACTATGTATTTAAATATGGAGGAATCATGCTGTTAGTAACGGCATTTGGTGCATTAGCTGCATCGGCACGTAATGTTATTTCCGGTATTGTATCGCAAAATTTTGGATCAGAATTACGTTCAGATCTTTTTCGGAAAATCCAAGCACTTTCATTTAAAAGCATTGATAAATTTGATCGTGCATCACTAGTAACCCGCTTAACAAACGATGTGACACAGGTTCAGGTATTTGTGAATGGGCTGATGCGAATATTCGTAAAGGCACCCCTCTTATGCATTGGGGGTCTCATTATGGCCACCCATTTAAATGTTCATTTATCAGTCGTTCTGGCGGTGATTGTACCGATGGTCGCTCTAATCATTATTTTAAATATGAAGATTAGTTTTCCCTTTTTCATTAAAGTTCAAAAAGCTTTGGATAAAGTGAATGGTATGATGAGGGAGTATTTGTCGGGTGTGCGGGTCGTCAAAGCATTTAACCGGTTTGACTATGAAGTTAATAAATTTAGTAAAGCAAATGATGAATTTCAGGAGAAATCGACATCGGCCATTCGCATTATGGCGATTTTCAGTCCGGTTATTATGCTCATTGTCAATCTTGGCATTGTTGCTGTGTTGTGGATTGGCGGAATCCGGGTTGGAAATGGCAGTTTACAAGCAGGGACAGTTATTGCATTTACAAATTATATGACCCAGATTCTTTTTTCACTGATGATGATATCAATGGTCTTTAATATGTTTGTTCGGGCAAAAGCGTCAGCGGCAAGAATAGGTGAAGTTTTTGATGAAAAAAATGATATGACTTGGAATAATGAGGAGAAAGAATCTCATGTAAAAGGACGAATTGATTTCGACCATGTGAGCTTTTCCTACGATGAGGCGGCGGGTGAACCGATATTAAGAAACCTCACATTCTCATGCTTACCCGGAGAAACAGTAGGAATTATTGGCTCAACAGGTTCAGGGAAATCGAGTTTAATCGGATTAATTCCGCGTTTTTATGATGCAACATCGGGAACCATTAAAGTGAATGGCGAAGATATAAAACAAGTAAACCCGAAGACATTAAGAGGGAAAATTGCAATTGTCCCACAAAAATCAACATTATTTACAGGTTCAGTCATAGAAAATATCCGTTGGGGAAAAGAAGATGCAACGATGGAGGAAATTGAACGAGCAGCGAAAATGGCTCAAGCGCATGATTTTGTGATGGAATCTCCGGAAAAATATGAAACAAAATTAGGACAAGGCGGAGTTAATTTTTCGGGCGGACAAAAGCAACGACTATCTATTGCGCGGGCGTTAGTAAAACAGCCGGAAATTCTAATTCTTGATGATAGCACGAGTGCACTTGATATGGTGACAGAATCAAAGTTAAAGGAATCTCTGAAAAAATATGCGAACGGGTTAACCTGTCTAATCATTGCCCAAAGGATTACATCGATTATGGATGCAGATAAAATTATCGTTTTGGATAATGGGGAAATCACAGGGATTGGTACACATGAAAATTTATTAATGAATAGTAGCGTGTATCAAGAAATTTACAAATCTCAAATTGGGAAAGGAGTGGAATAGGATGTCTGCAGAAAAGAAAAATACAGTGCCGCAATCCAATCCTATTCCTCGACCAAGTGGCGGAATGCGTGGACATGGCGGAAGAGGCGCTCCTGTGGTGAAGCCGAAGAATTTTAAAGGAACAGTAAAACGGCTTTGGCATTATTTCGGAAACGAGCGAAAAATGTTATCCATCATTTTTTTATTCATTTTAATCGATTCCCTAATTACCTTGTCGGCCCCCTATCTTATCGGCAAGTCAATCGATGCAATGACGATAGGCGGAAAAGTAGATTTTAATTTGCTCGAAGTATTGATTTTTGTTCTTTTAATTGCCTATATTGCTGATGCGCTATTAACTTTTTTACAAAGCTGGTTAATGGCTGGTGTCTCTCAAAGGATTGTCAAGCGTCTCCGCAGTTCGTTATTTAAAAAGCTGCAAAAGCTCCCAGTATCATTTTTTGATACACGGACACATGGGGAATTGATGAGCAGACTTTCTAATGATATTGATAATGTGAGTAACACGATTTCGCAGTCAACGACACAATTAATGTCGGGTGGAATTATCCTTTTTGGTTCGTTAATCATGATGTTTATACTTAGTCCAATTCTTACGTTAGCGACATTAATCACTGTCCCGCTTGTCTTCTTGCTTACGAGAACCATCGCTAAGAAGACACGAGTTTTGTTTAAAAACCAACAAATTCAGCTCGGCAAGTTGAATGGTCATATTGAAGAAACAATTTCCGGAATCCAAGTAGTGAAAGCATTTAATCATGAGGATAAAGCTATTGAGGAATTTGAAGAAGTGAACACGAAATTAAAGCAAGTTGGGTTAAAAGCACAAATTTGGTCGGGCTTTTTAATGCCGCTTATGAACGTGATAAGTAACTTAGGTTTTGCCGTTGTCGCAATTGTAGGTGGGCTCCTTGTTGTAAAAAGCTTAATTACCATAGGTGTTATTGCAAGCTTTCTCACTTACTCCAGACAATTTGGCCGGCCTTTGAATGACTTGGCAAATATTTTTAATATCCTTCAGTCCGGTGTAGCGGGTGCGGAGCGCGTGTTTGAAATTTTAGATGAAAACGAGGAAGCCCCTGATCAGGATGGGGCAATTGAATTAACACAACCAAGAGGCAATGTGATTTTTGAAAATGTGTCATTTGGGTACCGCCGTGATGTTCCGATAATAAAAAATATTAGCTTTGAGGCAGAAATCGGCAGCAGCACAGCACTTGTCGGACCAACAGGTGCGGGGAAAACAACGATTATCAACTTGTTAACACGTTTCTATGATGTAACAGAAGGGCGTATTTACCTTGATGGAAGGGATATAAAGGAGTATACAAGGGATAGTTTGCGGAAGTGCTTTGGGATTGTGTTGCAAGATACGTATTTATTCTCAGGATCAATTAAAGAGAATATTAAATACGGAAAACCGGATGCAACAGATGAAGAAGTGAAAGCGGCGGCAAGAATGGCGAATGCTGATCTCTTTATTAAAAAACTACCGAATCAGTATGATACGATGCTTTCGGAAAACGGTGGAAACTTAAGTCAAGGACAGAGGCAATTACTGGCTATTGCACGTGTTATGCTGGCTAAGCCTTCCCTACTTATTTTAGATGAAGCAACTAGCAGTATTGATACAAGAACAGAGCTTCATATTCAAGATGCACTATTAAAAGTAATGGATGGACGAACGAGTTTTATCATCGCACATCGATTGAATACAATCCGAGAAGCTGATACGATTATGGTCATTGATCATGGGAAGATTGTTGAAAAAGGAAGTCATGATGAATTAATTGGAAAACAGGGTGTGTATTATCATATGTTTTTTAATCAAAGTTCTCTTCAACAACAAACCTAGCATAACTGCGCGCAAAAAATAAATAAAACGAAAATATCTCTATTAAAGCTTTAAAAAAATAGTTAATCTAAGCTTTAATAGGGATTTTTTGTCTATTTTGGAGTTCAATTTCTTATTTGTGGGGAACAAAAGAAAGCGCATAAATAGTAAAGACATGTTATACTTTAGAGGTACATGCAGTATGACTGTATAAGTGACAGAGTATTTAAACAGGAGGTACATGATAAAATGAGTAACGGAATTTTCAAAATCCCAACACCTATAAATGAGCCTGGTAATTCTTACGCTCCAGGTACAAAAGAGCGGGAAACATTAAAAGCAGAATTAAAACGCCAATCTAATATCGTAGTAGACATCCCTGTGATTATTAATGGAGAAAATGTAAAGACAGATACAGTGAAACAAGTAGTTATGCCGCATGATCATCAACATGTGTTAGCAAACTATTCACAAGCTGGAGAAGAAGAGTTACGTGCGGCAATTGAAGCAGCAATGGCTGCAAAAGACGCATGGGCAAATATGCCATGGGAACATCGTGCATCTATATTCTTAAAAGCTGCGGATTTAATCTCTGGTCCATATCGTGATGTAATGAATGCGGCTACTATGCTAGGACAATCTAAAACAGTTGTACAAGCTGAAATTGATTCAGCACAAGAATTAGCAGATTTCTTACGTTTTGGCGTAGATTATGCTAATCAAGTTTATCAAATTCAACCAGACAGTATGAAAAATGTATGGAATCGTACAGATTACCGTCCATTAGATGGTTTCGTATTAGCGATTTCGCCATTTAACTTCACAGCAATTGGTGGGAACTTACCATCAGCACCTGCAATGATGGGGAATGTAGTAGTTTGGAAACCTGCCACAACTTCTATGCTAGCAAACTACTACTTCATGCGTATTTTAGAAGAAGCGGGATTACCAAAAGGCGTCATCAACTTCGTACCATCTCGTGGTTCACAGGTATCTGAAGTCGTTTTAACAGATTCTCGTATGTCTGGATTCCACTTTACTGGATCAACTAGCACGTTCCAAACAATTTGGAAAAATGTTGGTGAAAACATTGCGAACTACAAATCATATCCTCGTTTAGTTGGTGAAACGGGTGGTAAAGACTTTGTATTTGCTCACGAAACAGCACAAGCAGACAAAGTGGTAGCTAACCTTGTTCGTGGTTCGTTTGAATACCAAGGTCAAAAATGTTCAGCAGCTTCACGTGCTTACATTCCAGCAAGTATGTGGGAAGAAGTTAAAGCTGGATTAGTAGAACAAACTGCAAAGCTAAAAGTTGGAGATGTTCGCGACTTTACAAACTTCATGGGTGCGGTAATTGATAAAGCTGCATTCGATTCAATTACAAGCTATATTGAACATGCAAAAGCATCTGAAGAAGCAGAAATTATTGCCGGTGGTACGTATGATGATTCTGTTGGATATTTCGTTCAACCAACAATCATTGTGACTACAAATCCGAACTTCAAAACGATGGTAGAAGAAATCTTTGGACCAGTATTAACAATCTATGTATATGAAAATGATAAATTAGAAGAAACATTGGATGCAGTAGATACAGCTTCAATGTATGCATTAACCGGTGCGATTTTTGCACAAGATCGAGGAGCGATTATGCATTTAGAACGTCGTTTATCTGGCGCAGCTGGAAACTTCTATATTAACGATAAACCAACAGGTGCGATGATTAATCAACAACCATTTGGTGGTTCTCGTGGTTCTGGTACAAACGATAAAGCAGGTTCTGTATTTAACATGATTCGTTGGACAACTCCTCGTGTTATTAAAGAAAACTTTGCACCAACTGCAGAAATTTCTTATCCATTTATGGATGCAGAATAATTTAAAAGGTCAAAATAAGTGTATTTAACCATTAAAGAAACAGCTGATTATTTATCCGTATCTGAAACATATGTGAAGAATTTAATTTTACAAGGTAAAATACGGGCTTTGCATGACAGTAATGGAGAAATATTGGTTTACAAGGACCAGTTTAAGACACATTTTGAACAACTTGAAAAATATAAACTATTAGTTCAGGAATTGGCAAATGAACCGATTCCGGAAGATGCGGATATAAAGGATGAGGATTGACGTAAAGAGCCATTTAATGATGGCTCTTTATGTTTTACTAACATCTAATAGTTGAAGAATTTCTGCTTTTTTCAAGGCAAGATCCGGGTGACTTCGCGAGAGAGGTTTTTCTGATGAGATTGAAATTTGTGAATAAAGTTCTCCCGGCTGTCCTCTAAGAATGAGAATACGGTCACATAAATAAAGTGCTTCATCGATATCATGTGTGACAAGGATCATTGTGGTATTTCTTCTTTTCCATATAGAAAGAAGGAGGTCCTGAAGCTGCATTTTTGTAAAAGCATCAAGTGCACTAAACGGTTCGTCTAATAGTAATATGCTAGGTTCTGTAATGAGCGATCGTGCTATAGCTGTTCGTTGTGCCATCCCGCCGGAAAGATCCTTAGGGAAATGCTTTTCAAAACCAACTAATCCAACCAATTGTAAAAGTTCTGTTACCTTTTGTTTCTGCTCAGGATAATGGATACCGAAACTAATATTATCAACAACATCCAGCCAAGGCATTAGCCGTGGTTCTTGAAAGACCATTCCAATCGCCGCAAGGTCTAGGTCAAGCGAGCCTTTAAAGTTAGAATCAAGTCCAGATAGGACACGTAATAATGTGCTTTTTCCGCAGCCACTTGTACCAATAATGCCAATAATTTCTCCTTTCTGAATCGAAAAGGAGATGTTTTGAAAACCAGTTTTCCCCTGATTAAACGTACGTGAAATATTTCGAACCGCCAGCATCGTTGAAATCCCCCTTAGTTTTGGTTAGAAAGACTGTCTTGCCATCTAAGTGATCGATCTTCTATTTTTTTGAGAATGGAATCCGTAAGTTTCCCGAGTATCGCGAATAACAAAATACTGCCTAAAACGAGCTGGGGTGAATACGTGTTTTGACCGACGAATAATAAATAGCCAAGCCCTTTACTTGCCCCCATAATTTCAGCGGCTACGACGAACATCCAGCCAAGTCCCAGCCCACTGCGAATTCCGACAAGAAATGAGGGAAGTGCCGCAGGGAGGATGATCTTACGAATAATTTTATAAGGTGAAAAATGATAAATTCTGCCGACCTCAATAAGTTTGCGGTCGACCCCTTGAATTCCGGATACCATATTTAAGTAGACAGGAAAGAATACACCAACTGCAATGAGTATAATTTTTGATGTTTCACCTATTCCCATCCATAAAATAAAGAGTGGTACCCATGACAAAGATGGGATCGACCGAAAGGCTTGAATAATTGGATCAAACAGACTCTCAAATAGTTTAAAATAACCTACAATAGATCCTAGTAAAATAGCGAAGAATGTTCCTATAAAAAACCCAGCAAATACGCGATATAACGTCGCCCCGGTATGCTCCCACAGCGTTCCTTCCCGTGCCATGTCATAAATTCCTTTAAGGATGATAGATGGAACCGGGAGTAGGTGTGCCTCAATCAGTCCCATCCTTCCGGTGATTTCCCAAAGTAAGAGGAGGATGAAAGGGATAATGCTTCCTATTATCCACTTCCTTTTGCCTTTTTTCTTACTTAAAGTTAGTTTTTTAGAGGTATCTCTTCTTCGTACCAATCTTACTTTTTCACTTTGCTCAATCATCTGCCCCGCCTCCTTTATTGATTAATTACCTTTTTCGCATATTTTGGCGTAATCAGCTCATTTACGAGCTTTTCAATATTAAGAGTATCCTTTAAAACTTTCATTTCTTGAAGAATCTTCCCAGCTGCTTGAATCGTTTCAACTTGCTCATTTCCAGGAGTAGGAGAAGAGAAATCATTTCTTTCTAGCTCTTTTTTTGCGACATCACTATCAATTTTTGCTTCCTTTGCAAGAATTCCAGCGGTTTCATCGGGATGCTCAATCGCCCATTTTCTTGCTTGCTCATACGCTTCAATCACTTTTTCAACATATTTAGGGTATTGATCAGCAAACTCCTTTCGGACATTTAATGTTCCATAGCTATTGTAATTTGGTTGACGATAAAATAGGTTTGCTTTCGATTCCAGTTCTAGTTTTGCCATATGTGGATCCAATCCTGCCCAAGCAGTGACTTCACCAGACTGTAATGCACTTGCACCATCACTATGTTGAAGATTGACAATTTCAATATCATTTGGTGATAACCCATTCTCCTTTAATGCACGAAGCAGAAAAATATACGGGTCGGTTCCAATAGTTGCGGCAACCTTTTTTCCTATTAAATCAGCTACTGATTGAATGGATGGATCAAGTGTAACCAGAGCGGTCCATTCTGGTTTTGAATAGATATAAATGGATTGAATAGGTGACCCGTTTGCTTTCGCCATTAGTGCAGCTGCACCAGCCGAAGAACTAAAATCCACACTTTTTGAGTTTAAAAACTCGAGTGCTTTGTTGCTACCTTGACTTAGAACAAATTCGATATCAATCCCTTCCTTTTTAAATAATTTTTCCGCAAAACCTTTGTTTTTTAAAACAAGACTTGTTGGCGAGTAAAATGCGTAATCCAAAATAATTTTTTTAGGTTTTTTATTTTCCCCACTTGCACTACTGGAGCATCCTGAAAGCACACCAAAAATTGTAATGATGCTTAAACAAAAGATAAAATACTTTTTCATTTAAATGACCCCCTTATTTAATTTTATTGATAGGATTACTTGGAATTTGGTATGTAGATTCTGCGAAGTGTAAAAAATGAATGATAGGTGAGAGAAGAAGAGGTGGAAAAATAAATAAGCCCTCTTCCAATAAGAAGAGGGCGAAAAGTAATGGTCCTCCTCTTATCTTCCAGATCATCATGGATCTGTAGGATGTAGCACCTTTTCAAGCAAATCGCTTGAAGGTTGCCGGGCTTCATAGGGCCTATTCCCTCCGCCGCTCTCAATAAGAGTGTATTCGATTTTTAATTGCTGTCCAGCTAGAGTGTCTTCAACAAGGAGCTTTACGCTTTTTAATTGCGTTGTATCTGTGATGAAGTATAAAATAAGTTGAATAGGAAGTCAATTAGTTTTTTTAATTTTTTTACAATGCAGAAAATTGGTAGGAGGATACAAATGAAAAGGATAATCCCACATATTACAATTGAAAATTGCAAGGAAGCTATAGAATACTATGCCGAAGTATTAAATGGTGAGATTGGACATACTCAACTCGCCGACGGAATTGAAATGTTCAAAGGACATGAAGGAAAATACATCCATGCAGAACTCCATTTTCCTAATGGGTTTGCCATTTATTTTAATGATGTATTTGGGAATGAGCCAATCTATGGGAATAATATTGAAATTGGACTCGAATTCGAAAGTGATGAGGAAATCAAGCAAGTATATGACGCAATTTCCAAAGAAGGGGTAGTAAAAATGGAGCTGCAGCAAACATTTTGGAATGCTACCTATGGAAAAGTACAGGACAAATATGGAGTTACGTGGGAATTGAATTATCGAAAATAAAGGGGATAGAAAGGCATCCCCTTTTTAATCTACTTAAAGTTTTCTAATCCCTTAGATTGGGTGTCATCATTCAATATTCCATTATTAATTATATATTGACGTGCTTCTTCATTCCCTAATTGATAGATCATTTGATAAACTTCAGTAAGAATTTGATCATATTTATGATTTTCGGAATCATGGTGATATTCAAGGAAAGGAATATGGGCCCGTGCATATGTTTCTAAATCAGCAGCATATAACTTTTTGAAAAGCTCTTTAAGCTGAGAAATTTCTTTATGGTTAGCAGTAATTTCAAATTGTTGATTTGTTTCAATTGGAGTGTCTAATATTTCACCATTGGTGATATCAATATAATATTTTCTGCTATTCGACTCCATACATTTCATCTCCTTAAGTTTTTTTTTTATAAAACTATCGGTAGCTCCAAAAAAGAAACTTAAAGATGTTTTACCACTAATTTGTCCTCATTAATCATTATTAAGATGTAATGTTAAAATTGATTCTCATCAACTTCCCCATTAATTACTTTAAAGGATATATGAAATATATGTAAGACCGTTTTGGGCAATTAATGACCCTTTTCGAAAGATTGTAGCTTTAAACAATAGTAAAAGCGCAGAGTGGAGCGGAAAGGAACGGTTTATTGTTTATCCACAAAAATATACCAAACACAGGTGCCACCAAAGTACAAATATTCAGCAATATTAAAAGTATTACTTATGTCTCTTGTGCCTGTATCAAAAATGAAAGTAAAATGAAATTTATTGCAAATGTTCATTTGTTAAACTATAAAAATAGAGTTTAGCTACTTGCAGGAAAAGTTTTAATACTGTAACAAAAGGGAAGCATATTTACATATTCTGTCGCATTAATTGATTATGTAAATATGTATTATCGGAGGATATAATATGACTTTTGAAGAGTTATTAATTGATAAAATGTATTATAAAAAAACATTTATGAAAGAGAATGAATTCGACCATCCAATTCGAATCCTTGGTGAAGCATACATGGCGGAACAGCAAAATGAGCTAGCTGAATTATCGTATATTCGTTTCGCCCAAGGAGAAGTGTATTTTCATAATAAAGACTTTGAATCTGCCATTTTTAAATGGGAAAATATCGAAAATGAATTAGAGCCATGGGCGAAAAAAAATATGGCAGATGCCTATTTTGAATTAAGCCTGTACTCTACTGCTGAAGAAATATACCGTTCAATCGTTTCTGATTCCCCAATATTAACGACGGAAATTTCGATTATGCTTTTCTCTATTTATAATGTGCAGGGAGACATGGGAAAAGCGGTTGATACAATTAAGGAAGCTGTCGCCTATAATCCTGATTACAAAAATCTAACAGACATAGCACGCGATTTTTTTGAAAATCAGCAGGATTGGGCAAATGCAGTAGAACTAGCTGTGAACGAAGCAATAAGAACGGATTCTGCAAAATGGTTTGAGGTACTCATTTCCTATAGTTTGGATGAAAAAACAAACCGATTTGCACCAAGTTATTTTAGTAAAGTCCTAGTTTCGTTATATATAGAAAATCAAAGATTGTTTGAATCATTTGTTTCCTCGCTATGGAAAGGTTATCGAAATGAAGCAAAAGATGTTTACCTAACTTGGATTAAAGAGATTAATCATATCCTTATAAATATCGAGGACCGTCGTAATGGAAATTGGCATGAATTATCCGCTCTATTTGCGGAGTCATATTCGGAGCTATTAAATGGGCAGCTTTTATTAAAAGATTTATCATTGATGGTGCCGGAACATCTTGAAAACTGGCTCAAAGTCGCTGATTCTACACATGCATTAGCAGCTTCAGCAGCCGTACTTTCGTGGGCAGAAATCTTTCCGTCGAGCATCAATCAGTCAATCATTCAAGAAGCAGAAAATATTATTGTACATGCAAAAAATGAAACGGATGTCTTAAAGGAAAGTGTACGTTTATTTGAAAACATAATAGAATGGGCGAAAAAGCAAGAGGTTCAGATTGGTTATTCATTACATTGGATGGTTCGCCAACTTCTTGATCATCGCGTACATCATTTATTAGTTGCTGGTAATTCAGAAAATGGAAAAGTTGATTTTATCAATGCAGCACTTGGAGGCCATAGTCTAGGAATACCATCATCTTCGCTCATTATGTATAAAGATGCTGATACAATCGACATTTCAGAAATTACGAATGATGGCATAAGTAAAATTGACAATATAGAAGAATTTCATGAACTATCGATGCATGAAACAATGATTGATTTTAAGTTGCCAGCTGAACTTTTGTATGATTGCGCAGTATCATTGTCATATATGCCAAGAAATAGCCAAGGGCTAAATAGCAAGCAATATATGTATCTGCCAGATGCTATTCTAGCAGTAATAAATCCGAGTGAATATGATGGTGACTATTTACTTGATTTAAACGAGCAAATGCCGTATACCCCATTACATTTTGTAATTAACGATGTGGAAAAAGTATACAGTGAACAAGAATTAACTATTCTTGAAGATGAGATTCGTTCTAAATTTCCGTATGCGATGGTCTTCACATCTACAGACTCGGCAAATTTAACGAACTTTATAAAAACGATCACACAATCAATCAATGTGGAGGAAGCGCGTACAGCTAATATGCTATCCTTCATTCGTGCATTAATGTCAAACATTTTAGAGCAACGACTGCAAATGGAAAATGGTTTAAATGAATCGATTAAATGGGAAGAAGAAATGGCTACTAAATTAGGCGGAGCGATTCATCAACTGCAAGATATGGAAAAAGAAAAAGTAGAAAACATCACACAATCGTATCAAACTATTAAAGATGACATTAAAGAGGAGCTAAGAAAATCTATCCCTGCATTATTAAAGGGAAGTTCCGAACTAATTAAAGAAGATAGCGACTTTAGAAAACTTCATATAGAATTGAATGAAGAAATGAACAGTCGGATTCAATTACATGTTGAAAAAAAGGTTTTACCAAATTTTTATTCTTCGATTCAACAATGGATTTCCTATGCAGATGAAGAATTTTATCAGTGTAAGACGTTCCTGGATGAAATGCGAGAGGGCTTTAACTCATTATACGGTGAGGAAAGATTAAAGCTATTTGCAGATGAGAAAGTACTTGATGATTGGCGACGCGATGCGGAAAGAATGAAAAATGGTATCCGAATTGATAAGGTAAATATTTTACTAAGGCATACACCGTCCCAAGTTTTATTAAAAAGTGCCGGCAAACTTTTTGGGGCACTCCAGCAAAATAAATCAATTCTTTTTAATAAATATAAAAAGTTTGTCGAAAATGAGGATTATCAAGAAGTCGTAAATACCATTACAAACAAGTTCCTAATGCAATTTGAACTATTTGAAACATCTATAGAAAGAGATATTGCGATGTTCTTTAAGAATCCTTTAACTGAACTTGAGGAAACGGTTAAGAAAACCGAGGCTACCCGCCAAGATAATGAGAAAACGTTAAATAGAATGAAAGCAAGTCCGGAAAAATTCAGTGACCCTCTATCACTATTTCAAGTTAAATTACGTCAATATGAGTGGATCATTGATGCGAGCAAAGAAAGCTATCCAGTTGGTTAAAACGCTAGTTTACTAGCGTTTTTTTTTGAAAAAAGGTAGTTCACTGCAGAAAGACAAATGTTCATCTCTTGTAGAAAATGTCTTGATTATTTCTTGATAAAGAGAGATAATAAAAACTAAATTTTATCTGAAAATTTTCTACAACGGGAGATGTGTTTATGAAGGTTGTAAAGTTCGGCGGTTCCTCGTTATCCACAGGTGAACAAATTAGAAAGGTATTTGATATTGTTTTATCCGATCCGGAAAGGAAAATTGTCGTCGTTTCTGCCCCGGGAAAAAGGCATCCATCAGATGAGAAAATAACGGACCTATTGATTTCTTGCGGAAAAAAAATACTGGATAACGATTCAGAAACAGAAGTATTAAATGAAATTATCCAACGATACATCCTCATTGCGAAGGAATTAGGACTCCATGAATCGTTTATAGTAGAGATTAGAAACTCTTTTCTTCAAGTTTTGCAGAATGATAAAAGCAATCCAGTTATGTTTTTAGAAGCTTTAAAAGCAAGCGGAGAAGATACTAACGCAAAATTAATCGCACACTACTTTCAACTTCGTGGTGTTGAAGCACACTATATCAATCCGAAGGATGCGGGATTACTTGTGAGCAATGAGCCTGGGAATGCTCAAGTATTACCGGAAAGTTACAATCGATTAGCTGATTTATCAACTCATTCAGGCATCATAATTTTTCCCGGATTCTTTGGATATAACGAACAAGGGAAGGTTTTAACCTTTTCACGAAGTGGTTCGGATATTACTGGTTCTATTTTAGCCAATGGGGCAGGGGCATCCGTTTATGAAAACTTTACGGATGTAGATGCTGTATATTCCGTCAATCCAACAATTATTCAACAACCTAAGGAAATACGAGAGGTTACATATCGAGAAATGCGGGAACTTTCCTATGCCGGCTTTTCCGTTTTTCATGAGGAAGCACTTATTCCGGCGTATCGCGCAGGTATTCCCGTCCATGTAAAAAATACGAATAATCCTTTTGCACCCGGAACAAGAATTGTGAATGAAAGAGAACAAAGAAATGGTCCTGTTGTTGGAATTGCTAGTGATAAAGGATTTTGTAGTATCTATGTTAGTAAATATTTAATGAATCGTGAAGTAGGGTTTGGCCGAAAGCTTCTGCAAATTTTGGAAAGCTTCGGATTATCCTATGAACATTCTCCGTCCGGTATTGATGATATATCAATTATTTTACGTGAAAATCAATTGAATTCAGAGATTGAAAAACAAATAATCGAGTTATTTAAAGAGGAACTTCACGCAGATGAGGTTAAAGTGGAGCATGGCCTTGCACTTATTATGATTGTCGGTGAAGGGATGCGGCAAAACGTAGGAACGACTGCAAGAGCCTCGAAAGCATTAGCACATGCTGGCATTAATATTGAAATGATCAACCAAGGATCATCCGAGGTAAGTATGATGTTTGGAGTCAAAGAAGTAAATGAAAAAAAGGCAGTTCAAGCTTTATACCAAGAGTTCTTTGTCGGTGTATTAGTATGAGGAATTGAAAAATTGGAGGAATATGTGTTGAATGAAAATAGGAAAATCAGAAATGAACTATGGAAAAGTGTCGATGGGTTGACTGATGAACAATTGAATCGGCGGGTAAGTGAAGAGTCATGGTCAATTATGCAAGTATTAGAGCATCTTTATTTAATGGAAAAAGGAATTGTTGCAAATATGAAAAAGGCGTTAACAGAGGAAGATCATCCTACTGATCCTAAGCCTATCCAATTAACGTTGAATCGTTCAACAAAGATTCCAGCTCCATCATATTTTGTTCCCACAAATGATTTTATTACGCTTGCGGAAATGAAGACTAAGCTAGAAGACTCACGGGCAAACTTAACTGCAGTAGAAGAAACAGCCGATACAAGACTATTTGAGAAAAAATCGTTTCTACATCCTGTATTCGGACAAATGACGGTAAAACAGTGGATACCATTTATTGGTCTGCATGAAAAACGTCATCTAGCGCAAATTGAAGAAATCAAGCAAGTACTTGGTTATTAATAGGATAGTATCATTTTTAATGAGCAGTTTTTAGGTTTGAAGTTCTTTGTATGGAAAACCCAAGAAGGGAAGCAACCTTAAACACTTTACTATAGACATTGAAATAGTAGTATCCCGTCGTGAAATTATTTGACCTACCCATTAAGATGAGTAGGTCATTTTTTACCTTTAATATCCCTTTTTAAAGTCTACGAGATTAATCTTGGGTACTCCTTCTTGTAAGTAATGCTTCAAATTCGGGATGAAAATATCTTCAATCACTCTTGTATCATAATGTTCTGTTGAGCCAGCAGTATGTGGGGTAATGATGACATTTTCCAAATTCCATAATGGGCTTTGGTCGGCGAGGGGCTCTTTTTCAAAAACATCTAGACCGGCACCGGCGATTGAGCCTGTTTCAAGTGCATGAACGAGTTCCTCTTCAACGGCAATCTCTCCCCGGCCAATATTAATGAAGAAGGATGATTCCTTCATTAATTGGAATTGTTCATTACCAAATAGATGATAAGTTTCGTCTGTTAGTGGTGTTGTAACAATGATGTAATCACATTCCGGCAGTATTGAATTCAAACTGGATGTTGTATACATCTCATCAAAGGATTCCTCCAAAATATTCGAATGTCGAATCCCGATTACTTTCATGCCGAATGCTTTAGCGATTTTTGCCGTTTCCTTACCTATTGCCCCTGCACCAATAATTCCAACTGTTTTTCCGTGCATTTCAAGACTTAAGTGAGCATGGTGCCATGTTTTGGATTGCTGATTTCTCACGTATGTATGAATTTTTCGGGTTAAACCAAGCATTAAAGCGAAAATTGTTTCAGAAATTGGATAGGCATGAACCCCACTAGCAGTAGTTAAGAAAATGTCCTTGGCATGTAACTCTTCCAATGGAAAACGATCTACACCAGCACTCCAGCTTTGCAACCATTTCAGATTTGAATCTTGATCAATCCCGTATTGTTTTACTTCTTTCTTCCAGCCTGCAATGATTTCGGCATCATTCAAATGATCTTTCCAAACAGAAGAATCTTTCCCGGCTATGACATCCCAATCAGGAACTGTTTCTTTAATTTTTTCGAATAAATCTTGATCTAGATTCTGGGTTATGACTAGTTTACGCTGTGACATAATTTCCTCCTTTGCATTAAAAACTTTGACTATTTAAATTATACTAAAAATAGTATTGCCTTTCCTGTTAAAAGCTTTCATTAGGAATACTTTTGGTATTTAATTTTTGAATGATAATCCTGCCTCTTCCAAAGCTGTCCTTAATTTTGGCAAAGAAGCGGGTCCCATGCCGTGAAATTGCAAAATCTCCTTCTCGCTATATGCTGATAGCTGTTGTAAAGACGTTATTCCATTGTGTTCCAGTGCTCGTCTTGCTGGTGCCGAAAGTAAGGAAAGAAATCCATTTGTAGGTTTTCGTTCTTGCTCACAAGCTGGGCAAGTTGGACAATCGGTGCTTTTATAAAATTTATGTCCCTTGCTGCAAATCTTCAAGTTTTTCTCAGAAATTGTCATATTAAAAATACTCCTTTCTTTTGGGTGTGTTAAAAATAGACAGGAGTAAAATGATCCCCTGTCTATTTTTCTCTATGTTTTTCTTTTGCTTTTTGTTTCTTTAGTGCATACTTAAAATCTTTACGTTCTTTTTTAGAGTTGCGTTGATATATTTTTCGCTCTTTCTTTTTAGCTTCCCGTTCTTGCTAACGCCAACCCAAATCTGACCATCATAATAAATCGTTAACTTCATAACGATTCCTCCTCATATATGTGTTTCATGAAATGATGGACATCACGAGGAGGGGAAGGTTACTGGCATTAAATTTCTAATGCATCCGGACTACCAACCGAATTGTGTTTTTTCATTTCACATTTAAAATAAACCATATTCTCCTTTTAATTTCAATTGTATTCGAATAACTAAACAAAAAAACCAAGTGTCCAATCACACTTGGTTTTCAAAACTATTATTTTAGGATCGTTACTTTTACATTTTTTCTTCCCCATTGAATGGCTTTTTTCTTTGATGGGATGAACACATCAATTTTTTTGCCTTTCATGGCACCGCCAGTATCTCCAGCAATTGCGTTTCCGTACCCTTCTACATAAACTTTAGTTCCTAGTGGGATAACTTTTGGATCAACAGAGATAACTTTCATTTTAGGGTTCTTTTTAAGGTTGATTCCTGTTGCAGTGATTCCGCTGCATCCTTTACAACTTCCAGTATAAGCTGTTGCTGAAACAGTGATAACTTTTTTTGCTTTTACTTTTTGAGTTGTTTTCTTTTTTGCTGCAGCCTTTTTTGTTTGAGAGATTACTAGCTTTTGCTTAGGATGGATAGTATCTGATTTAAGATGGTTCCATTTTTTTAGATTACTAACGGATACTTTATATTTTTGAGAGATTTTCCATAATGAATCTCCGCTTTTAACTGTATATGTATTTGAGCTTGCAAATGCGCCACTTGAAATTCCGATACTTAAGCAGAGTACTGTACTAATTGATATAATAAATTTTTTCAAAATAGTGTTCCCCTTTTATTTTTTATGTTAAATAAACCTTATCATGGAAATGTAACAGTTATGTTTCATTGGTGTACAAATTCTATTACAAGTTGTTTTCAAATGATATATTGGTAGAAGTTAGGGTAAAAGTGTTTGTTGAAGATTGTAAATATAAGTAGATTTTTATAAAATAAGTTAAAAAGAAAGCAAGGTGATGTGATGAGTTTTATTAAACATCGAAGCAAACCAGATGAAATGAAAGTTTTAGAGACTTTAAATGATCGAATGAATTTAACTGTCAAAGAGAAGTATGATTTGACAAATCTAGCAAAAGGATTCGAAGGTGAACAAAAGTTTGATGAATGGCTTTTAACTCTATCAAATGAATGGAACATCCTTAACGATTTACGTTTTGAAATGAATAATACTTATTATCAAATTGATAGTTTGTCCCTCTTTTCGGAAACCATTTATCAGTTCGAAGTGAAAAATTATGAGGGAGACTATTATATAGAAAAAGATACTTGGTATTCAATAAAGGGAAAGGAAATAAGCAATCCATTTTTGCAGCTGACGCGGGCTGAATCTTTGCTACGAAGATTTATTAAAAGCCTTGGTTTCAATTACTCGATAGAATCGTATTTAATTTTCATTAACCCTGAGTTTCATTTATACCATGCTCCACGAAACCAACAAATTATTTTCCCTACCCAACTCCCTCGCTTTATGAATAATCTTTCCAAAAAAACATCCAAAGTAGCAAAAAATCATACAAAAATTGTTGAACAATTATTACATTTCCACCTTACTGAGTCGCCGTATAATCGTATACCAAAATACACTTTTGATGGTTTGAAAAAAGGGATTATTTGTATAAAGTGTCGTTCTTTTATAAATACCTTTAATAGAATGTATTTAATTTGCGATCATTGTGGAAATAGAGAAAAAGTTACATCAGCAGTATTGCGAAGTGTGGACGACTATATGATTCTTTTCCCGGAGGAAAAAGTCACCAGAAAGGTAATCCAAGAATGGTGTAAAATTGTACCAGGGAAAACTATTATTAATATTCTTTCTGACCATTATAAAATGATTGCCAGTGGTAAAAATTCCCATTATATAAAAAGTGACAAATGATTTATTAATCAACGCCTAGGGAACCTCTTGTTCGTGGCGGGTTTTTGGAAGATTACGGAAATTAAGAATTTATTGAATCCACAAATCCATCGGATACGAGAAGGAAAGGCGGGAAAATCTATGCTCACGTGCATGAATCCATCGGATACGAGAAGAATAAGCGAAGAAATCCAAGCCTATGTGCATGAATCCATCGGATACGAGAAGGAAAAGCGGGAAAATCTATGCTCACGTGCACGAATCCATCGGATACGAGAAGGAAAGGCGGGAAAATCTATGCTCACGTGCACGAATCCATCGGATACGAGAAGGAAAAGCGGGAAAATCTGTACTCACGTGCATGAATCCATCGGATACGAGAAGGAAAAGCGGGAAAATCTATGCTCACGTGCATGAATCCATCGGATACGAGAAGAATAAGCGAAGAAATCCAAGCCTATGTGCATGAATCCACCACGATACAGGCTAAAGCAGTGATCAGAAACCACGCACCCAAAAGAAAGACAAATCTAAATTAAAAAGGACTCCAATTAGGAGTCCTTTTATTATGCTTTTTGAACATTTGTTGCTTGTGGTCCGCGAGCGCCTTCCTCGATTTCGAAAGTGACGGTTTGACCTTCTTCAAGAGTCTTGAAACCTTCACCTTGAATGGCAGAAAAATGTACGAAGACATCATCTTGTCCCTCTACTTCAATAAATCCGAAGCCTTTTTCTGCATTGAACCACTTAACTTTACCTGTTACCATTTATATACCTCCAGAGTACGGATATTCACTACTCTCGTTTAAAATTGAATTTTTACGAATAGAAAAAATATCCTAATATAAAATTAAAACTACACCCTATATTTTTGTCACAAAAAGAAAAAGTATACATAAAAAACGAAAATAATTTTATAGGATGGATTTCTTCCGAAAGATTGAAATAATAGTATTGCCGAATAGTCTTTTCTACAAAAGAATAAACAATTTATGAAAATTGTCTTTATGATTAGACAATTTATTTTGAATATTATATAATCACAATTACGTCTTTAGAAAAACATAATTTTAGCAAAGTCATGAATTCGTTGTGTATTCATGGCTTTTTCCTGCCTGCCTGCCTATAAGTAATTAAAGTTTAATTAGAAGGGGGTTAAGTAATGACAAATAACGAGCATCCGGATTTTCAAGAGGAGATTGAGAGGCTTGAGTTCACGAAAAAGTATATGAATGTGGTTATTAAAGCATCTGAATCGAATGAAGAAACATTTAGAGAAAATCTGAAACAGTCGCTGGAAGGGATGGATATTAAAGATAGCAGCTTTAGCTATATGACGATGCTAACGAATGCGAATCTCCTCCAAAGAACTGGAGATGAATTGAAACGACTGAAAAAATTCGAAAAGAAGCCGTACTTTGCCAGAATTAACTTTTTGCAAGAAAAAGTGGATAAAGAAGAAATTTTGTATTTAGGCAAAGTGTCACTTTTTGATAAAGAAACACAGCAACCGATTATTGTTGACTGGCGATCACCAATTGCGAACTTATACTATGACGGGCGTTTAGGTGATGTTTCGTATGAATCCGAAGGGAATACCTATTACGGATACTTATCTTTAAAGCGTCAATTTATTATTGATGATGGTGAACTTCAAGAAATCCGCGATATTGATTTAACAACAAATGATGAATTGCTTCAAATGTCCTTATCTGAGAGTGCGAGTAATCGTCTAACTGAAATTGTTTCGACTATTCAAGAGGAACAAAATAATATTATCCGTGCAGATTTGAACAAACCGATTATTGTTCAAGGAGCTGCTGGAAGTGGTAAGACAACAATTGCACTCCACCGTATCTCATACTTCATTTATACATTTGCTGAAAAGTTCACGCCCGACCAATTAATGATTTTAGCTCCGAACCGTTTATTTATTGATTACATATCAGAGGTTCTCCCGGAACTTGGTGTAGAAAATATTCTTCAAACGACATTTGTTGATTACGTTAGGTTATGCATTGGAAAGAAAATAAAATTAGCATCCCCTGATGAAAAGCTCATTCATTTTATAAATCAGGATATAGAACAGCCAGAATTAGTAAAATGGGTCTCAGATTTTAAAGGTTCATTATTATTTAAAGATATCATTGACCGCTACTTAGAGGATGTATTAAAAACATTGCTTCCAACCGAGGATTTCTTCGTATCGAAGTTTCGTTTATATAGTGGAAAGAAATTAAGACAGCTTATGGAATATGAATATAGGTATTTACCTTATTATCATCGAATCGATAAGATTAAACGTGTATTGCAAAATCATGTTCGCACGGAAAAGAAACGAATGGTTGAGAAAGTGACAAACTTTTATGATACTAAGCTAGAAAAAGCATTGTACAGTAAGGCTGAACCGGAAAAACGCCGTCGTTATGTATCAAAAGCTTTAGATAAGAAAGCTGAAGCACTAAATGATATAAAAAAAGAAGTACGAACCGCCGTTAATACTTACATAAAACAACTCCCTAAACATGATTTATTTTATTATTACAAGCAGCTGGTGACTAATAAAGAAGTATTGATGAAATATGCTCATGATGTACTTAAACCATCGGAAGTGAATTTTTTCATTGAATATCAGAACCGATTGAATGCAAAAAAGATATATGAAATCGAGGATTTAGCTTCCTTGCTTTATTTACAAGGAAAACTGTTTGGAATCGACAAGCATTTGCGTGTGAAAAATATCGTTGTCGACGAGGCACAAGATTATAGCTATTTTCAACTGTATGCATTAAAAACGGTTCTTGAAACGGATATGTTTACAATCGTTGGTGATCTCGCACAAGGAATCCATTCCTATCGGGGAATTAAGGATTGGGGCATCGTTCAAAATGAAATTTTTCCGAGAGCGAGTTATAAAACGCTGCAAAAAAGTTATCGTACGACAGTTGAAATTATGAATGCAGCCAATCAAATTTTGCGCCTCCTTCCTATCGATTTACCAATTGTTGAACCGGTAGTTAGGCACGGAAAGAAACCGACTTTTCATAAAACATCATCAGATAAGGACACTGTTCAATCGATTGAGGACGAGATTAACCAATTGTACAAGGATGGAATAAAAACAATTGCGTTAATTGGGAAAACAAATGAAGAGTGCAAAAAATTAGCTCAGCTATTCAAAACGCATTCCGAGCTCCCTATCCAATATTTAAAGGAAAATGAAGAAATTCATAAGGACGAAGTCGTCATTGTAAGTTCACATTTGTCAAAGGGGCTAGAATTTGATGCGGTGTTAATTTGTTCACTTGGTACTTCATTCCTTGATAATGAAATTGATATTAAACTTCTATATGTTTCAATGACAAGACCATTGCACCGATTATCCTTCTTCGGAAAGGAACGATCCAATTTTTTATTAGATCGGGTGGATTCTGATTTGCTGCAAATAGAAGGGGAAAAGTGAAAGAAGCTGAATCATTTGATTCAGCTTCTTTTTTTCACTTTTAACTATTAAAAATATTTTAGAAACGAAAGAGGGAATTAATATGAAGTTGTCGTATAATAACACTAATCATGTAGAAAAAACAGGAAAAAAGTCATGAATTTATTTTTTAGAAAAAACTTTAATGGTTAGGAGTCATTTTCCTTATGGAAAAATTGATTTTACACATCCTTATTATTCTTTTACCTGTCCATATAAATAGTATATTTTTGGAAAATAGAAAAGCGGGTCAGTCACCATACATATTAGGTTTAATTAATGGTTTTTGTGCTTTTTTAACGATGTCTTTTTCAATTTCAGCTTTAGGATTATATTGGGATTTGCGATATATTCCACTCGTTATTTCCTTTCTATATTACGGACCGATCGCGGGATTTATCGTATTATTCATCATATTTATTGAAAGATTTATGATGGGTGGGGATGGTGTAATGATTGCCTTCGTTAGCGCCATTTTCGCAGCCATTTATCCATTTTTTGTGAGGAAAAAATACAGTGTGGGAACAAAACAAAAGAAAATTCGTATTATACTAACTTCAGGTATTTTAATTGCTATTGGTCAATTAGTTATTACTTATAGTTTCTTGCATTTTCATAATGATGGACATTCTGATGCACTACACCTTTTCTATGTTGTTCTCGTTTATGGAGTTGTTCAATGTTTTGGAATTTTCGCCTCTATGTTATTACATGAGAAAATAAATGAGAAAAGGCAGATGTTATTGGAAATCGTTCGCGCCGAAAAGTTGAACACATTGGGAGAAATGGCAGCATCTATTGCACATGAAATTCGCAATCCTTTAACGGTTGTTAAAGGATTTCTTCAACTTATGCAAAAACAGGAAAAGGATAATAATTATCAATATTTATCCTTAATTTTAAGTGAATTAGGAAGAGCGGAATTGATCATTAACGATTATTTGAATTTTGCCAAACCCCAATTTAAAAAGATGGAAAATACCAGGCTTGGAGATTTGCTTATTAATATAGTGACATTAATGGAATCAATTGCCTTAAAAAATGGAGTTAATCTTAAATTTACAGTATATAGTAATCCTGAAATTCTTTCGGATAAAAACTTACTAACTCAAGCATTTATTAATTTAATAAAAAATGCTATTGAGGCCACCCCAAAAAAGGGTGAAGTTATCATTCATTTAAACGAGGATCAAGACAATATAATCTTAAAAATTGCAGATACCGGGAAAGGAATGTCGAAAGAACAACTGTCCCAACTAGGTACATTATTTTATACAACAAGGGAAAAGGGGACAGGTATTGGGACATCAGTATCCATAAAAATCATTGAAGAAATGAAAGGGAAGGTCATTTTTCAAAGTGAATTAGGGATGGGAACTGAAGTAACAATACTTTTCCCAAGAATGAGATGAAATGTTATTAGCGAATGGTAAATGTTTGTGCCCAACATCTTTCTCCACTATCGATAACAGGTTTTTCTGTACATTCTAAATGTAATTCGGTAAAAAGTGATCTCCAAAACTGTATCGCTTTTTTATTTTTTTCGAGTTGAACAACATAATAGGTACCAGGATAAGCGGAAAATAATTTTTTGACTGCTTGTCCCGCAAAACCTCTTTCTCGATATTGAGTAAAAATAAATATATCATTTACACAATAATCGATTTGTGCATTTTTAATTGTTTTTACGAATAAAAGAAATCCTACTACTAAACCTTCATATTTGATAAAATACGGGATTAAATTAGTCTTTGTGAAAAAAAGATCTATACTATCATATTCAAAAATTCCTAGCTGATTTGCTTTAAGCTGATTTGTATATTTAGAAAGGTCATCAAGATAAAAATGAAGCATATTTTCTAAAATACTTTTTTCTTCTAATCGAACCTCTTGTAACTCAATAGTCATGAGAATCTCCCCTATCAATAACAACTTAACTTATATTATTGTAAAAGAAATTGATAGAAAAGAGAATAGGCTTCTGCTGTCCCTAAAAATAATATAGGAGTAATGTGACCAGTACATTTTTACAAGTGTGGAAAGGTTTATGCAATTTTTATACTTGTTTTCCGCGTTTGTCATGTGAATTGTAGATAGTGTATGATAAAGTGTAAAAATACGTATAAATAGAAATGATAAGTTAAGGAGAAAGATATGACTAGTAATTGGCCATTTTTATCGACATTAAATCCCCAACTTCAAGAGGCATGGGAAGTAGCCGGATTTGAACAACCGACTTCAATTCAAGAACAGACAGCAGAACTTATAGTGCAAGGAAAAGATATTATTGCCGGTTCTCCGACAGGAACAGGGAAAACGTTAGCGTATATCCTTCCTCTCCTTCAAAAAATCAATGTAGAAAATAAAAACATTCAACAAGTCATCATCGCTCCTTCGAGGGAATTGGTCATGCAAATCCTTCAGGAAATCCAAACATGGTCTAAAGGGAGTAATATTCAGGCAGCTTCCTTTATAGGCGGTGCGAATGTAAAGCGCCAGTTAGAAAAGTTAAAAAAACGACCACAAATTATTGTGGGAACACCGGGGCGAATTTTTGAATTAATTAAACAAAAAAAAGTGAAAATGCACGAAGTAAAAACAATTGTACTCGATGAGGGGGATCAACTTCTTACTTATGAGTATATGCAAACTATTTCTGGAATCATTAAATCAACGTTAAGTGATCGCCAACTTCTTTTATTCTCGGCAACGCTACAGGAATATACCATTCAAACTGCGCAAAAGCTGATGAAGCAAGCAGAAATTATTCAGGTAACCAGGTCTGAAAATGAAGGAAAAGTTGAACATATCTATATTGTTTGTGAAGAAAGAGAAAAAATTGAGGTATTGAGTAAATTGAGCCGAATAGATTCTATGCAGGCACTTGTATTTTTGAATGATATCGGAAAGCTGACAGTACTTGCGGAAAAGATGAAATTCAAAGGGCACGCAGTTGGTGAATTACACAGTGACTTGCAAAAAGAGGCAAGGGCAAAAGCGATTTCTCAATTGCAAACTGGGAAGGATTCATTATTATTAACGACAGAGGTAGCGGCAAGAGGTTTAGATATTGCAAATCTTCCTTTTGTGATCCATTTCAATTTACCAGAAAATGTTTCACAATATACGCATCGTTCAGGGAGAACCGGTCGACTAGGTGCGGATTCAGGTACTGTTATATCCATCGTAACACCTAGGGAAGAAAGAACATTAAAACAATATTGTCGTGAACTTAATGTACCAGTGAAACAAAAATATTTATATGCCGGAAAAATAGTGGATGAAAGAAAATGAAAAATTAGGCAGTAACTGTCTAATTTTTTTTAATCAGTACCTTGCATTATTCAGTAGCGTAGTTTATTATATAGTTATCAACTAGTGAATAATATACAGTAGCTAATATTAACTTATAGGAGGTGTTGACCTTGAACGTACAATTTAAAAAGGGTGTTTTAGAGCTATGTGTGTTAATTTTAATTTCAAAAAAGGACCAATACGGTTATGAACTTGCACAAAATATATCCAGCAAAATCGAAGTGGCGGAGGGAACGCTTTATCCGTTGCTTAGACGATTAACGAAGGATGACCTCTTAACTACCTATCTTCTAGAATCAAATGAAGGTCCACCAAGAAAATACTATTCCATTACAACTAAAGGTCTTGACTATATGTTTACGTTGATTAGCGAATGGCGGCAATTTTCGGAGGCAGTAAATCAATTTATAACGGAGGGGATGAACAATGGGAAGAAATGAGTTTTTGAAAAGATTAGAAAAATACTTATTAAAAGTACCGGAACGGGATCGTAAAGATATGCTTTATGATTTTGAAGAACATTTTACAATAGGGATGGAAAATGGGAAAACGGAAGAAGAGGTTGTATCAGAACTCGGTGATCCACAAATGATTGCGAAGGATATCATTGCGGACTATCGAATTAGTGCAGCAGAAACGAATAAATCGGTATCAAACATTACGCGTGCCATGATTGCAACGATTAGCTTAAGCTTCTTTAATTTGGTCTTTCTATTTGGACCAGTGATTGGTCTTATAGGCGTTTATATAGGATTATGTGTGACGGCATTTGTGTTAACCATAACACCATTGCTCGTTGTATTTGCAGCTATTTTTACCGGTTTTGAACAATTTATGCTACAGTTCTTTCTTTCACTCATTTGCTGTGCGCTAGGATTGCTAATGAGTATGGCAATGATTAATGTTGGAAAATGGTTCTACGCAATCATTCTTCGCTATATTAAATTCAATGTGAAGGTGATTAAAGGGGGAAAGTAAAATGAAAAAAATGGTTGGAGGAGCATTAATCCTTTTAATTATAGGAATCATTGGTACCGTTGCAACTTTGTATTTTTCAAAAGGGTCCATTTTAAACTTAACTGAATGGGAAAAGAAAAAAAGCGTTTCTAGTAATGGAATCGATAAACTGGATATTAATTCCGGTCCGGTAGATGTCATTGTTGAAAAAACAAGTGACAAAGATATTCAAATTAGATTAGCGGGAAAAGAAAGTATTAGAAAAAAAGGAGAATATAAGCTGGAAGTCAATGAGGAACAGCATACGCTAAATGTAAAGGTGAAACAGAAAGTTCATTTCGGTATTACTTTTTATAGCAGTGTAAAATTATATGTTAGTGTACCGGATAAAATGTATCAAACATTAGATGTGAAAACTTCTTCCGGGGAATTAGCTGTAAAAGATTTTCAAGCTGAAAACGCCTCTTTCCAAGCAAGCTCAGGTGATGTATTAGTAGAAGACGGTCGAGTAAAAAATGATCTTTCGTTGGAAGCTACTAGCGGAAGCATAAAAGCGATGAATAATCAGGCTAATAATATATTATTAAAAACAAGTAGCGGAGATATTCTTACAGAAGATGGGAAGGCATCTGAAAATTTATCGATTGATGTGACAAGTGGAGAGATCAGCGTCACAAATAACGAAGCTACAAAGGTAGTATTGAAGTCAACAAGCGGAGATATCGAAGTCAATCAATTAGCGGCGAAGGAATCCGAATTTACAGCGACATCCGGGGAAATTTATGTTGATGATATATCTGGAACAATTATTGGAAGTGCAACCTCGGGAGATATTGAAATTGTTCCAAACGCACATATCGGAAATACGAGCTTAGAAACAACAAGTGGATCGATAACGGTCAACACGAAGCAGAAAAGTATTCCATTTGCCATTGACTATGAAGGAGGCTCCGGTGAGGGAGATGTTAGTGTTACCGGGGCAAATTATACTGACAAGTCGGAGCATCGAATTATCGGGAAGATAGAGTCAGGAACAATTAAACTTAAAGTAAGAACAGGTTCTGGTGACTTTGATTTACAATAAAGTAGAAAGAGGCGATCTCAAGAAAGAAATTGAGATCGCCTCTTTAGTTATTTACAAATCAAAATACCTTTTAGTTATTTACAAATCAAAATAACTTTGTCGTCCAGTTTTCGCAATTCCAAACTTCTGTTGCTACATCATCATAAAATTCCGGTTCGTGGCAGATGATGAGGACGCTGCCTTTATAGGCTTGCAAGGCACGTTTTAACTCGTCTTTTGCATCAACGTCAAGATGGTTGGTAGGCTCATCAAGTACTAGAATATTTGTTTCATTATTTATTAGCTTGCATAGACGTACTTTCGCTTTTTCTCCTCCGCTAAGTACTTCTACTTTGCTTTCGATATGTTTCGTCGTTAACCCACATTTTGCAAGGGCGGCCCGCACCTCGTATTGAGTAAATGAAGGGAATTCCTGCCATACTTCTTCAATACATGTATTATAATTAGATTGCTTGATCTCTTGTTCGAAATATCCTGTAAGTAAATAATCACCACGTTGAACTGAACCTGATATAGGATTAATTTCACCTAAAATGCTTTTTAATAATGTCGTTTTTCCAATACCATTCGCACCGACTAACGCTATCTTCTGCCCGCGTTCCATGCGTAAGTTTAATGGCTTGGAAAGCGGTTCGTCATATCCAATCACTAAATCATTCGTTTCAAAAATAACCTTACCAGATGTACGTCCCTCTTTAAAACGAAACTCAGGTTTTGGTCGTTCTTGTGCCAGTTCAATGACATCCATCTTATCTAGCTTTTTCTGACGGGACATTGCCATATTACGTGTCGATACTCTTGCTTTGTTTCTTGCAACAAAATCCTTTAATTCGGAGATTTCTTGTTGCTGTTTCTTATAGGCAGACTCTAGTTGCTGCTTTTTCATTTCATATACTTTCATGAAATCATCATAGTCACCAACATAGCGATTTAATTCTTGATTCTCCATATGATAGATCAAATTGATGACACTATTTAAAAATGGGATATCATGAGATATTAGAATAAACGCATTTTCGTAGTCTTGTAAATAGCGCTTTAACCATTCAATATGCTGCTCATCCAAATAGTTAGTTGGCTCGTCCAATAGCAAAATATCTGGTTTTTCTAATAGTAGTTTTGCAAGCAATACTTTAGTTCGTTGTCCGCCACTTAAATCTTGGACATCACGATCGAGACCAACATCATCAAGACCAAGTCCACGAGCGATTTCCTCTACTTTCGCATCAATGACGTAAAAATCATTATTGGTCAAAATATCTTGAATGGTACCGACATCTTCCAGCATTTTTTCAAGTTCTTCCGGAGTTGCCTCACCCATTTTTTCATAAAGACCATTCATTTCAGCTTCGAGATCAAATAAATATTGAAACGCACCTTTTAATGCTTCGCGCATGCTCATTCCTTTTCTTAATACTGCATGCTGATCAAGATAGCCGACACGCACTTTCTTTGCCCATTCTACTTTCCCTTCATCAGGCTGAAGCTGGCCGGTAATAATATTCATAAATGTTGATTTACCTTCTCCATTGGCACCGATTAATCCAATATGCTCCCCTTTTAACAGTCGAAAGGATACATCATTAAAAATTGCACGGTCACCGAAACCATGGCTAAGGTTTTTCACGGATAAAATACTCATCTATATACACCTTTTTCAGTTAGGCTATTTTCTTAACTTTGTTGAATTTGAATTAAGAATCCTAAAAAATCAGTATCATACATTAAAAAAGAGTCGCATTTAAGAAAATATGCCCCGTAGTTAGGATTTTGCATCTAGTACAAAATAACAACAATTGTTTGAAAACAGTCTTTAGTAATTTTTACACATATAAAAATTATATCGAACTAACCAATCAAATTGAAAGAATTATTTTTATTAAAACGATAGAAAAAAATGGTGGAAGGCACAAAAAGTACCGAACACCATTTTTAATTGCTACATTGATTTCATCATTAACGGGGTAGTCAATTCTTCAGGAAAACAATAGAAGTCAAGTTTCCCTTCATAAACTAATTCAAATGTTGGGAATTCTTTTAGGTCATGTGGCTTTACAAAGGCAATTGGCTTGTTAATGATAACAACTCCGGTCTCAGTTAAGACAGAAGCTACAAACTGGGAGCAGAAATAAGCATTTTTTCTCTCGATTTCTATCTTAAATAGAACACCAATTAGACCGATAAGATTGTATTTATACTTTTGTTTATTCATTTCCATTTTTCGTATTTTTCTGCGCATCTTTTTATATTGTTCATCTGTTACAGTACAACAGTATATTGCACAATTGGCTTGTTTAAATAGCTCTGATCGGATATTTTCTTTTACAAATCCCCCGATAAAAGGATTCCGTATTTTCTTCCTGCCGAAGCTATAAACCTCTAATAGTTTATCATCTAAAGCTAATGATGCGTGATTTAAGGGCTCTTGAGTAAATAGTCTAATCATTCGAGTAAACAATGTACCCGTATCAGTAAGCAGTAAATAGATTTTACGTTGATTCACAGGATTGGTCCTCCCACAGGAAATAATAATTTAGGAAGGGAAGCGTGTGTCTTAAAACATGTATGAATGACTGTAAATTGAATAAAGTTCATTTTTTCCCCTTTGTTTGTATCTTATCTAATTTTGAACAATTGATATACGAACTACAGTTGTAATTGGCTTTAAGACTTAAGACGGAGTTTATTTTGTTATTTAAGATGTATGATTTGACAGTAGTATTTTATTCATTCCTGTTTAGGAACATTGTTGATTCTGCAATAAAGTTGATTGGAGCGGAAGGTGCGAGACTCCTGCGGGATTAGCTGGACAGATGAGACCCCGCAAGAGCGAAGCGATGAGGAGTTAGAAAAGTAGAGGCGGCTTGTTTATCGACGTACAAACTGGAGGGCAGCGACTGAGATAAAGGAATCACGATGAACCCAAAGGGTGAATCGATGATGACTTATCGTAAGGAGGTGACCGGAAGTTTGCTAGTCGATAGCCGCCGGAACTAGACAGGCTCATCGCCAGCCACGCGGAAAGCGAGTACCTGCAGCGGAAATCAACAACCATGTTTATCATAGACTATTCATTTACTAGAATAGTGGCATTTAGAAAAGAGTAACATAATTAGTCACTGAATAAATAGTTACATTATTGTTAAAATTTGTTTTGCTTTGATTGCGCACTCGTTTTTAAATCTTTTTAAAGACAATCTTAAGTAAAAATTAAGAAACTGTTTCTTATATTTTAAAAAAGGATCTTTATAATGAGGAAAAGATTAGAAAATAGTTTAGGGAGAGTAATATACAATGGAAATATTGATGACGAAAGAGCAACAAAAAACTGCAGATATCGAATCATTCATAAAAACACACGGTAAAGCATTACTTAATTATATTTATTCAATGATGAAAAAATGGGAGGTAGCGGAGGATATTTATCAGGAAACATTATTATCTGCTTTTATTAGCTATGATTCCTTCGAGTATCGATCTTCATTTAAAAACTGGTTATTCAAAATCGCTTCAAATAAATGTAAGGATGAATGGAAAAAACAAAATGTCCAACAACGATTGATAGAAGGTAAACAAGAGGCTATTGAAAAAATCATCATGCAGGATGAAACTGAAAAAACAGTAATGGAAAACAGCTTACAGGAAGAGCTAATGAAAAAGATTGACGAACTTCCAAATAAATATCAGCAATCTTTAATGTTATATTACTTTCATGATTATAGTATGAAAGATATTTCGCAAAAAACAGCTTTACCTTTATCAACAGTAAAAACTCATTTAAAAAGAGGGAAAGAGCGTCTCCGCCGAAAAGTAGTAGGAATCTATTAAACCGTTGAAAAATTCAAAAAGTAAGACTATGCTTTGAATATATAAATTTATTTAAAGTAGGTGTCTTTTTATGATAAGAGTTGGGATCATTGGACTAGGTGCAGTAGGGGACCGATTATTAAAGCAATTCGTCCATCATCCAAAAACAGAAGTGGTAGCAATTTGTGATACAAATCGTGAGCGATTGCAGCTAATCAAAAAAGAATTACAAGACGTTGAACTATATGATGATTATAAGAACCTGTTGTTAAATCCAGAAATTGATCTAGTTTATGTCGCGGTTCCGCCAAAATTCCACCATCAAATTGTATTAGCAACAGCAAAAGCTGGGAAACATATACTTTGTGAAAAACCGTTAGCCAATTCATATGTGGAAGCACAAGAAATGCATGAAGCGGTCAAGGAAGCTCGAGTGATACATGCTATCAACTTTCCTTTAGCCTATAATGATGCAGTTTGGGAGTTAAAAAGGAGAGTTAAAGAAAAAACAATTGGTGAGATTAAAAGAATCGAATTAACTATGCATTTCCCGGATTGGCCGAGAGTTTGGCAGCAAAATCCGTGGATAGCTGGAAGAGAACAAGGTGGCTTTATACGGGAAATTACACCTCATTATTTACAGGTGATAGTAGAATTATTTGGTGAAATCAAGCATGTTCAATCTTTTATCGAATACCCCAATCATCCAAGTAGCTGTGAAACGGGAGTAATTGCAAGATTGGAACTTGTAAATGGAAACACGATTTTGATTGATGGATTAAGTGGAGTTGGGAGAAAAGAGGAAATTCTCTTTAAAATTTATGGAGAAAAAGGTACCATTGCATTGAAAAATTGGAGTGTACTTGAAGGTGAAAATAAGGATCAAGAACGCGCAATCATTGATGTGCCGGTAAATAATGAACTTCAGGATTTAATCAGTGAGATTGTAAATGCGATTAACGGAGAAAAAGCACGACTGATCACATTTAAAGAAGGCTTAGACATCCAAAAAGTGTTGGAACAGTTGTTGGAGTCTGAATAAGTTATGTTGATTCTTCGGGGAGAGAACTAATGAAAAAACAAAGCAGAAAATCCATTAAGAAGCAAAAGAACGAACGATATACCTTTTGGGATTTCATTTTGGATCTTTTGTTTTGGATACCTGAACTATTTTTCTGGCCATTTCGGATTTTACTTCGTATAGTGAAGCATCTTTGGGACTATTTTTAATATGAAAAGGACTTGCAAATAATTTTGAAAACTTTTAAAATAAGGGTAACTATTGATTAAGGAGGTGGGGAAAAGATGAGTAACACCGTTTTTGTTCGCGGGCAATTGATGGATTATATGTATATTTGCCGTGCGATTTTTCATACTCAAGCTGCTAACGGGATCAGTCTGCCCATTTTTAGCAACTTCATATTGAAAAAACGGTGAGAAATCTCTATACCCACTAAAACTTAAATTCGGTTCGGTTTAGGAGAGGGCTCTTGCTCTCTCTATTTTTTTAAACCAAATTAATTTATAACTTATTAGCCATGGGATCTCTTTCCTATGGCTTTTTATTTTATGAAATGCTCTTTTCTGAGAAATTATGGTTTTGCTTTAAATAATTTTGATAACGCAGAGTGGATTGGAGCGGAAGGAGCTTGACTCCTGCGGGATATAGAGGAAAGCAAGCTCCTGCAGCGGAAAGGAACGGTCATCGTTTATAACCAAAAACAACTAACAAAAAAGGATGATAATAGATGATTATTTGCAGTGTAAATAAAATTAACAAATCCTATGGCGGAAATGCCATCTTTGAAGACGTAAGTTTCGAAATCAAGGAAAAAGATCGTGTCGGATTAGTCGGCCGCAATGGTTGTGGAAAAACAACATTAATGAAACTTTTATCGTCGATCGAGACAGCAGATACAGGGCAAATCCATTGGAAAAAAGGGTATGAAATTGGCTACTTGTCACAAATACCCGATAATCAACATGAGCAAACGGTTAGGGAAGTATTAAAAACAAGTTTTCAATCATTAGTAGAAATAGAAATGAAAATGAAAAGTTTTGAAGAAAAAATGGCACAAGAAAGCAGGGATTCCGACATACAGAAATATGGAGACCTCCAAGACCAATTTATTCGAGAAGGCGGCTACGAAATGGAAGCAAACCTAGAGCGAGTTGCGAATGGTTTACAAATTACATCATTACTACCGCAAAAGTTTTCCGATATAAGTGGCGGAGAAAAGACAAAAGTAGGACTTGGAAAAATATTATTGAAAAATCCCGATTTACTTCTGCTTGATGAGCCGACGAACCATCTTGATTTACAAGCGATTGAGTGGCTGGGAGATTATTTAAAAGACTATCCGGGCACCGTTGTTGTCATATCCCATGATCGATATTTTTTAGATGAAATCGTAAATAGAATTATCGACCTAGAAGATGGGGAAGTTCACCTGTACAAAACGAATTTCTCGGGATTTGTGAAAGAAAAAGAAGAACGGTTATTACAGGAATTTCAAGCCTATCAAGAACAACAGAAAAAAATTAAAAAAATGAAAGAAGCAATCAAACGGTTGAAAGAGTGGGCCAATCGAGCCAATCCGCCTAATGAAGGATTGCATAAACGTGCCCGCAATATGGAACGAGCATTAGAGCGGATGGAAAAAATTAATCGTCCCATTCTCGAAAGAAAAAAAATAAATGTTGATTTTGAAGCGGTCCATCGAAGTGGGAAAGATGTAGTAAAGCTAGAAGAAGTTTCAAAGTCTTTTTCCGAAAAGCATCTATTCCATCAGGTGAATATGCATATCCAATATCTTGATCGAGTTGCTATTATTGGCGAAAACGGAACGGGTAAATCTACATTATTGAAAATAATGCTCGGACAAATCACCCCCGATTCTGGGAATGTAACTCTCGGCAGCAATTTAAAGATTGGTTACTTATCACAGCAAGCTTTTAATCAATCAACCGATACATCTGTTATCGATACGTTTCGAAATGAGATAAGTGTTACAGAAGGTGAGGCAAGGCATATTTTAGCTAAATTTCTTTTTTACGGTCATTCCGTTTTTCGAAAAGTAAATCAGTTAAGTGGTGGAGAGAGGATGAGATTACGATTGGCACAGCTCATGTATCAAGATATCAATTTTCTCATCCTTGATGAGCCGACAAACCACTTAGACATTGATTCGAGAGAGGTATTGGAGGAAGCTCTCGATGAATTTAACGGTACGATATTAGCTGTAACTCATGATCGTTATTTCCTCAATCGTCTATTTAAAAAAATATATTGGATAGAAAATCGAGTTGTTCATATGTTTAATGGTGATTATAATTGGGCAAAAGGAAAAATGAATGAATTACGACAAAGGAGTATGCTGCCTGTAAAAGTTGAAAAAAAACCGAAGAAAAAAGAAGAGAAAGTTTCGACGAAGGTGCTAGAGGTAGATATAGAAACAATTGAATCACAACTTGAGGAACTGTTGAAACAAATAGAGTCGACGATAAAGTTAGATCAACTTCAGGAATTATATATGCAACAAAGAACGCTTGAAAGTCAGAGGGAGGATATGTACGGAAAATTAGCTCAAATAATTGAGGGAGATTGAAACTTTATAGGGTAGATAGACGTCTTATAATTATAAGCAGATAGATTGATGACAAAAAAACTGCATATCAATTGATATGCAGTTTATTACAAGTGTTTATTTTAATCGTTTTGCCCCAACATATCTTGATTTCCAATAATTTGTTGAAAGACTGTCAATTTTAACTCCTCTTGACACCGAATGAATAACTTGATTCTTACCGATATAAATCGCTACATGGGAAATGCTGCGCCCGTTTGTTTTGAAAAATATTAAATCGCCAGGTTTTAATTTAGACTTCTTAACCTTTGTTCCCTTTTTGTACATAGCCGAAGATGAATGAGGTAGTTTCTTCCCGTTCTTTTTAAAAGAATAATAGACAAATCCTGAACAGTCGAACCCTTTTGGAGTAACGCCGCCCCATTTATATGGTGTTCCAATATGCTTTTTTGCTTCTTTAATTACATTTTTTGCAGAAAATGCTGCACTAGATTGAACGGGTAAAAAAAGTGTAATTCCTAGAATCATTGCTGCAATTAGGGATGCGATACGTTTCATTAAAAGGGCCACCTCATATTCAAAGTTTTCTATTAATTTAAATATAACAGAAACTTGTCGAAATTTTTTTTACAGTTGTTTTAAACAAATGTTACAACAATGTTACAAAAATAGAGCTTTTTCACGAGAAATTCGCCATTTTTTGGGATATTATAGGGGTTGTTAGGTAATAAGGAAAGTAATTTTGGATTAGAAGAGCACTTTTTATATAATAGAAAGGGACTATGTCAATTTTGAAAGGAAAGATAAAATGATAGTAAAAAACGAAAAAGATGTAGAGGGCTTGAAGAAAATCGGGAAAATTGTTGCTCTTATACGTGATGAATTAAAAAATCTGACGAAACCTGGGGTAACAACCAAGGAATTAGATGAACGGGCCGGCCAACTATTTGCAGAAAATGATGCGATTTCGGGACCAAAAGGGGAGTATAATTTTCCCGGATACACATGTATAAGTGTAAACGATGAAGTGGCGCATGGAATTCCGAGTGATCGCGTAATTGCAGATGGGGACCTTATTAATATTGATGTATCTGGTTCATGGAATGGTTATTACGCAGATACGGGAATTTCCTTCGTTGTTGGCCAATCAACCTCCGAATTAAATGCATTATGTGAGTGTGCCCAAAAAGCATTTGATAAAGGATTGGAGAAAATTAAAGCAGGGACAAAGCAAAATCAAATTGGAAAAGCGGTTATGAATGAAGCGAAAAGAAACGGTTTCACGGTAATCATGAACTTAACGGGACATGGGGTAGGAAGGGCACTCCATGAAAAACCTGATTATATCATGAATTACTATGAACCATGGGATAATGATCTATTAAAAGATGGAATGGTGATTGCCTTTGAACCTTTCATCTCAACGGGAGCGGAAGAAGTAGTTGAAATGGATGATGGCTGGACATATAAAACACCTGATGGAAGCCTAGTCGCACAGGTGGAACACACTGTCATTGTAACAAAGGATAAACCGATTGTTATTACATTATAAATAGAAAAAAGGGAAACCCTGCGTTTCCCTTTTTTCTATGATTCAATGCTTGCTTTCGAATGAAAGCTGCTAACTTTAATTGTTTTACGGAGGCGGTGGGCCATCCATCCGGCAAATAAGGAAAGAAAGATATCTTTTGGTAATGGTGGAACCATCCATAACCATACCATTTTATATGTAAACCCATCTGGAGCAGCCGCCCAAAATTTATAAGCAAAATACATCCAATTCGTTCCGAAAAGATAGTTCACCACTAAACCTATAATTGAAGCGATAAAATAAGTGAATAATTGCTGATTTTTTTCTACTATTTTTCCAACAACATAACTTAAGATAATGAATGAAAGAATAAAACCGAATGTAGGACTGATAAGCACCCTAATGCCGCCACCAAACTGTGCAAACACTGGTACACCTACTAATCCAACTACCGCATAAACGATCATTGAAATTGATCCTAAACGACTGCCCAATACTGCCCCTGCTAAAATAGCGAAAAAGGTCTGTAATGTAATAGGGACCCCACCTATTACCATAAAGGGTACCAACGAAGTAATATTCGCACCAATCATCATAAAAGCAACAAACAATCCTACATAACAAATATCAATTGCCCGAAATTTCATGTATATCCTCCTTTCATATAATTTAGAATAATAGAATGGAACATTATATGTCAACCTAAAAATTATTTTGGTTAACATAAAACGTTCTTTATCACATTCGAAGACTCACCTTTTCACTTATGAAGAATACAATATTCGGGTAAATGCCTATAAAAAGAGGTGAAAAGGATGAATCCTTATTCGCGGTTTCCGTATGAACCGTTCTATATACGAAGCAAAAAGCAGAAAACATCATTTCCACCACAGCATCAATCGAAGCAACCAGGAATCGAAGGATTAATGAATCCAAAACCGATCGTGGATAATAAAAAGTATAAAGCCGGTGGGAAACTAAAAAACAAGGTTGCCATTATTACAGGTGGAGATAGTGGCATCGGGGCAGCAGTCGCCATTGCCTTTGCAAAAGAGGGAGCAGATATTGTTATTCCATACTATTATCATTATGAAGATCAAGATGCCAATCGTACGAAAAGGAAAATTGAAAAGTTAGGAAGAAGATGTCTCCTTATAGTCGGCGATCTGACAGACGAAGATCATTGTAAACAAGTGGTGAAACAAACAATTGAAACATTCGGCAAAATGGACATATTAGTTAATAATCACGGGGTTCAATTCCCACAAAAAAGTCTGTTAGATATTACGACAGAACAGTTGGACCGGACGTTTAAAACAAATATTTATAGCTTTTTCTATCTAACAAAAGCAGCTCTTCCATATTTAAAACAAAAAAGTGCAATTATTAATACAGCATCCGTAGTTGCCTATGAAGGTAACAAAACATTAATAGATTATTCCGCTACAAAAGGTGCCATAGTTGGCTTCACAAGAGCATTATCACAAAATCTAGTTAATAAAGGTATAAGGGTCAATGCTGTTGCACCTGGTCCCATATGGACACCACTAATTCCATCAAGCTTTTCAGCGAAACAAGTGTCTAAATTCGGTCTCGATGTACCAATGAAAAGAGCGGGCCAGCCATATGAACTTGCACCTGCCTACGTATATTTAGCATCAGAGGATTCCAGTTATGTAACAGGTCAAGTCATCCATGTTAATGGGGGAACAATGGTAAGTTCGTAAACGAAATAGATTGGCAAGGTTGCTTTAATTTGCGACCTTGCAAAAACTAAAAACTGTAAACCTATTAATCAATTGTTTACATAGGATTCATATTCTCTTAAACATTCCTCGCTATGATGAAAATGTAAGCTAATTCATATTCGAGGAGTGTTAAAAGTGAAAAAAAGCACAGTGTTAAAAACGGCCCTTGCATTAACAGTTGCCACTACCCTTGGCATGAGTTCTTTTGCAAATGCAAAAGAGATACCTAAAAAAGACGCAAAAAATGTGATTCTTTTTGTAGGTGATGGAATGGGATTGGCTCATCGAGACGCTATTCGTTTAGCAGCTGTCGGAAATAAAGGGGATCTTTCAATGAATAAGATGCCTTACTCGGGATTAGTGCATACA
Source organism: Heyndrickxia vini (assembly GCF_016772275.1). NCBI lineage: Bacteria > Bacillati > Bacillota > Bacilli > Caryophanales > Bacillaceae > Heyndrickxia > Heyndrickxia vini. The sequence goes on along the minus strand of NZ_CP065425.1, from coordinate 3,565,082 downwards.
AGTTCTACAACGACTGTTACCGATTCAGCAGCTGCTGCCACAGCTATGGCTTCTGGCGTTAAAACATATAACGGTGCTGTAGGTGTGGACAAAAACAAAAAATCGATAAAAACAATCTTGGAATTAGCGAAAGAATCCGGAAAATCAACTGGACTTGTAACAACAAGCCAAATTACTGATGCCACTCCTGCGGCTTTCGGTGCACATGTTACCAATCGTTCTGCTCAAAGCGACATTGCCAAACAATACTTAGAAAAAAGTAAAGTGGATGTTTTGTTAGGCGGTGGCGAAGACTTCTGGTATCCAGCAGGAAATCCGGGTACATATCCAGACAAGCCAGCAAAGGATCCGTCTGAACAAAGTAAAGGTACACAAGGAAATCTGGTCAATAAAGCAAAAAAACTAGGTTACAAATATATAACAAATGAAAAAGAGTTGAAAAAGGCAAAAGGAAATAAGCTGCTAGGTCTCTTTGCTAATGAAGAAATGTTTGAGCAAAGACCAGAAGGTGAAGGGGATATTTATGATCCAGTTGTTTCGTTACCAACAATGACAAAAAAGGCAATTGACACTTTATCTAAAAATAAAAAAGGTTTCTTCCTAATGGTAGAGGAGGAAGGAATTGATGAAATGGCCCATGAAAATAATGCGAAATTAATGTTAAAGGCAGGGAAGCAATTAGATAAGTCTGTGGACATTGCCAAACAGTTTGCGAAAAAACATCCGGATACATTAGTGCTTGTTGTCGCAGACCATGAATGTGGCGGTTTGACAATCGAAGAAGTGAACCCTTCAGATGAATCTGGTGAGGGGATATCAAAAGAAGATGGTCCGTTCAAAGTAGCAAATTCCAAAGATCAGTTTGTTATCGATTGGACAACTTCCGGCCATACAGCAGTTGATGTACCCCTTACTGCAATGGGAAAAGGTGCAGAGTTGTTTACTGGTTTTTATGAAAATACACATATCTATGATGCGATGGTTCAAGCAATGGGGTTAAAGAAAAAAAGATAGATAGCTTTATGCTATGCTCATTTCGTAAATTTTGTTAAACAGTGGCCGTTCCTTTCCGCTGCAGGAGCTTGCTTTCCGCAGGGAGGAAGTCGAGCCTCCTCGGCTTACGCCTGTGGGGTCTCGACCTTTCCTCTATGTCCTGCAGGAGTCAAGCTCCTTCCGCTTCAATCCACTCTGCGTTTTCAATATTATTTAGCGTTTAAATCAACAAAATTTTAGAAAACAGCATTATCGTAAGAGTAGGGCATCAGATCTCTGCTCTTTTTTGTATCCAATAAAATTTTTAAAATATTATCTAGACTTGTCTCATATCCTTTATTAGATGTCTTGTTTAATAGTTAGAGCTTTATTGGATAGGAGAGACTGTATGAGTACGTTTTTTAAAGGAACGTTTCTGTTAGTTGTTGTTGCATTTATTGGTGAATGTGTTGAATTTTTTATAAATATGGTGCTAGCAAATGAGCTTGGTGAAGTTGGAATGGGCTTATATATGTCTATTTTGCCAGTTATTTTCTTTATTGTTGTGTTGGCAAGTATGGAATTACCCGTGTCGATTTCAAAATTCATTGCCGAAAAGGAAGAGAAGTATCATTTTAGTATGCTTCAGCACGCCATCCGCTTTACCGTGCTTTTTACTATTGTATTAGTAGTAGTCTCTATTTTGGTACTGCCCATTCTTCCTGTATTTAATCATTATCATCCCTATATTCGAGCATTAGTCATCGTAATCATCCCACTTGTATCCTTTTCATCAGTAGCTAGGGGATATTTTATGGGTGTACAGCATATGGGCAAAATTGCAACGGCCAATTTTTTACGAAGAATCGTTCAATTAGGCCTCCTTGTGATTATTTATAAATTGTTTCAATTTGAACTAGATAAAGCGATTTTTATCGCATTATGCACTTTAGTTGGAAGTGAGTTAATCGTTTTTATTTATTTGGTCAATACGTTTTTTCTCCAATTTAAGTATTTTAAAAATAAGAACAATGCCCGTTTAACAGGTAAATCGGTGAGAAAAAGTTTGATGTCTGTCTCGTTACCAACAACAGGTATGCGAATTTCTCACTCTATTACACATGCGATACAACCCTTTTTAATCAAGGCTGCATTAATGAAAGCGGGATTTTCGGGAACGATGGCTATTGAGCACTTTGGGTTGTTAACCGGAGTAGCATTTAGTATCGGCTTCTTTCCAGCATTTATTGCTCATTCTTTATCAACTGTCCTCATTCCTACGGTATCTGAAGCATATGCGAAAAGGGATTTTGAAAAGCTTCGCAATCTTTTACAGCAAGTCATACTCATGACGTTTATTTATGGAATACCTGCGATTATTATTTTTCATATCTTTGCCAAACCGCTCACCCATATGTTTTTTGATTCAGATATTGCACCGCTTTACTTACAATTACTTTGGCCATATTTCTTGTTTCACTTTTTTGCAATTCCGATGCAAGCGATTTTGATTGGCATTGGTCTGATTAAGGACACGCTCCTACATTTTCTATGGTCAACGGTCGTTATGTTCGTCATGATGTATATCCTTGGTTCGAATCAGCAATTTAATATGACAGGAATCATTCTTGGCATGAATACGGGGGCATTACTCATTATGCTTATGCATTATGTCACGATATGTAAGAAAATCGGTGTAACGTTACTATTTAGAAGGCCGGTGAAGCATTCCTATTAGCGCATATAGTCATTAAGACTACGATGTAAGAACGAAATAGGCCAAAATAAACATGTCATTAACTCGCCCATCCATGTAATGCGGCGAGTTTTTTTAAAAGCTGTTTATGAAAGAATATATTTAAAGATGGAAACGCCTTCACATACCAGTTAAAATAAAGATATTACTGTTATGAACCGGATGAGGGGGATGTAATGAGCCGTAAAGACGAAATTTTGCATCTTTTACAAACAACAAAAGAGAGTTTTTCTGCACTGGAGATTGCAGAAAAATTTCAATTGGATCGAACAAATGTCAGCAGGTATTTAAATGAGCTATTTAAAGAAAATAAGATTGAAAAAGGTAGTGGAAAACCAATTAAGTATCGAATCCCATCAACGCTTCAAAACTATCCTTTTCAACGTTTAATTGGAGCAGAAGGAAGTTTGAAAGTGGCCGTTCAACAGGCACAAGCTGCCATTTTATATCCGCCTAGAGGGCTGCATACGCTCATTTTAGGAAAGACGGGAACTGGAAAATCACTTTTCGCCGAATGTATGTATGAATACGCAAAAGACTCGAAGGTTATCCAGGAAAATGCTCCGTTTATTACATTTAACTGTGCTGATTATTCTCAAAATCCACAGCTCTTATACGGGCATATTTTTGGGATAAAAAAAGGGGCATTTACGGGAGCGGATATAGACCGCCCTGGATTACTTGAAAAATGTGATCAAGGAATTTTATTTCTGGATGAAATTCACCGCCTTCCCCATGAAGGTCAAGAAATGTTGTTCACATTTATTGATAAAGGTGAGTTTCGAAGATTAGGAGAGACTGATTCTCTAAGAAAAGCTTCTGTTCAAATCATCGGTGCAACAACGGAGATTCCCGAGTCATTTTTACTTGAAACCTTTACTAGAAGGATTCCAATGACGATTACCCTTCCCTCATTAAAGGATCGAAGGATGGAGGAAAGGTATGAGCTGATCGAATATTTTCTTATACAAGAATCGAAACGCCTGAATGAGACCGTGTATGTTGACCGTAGGGCACTTAGTGCATTATTGCTTTATCATACGAGTGCAAATATTGGTCAGCTCCAACGCGATTTGAAACTAGCATGTGCCAAAGCATTCCTTAACTATAAATCTAATCAAATTCAATACTTACATATAACGCAAATGGATTTACCAGTCCATGTTCAAAAAGGACTGCTTGATACGAAAGAATTTCGTGAAAAAATGAACAAGCTTATTGGCAGTGACCAAGAGATTTTCAAGTTTCATGAGCAGCAAAATAAGGAGGAAGCCATAGGGACAGAAGATAATTTATATGATGTCATAGAACGGAAGCTTCACAATTTGCATCAAGATGGTAGAAGTGAGGCGGAAATACAAAAGGAAATTCTAGTAGATATCAATCAATATTTCAATCAATATTTAGACCAACTTCCTGTTAGTAGTGTAAATGAAGTTGTAAATGAATCGATTTGGGGAATGACGGAAAGAATTTATCAATTTGCGGAACAAGAATTGAAAAGAACATTTAGTAAAAAAATGAAATTTGCCTTTGCTCTTCATTTACAAGGGACGATTGACCGGATTCGGCAAAATTCAGCAATTTATCATCCGAATTTAAATGATATTCGCAAAAAATATTCGATGGAATTTAAGATTTCGATTGAAGTTGCGCAAATGATTGAACAAGAAATGGATGTAGAAATCCCACTTGATGAAATTGGCTATATTACGATGTTTTTGGCTTCTGATGTTGAAGAAAATATGTATCATCAAGAACAACTTGTCGGCATTATTGTTATGATGCATGGGAAATCAACTGCTACAAGCATGCTGCAAACTGTTCAGGAATTACTAGGAGTTCAGCAAGGAAAAGCGATCGATATGCCGTTATCAATGGAAGTTGGCGAAATGTATGAACGTGTTAAAAATACGGTGAAAAATATGAACCATTCAAAAGGTGTTCTTTTTCTTGTCGATATGGGGTCACTTTCTTCGTTTGGAAATTTAATTTTTGAAGAAACAGGTGTGAAAACGAGGACGATCTCCATGACGAGCACACCTATCGTAATGGAGGCTGTGCGCAAAGCGTCATTAGGGAGAAGTTTGGATGATATTTATCAAAGTTGTTTGCAGTTGTTCGACTATCAGTCTAATACAATTAAATCCCGCGGAAAATCATTGAAGAAGGCGATTATTACAGCTTGCTTTACAGGTGAAGGAGTTGCTCTTAAATTAAAATCGAAGCTAAAGAGCCTTATTGGAAACAGGGATATCGAACTGTTGTCTTTACAATTTTTAAATCGTCAAGCATTTACAGACAAAATCGCACAAATCACTGAACAATATGATATTTTAGCAATTGTTGGCACCGTTCATTTTCAGTATGACGATATACCATTTTATTCGGCGATTGATATTTTTCAAAAAAATTCTTTCATAGAAATCGAGGAACTAATTAAAGATGACGAGCCATTTCAAAAAATGGCGAACTCTCTTGAAGGACATATTAAAACGATTCCATCTATTATGCAATTAATTCAAAGAATCCGAAATCTTATGCATGAGATTGAACGAAAATTAAATGTTACTCTTGAAGATGGGGTAGATAAGGGAATTATCATCCATCTTATCTTTCTAATCGAAAATATGAAATTGAATCAGCCGGTACGAGTGTTTCATGAGTTTGAACAATTTCGAAAAAAGTATGCTCGTGAAATGAGTGTGATAAAAGAAACCTTGGCAAGTCTTGAGAAGGAATATTATTTTATTTTATCGGAATCCGAAATCGCTTACTTGTGTCAAATGTTTATGGAGAATCGTAAATAATGTGTGTAATTAGAAAACGCAAGTGTGTAAATCGAATTACATACTTGCGTTTTTTTTAAGGTAGGAAATACGTACTATTGCAGTTTTTTTGTTGGCACGTTTCTTGCATCAATATAGATTATAGGAGGTGAAAGCGCTCTCTGTAATCTGAAATAACAATTAATTGTAGTTGATAAGGGGAGAAAAGAAATGAAAAAAATTATGTTAGTTTGTTCAGCAGGAATGTCTACAAGTTTATTAGTTACAAAGATGGAAAAAGCAGCGGAACAAAAGGGAGAAGAAATTAAAATTTTTGCAGTAGCAGAAGCCGAGGCTCGAAACCATTTTGAAGAGATTGATATTTTACTATTAGGTCCACAAGTGCGATTTTTAAAGGGGAAACTAGAGAAGCAACTTGCTGGTAAAGGAATTCCTGTTCAAGTAATCGATAGTATGGATTATGGAACGATGAACGGGGAAGCCGTTTTAGGTAAAGCGTTGCAATCACTCGATGGATAGGAAAAAAGGGGGAAACAATAATGAATAAACTAATAGGGGTATTAGAAAAATATTTTGTTCCTGTTGCAGGTCGAATAGGAGCACAAAGGCATTTAGTTGCGATTCGTGATGGTTTTGTGACGATCATGCCATTAATGATTCTCGGATCATTTGCAACATTAATTAACGCATTGCCAATAGATGCTTATCAAAGCTTTATGAAATCTGTTTTCGGTGAAAACTGGACGATGTTTGGCGGCGTATTGTGGCAAGGAACTTTTGCCATTGTATCATTGCTTGTTGCATTTACGATCGCCTATAGCTTGGCAAAATCTTATGATAAAGATGGACTTTCTTCAGGGGTAGTTTCCATTGCAGCATTGCTCTCAATTATGGCAACAACGAAGGATGGTGGGTTTCCGCTATCATGGGCAAGTGCTACCGGTCTTTTCGTAGCAATTTTTGTTGCGTTAGTATCAACTGAAATATTTACTAGATTACTAGGAAATTCTAAATTGAATGTAAAAATGCCTGATGGCGTACCGCCGGCAGTATCTAAATCCTTTGCCGCTCTTTTACCAGCAATGATTACGTTGACGATTTTCGGTCTTATTAAAGTTATTACAGTTAAATTAGGGATTCCTGACTTACATCAAGCATTATATGATTTATTACAAGCACCAATTGCAAAATTGGCCAATACATTATGGTCTGCCATTGTCATTGCGATTGTGAACCATTTCTTATGGTTCTTTGGTCTCCATGGCTCAAATATTTTAGAACCATTAATGCAAGCGGTTTATTTACCGGCTATTAATGAAAATATTGCTGCATTAAAAGCTGGTGCAGAAATACCAAACATTGTTACGAAATCGTTCTTTGACGGATTTGTTTATTTAGGTGGATCAGGAGCAACGATTGGACTGTTGATTGCCATTTTAATTTCTGGCCGTAAACATAAGCAATATAAAGATTTGTCGAAGTTATCAGTAGCACCAGGATTATTCAATATTAATGAACCAGTTGTATTTGGATTGCCAATTGTATTAAATCCAATTTTGTTTATTCCTTTTATTTTAACGCCATTAGTGTTAACGATTCTTAGTTATTTTGCGATTGCTACAGGCATTGTTCCTAAGACAGTTGTCTTGCTTCCATGGACAACACCGCCTATTATCGGTGGAGTGGTTGCAACAGCTTCATGGAAAGGCGGAGTTTTGGCGGCAATTAATCTAGTCATTTCAATCATTATTTACATTCCATTTATCAAAATGGCTGAGCGAGCATTTCTGAAAAAAGAAAACGAGCAATTACATGCCAATCCGATTCAACAAGCGAAATAGTCAGCAAAGGAGAACATATAATGAATGTAGAAGAAATTGTCATGAAAATCATTACTCATAGTGGAAATGCAAAAAGTGACGCAGTCGAAGCTATTCAAGCAGCTAAGGGAAAAGATATCGCAGCAGCGAATGAACTTATCGAGAAAGCGGAAACGGAATTGCTGCATGCGCATCACGTGCAAACATCATTAATCCAAAATGAAGCATGTGGAAATAAAGCAGAAGTCACCCTATTCCTTGTGCACGCACAAGACCACTTAATGAATGCCATTACATTTAAGGATCTTGCAAAAGAGTTTGTTGAGTTATATGAATCAATGAATAAATAATTTGGTAGGCTGAGATGGACATATTTGCCCATCTCTCCCTATTTATTTTAAAAGGAGGGAAAAGCATTGAGACAACTTGGAATTTCTGTTTATCCGCAATATGGAACTGAAAAAGACCAAATCGATTATCTTGAAAAAGCAAGTTCGTATGGATTTACTCGAATGTTTACCTGTCTAATGTCTGCAAGTGAAGAAAAGGATTTACATACATTAAAGGTTTTATTAACAAAGGCTAATGAATTAGGGTTTGAAGTTATTGCCGATGTCAGTCCGAGTGTTTTTCAAGACCTTAACTTATCATTTAGAGATTTAGGCTATTTTAAAGAGCTTGGTTTATCAGGTTTACGACTTGATCTTGGGTTTTCAGGTTTAGAGGAAAGCATCATGTCGTTAAATGAATATGGCTTGAAAATTGAGTTGAATATGAGCCAAGGTACAAACTACTTAGAGCAAATTCTATCGTATTCTCCGAATAAACATTCGTTAATTGGCTGTCATAACTTTTATCCTCGCAAGTATACTGGATTATCGCGGGAACATTTTATCAAATGTTCGAAGCAGTATAAAGAACATGGAATTCGCACAGCTGCAATGATCTCTTCAAGTCATGCAAAATATGGTCCTTGGCCAGTGCAAGAAGGACTTCCGTCATTGGAAGAGCATCGCTATCTTCCTATTACCGTTCAAGCAAAAGATTTATATAATACTGGATTAATTGATGATTTAATTATTGGAAATGCTTTTGCTTCGGATGAGGAATTAAAACAACTATCCGAATTAAATCGCTATTTATTGGAGTTAAGTGTTGATTTTGTCCCTAACGTTTCGGAGTTAGAAAAGAAAATTGCTTTAGAAAAAATTCATGTGAACCGTGGGGATGTTTCCGCCTATGTGATTCGCTCAACAGAAAGCCGCGTACAATATAAACAAGAATCCATCCCTGCTCACGATACTGATTCAATTACGCGTGGAAGTGTAACCATTGATAATAATCACTACGAGAGATATAAAGGGGAATTACATATCGCCTTACAAGATATGGAGAATGAGGGGAAGACGAATACGATTGGATCTATAGCAGACGAGGAAACCTTTCTGTTAGATAAAATCAGACCTTGGCAGAAATTTAAGTTAATTGAGAGAACGAGAAGATAGTGTTTGAACTTTATTAAGCATTTATTTTCTATAGGGCGATTCCTGGCGAGATAGAAGGATTTGTTAAGGTACCTGAAAGAGAGAAAGCGGTCCCATGGCAAGGGAGAAGGGTCTGTTAAGGTACCGGAAAGAGAAGAAGCGGTCCTATGGTAAGAGGGGGGGATCTGTTAAGGTACCGGAAAGGGTAGAAGCGGTCCCATGGCAAGGGAGAAGGGTCTGTTAAGGTACCGGAAAGAGAAGAAGCGGTCCTATGGTAAGAGGGGGGGATCTGTTAAGGTACCGGAAAGGGTAGAAGCGGTCCCATGGTCAGAGAGAAGGGTTCGTTAAAGTACCGGAAAGAGAGAAGACGGTCCCATGGTCAGAGAGAAGGATCTGCTAAGGTACCGGAAAGAGAGAAAGCGGTCCCGTGGCAAGAGGAAAAGATCCGTTAAGGTACCGGAAAGTATCAATACAATCAAATAGTACAGAAACACAAAGGGAACCACTGATAATTTTGGTTCCCTTTTTCTGTATTTTTACAATCTCGTAATCTTACCGCTTCACTTTTTCACATGCTTTTGTTAACAGGCAATAAATAGAAAACTGATTACAATACCAATTGATGTCCGAAATAATATTTAGATAATTTGGAATTAACTATTGAATTAATGAAAACGCTATCATATAATGAACTTTGTAATATATGAAACTGTATTTCATATAATGAAATGCAGGGAATTGAATATGGAAAGAGGGGAATCGGATGTCTTCTTTAGTTTCCAAACGGGTTCAAGGTTTGCCGCCTTATTTATTTTCCGTCATTGACGAAAAAAAGAAACGGCTGCAGGAAAAAGGGGTAGACGTCATTGATTTAGGCATTGGCGCACCTGATTTACCGACACCAAATTTTATTGTTGAGCGGTTAATTAAGGAATTACAGGATCCACACAACTTTAAATACTCCGGTTATTCTGGATGTCAGGAATTCCGAGAGGCAGTTGCTGCCTTTTATAAAAAACAATATGATGTGGAATTAGATCCTAACACTGAAGTTCTTACCTTAATCGGCTCTAAAGAAGGGATAGCCCATGTCATCCCAGCAATGATAGACATTGGTGATGCCGTTCTTATTCCAGATCCCGGTTATCCTGTATACAGGACTGCTACCTATTTAGCGGGAGGAGAATGTATTGATTTACCACTTGATCCAAAGGATCAATATCGTCCGATTTTTTCTCAGCTTTCACCATCCATCTGTGAAAAGGCGAAGCTCATGTTCTTAAACTATCCAGGAAATCCTACAGCCGCAACTGTTGAATTAGATGTATTTGAAGAAGCAGTTGCCTTCGCAAAACAACACCAAATAGGTGTCATCCACGACTCTGCATACGGATTAGTTACGTTTGATTCATTTAAAGCCCCAAGTATTTTACAAATTGAAGGTGCAAAAGATCTTGCCGTTGAATTCGGATCCCTATCAAAAAGTTTTAATATGACCGGCTGGAGAATTGGCTATGTCGTCGGGAATCGTGAAATTATTCGTGCCTTATCTAATGTAAAAAGCAATTGTGACACAAGTCAATTTTTACCCATACAAAAAGCAGGTGCAGAAGCGCTAAACAGTGATTATAAAACCGTTGAACAGAATAATGCCGTGTATAATGAGCGCTTAGAAAAAATGTTGGCTGCCTTAAAAGATATCGGTATTCATGTAGAAAAACCGAGAGGTTCGTTTTTCATTTGGGCACCTGTGCCAACTGGATTCACCTCACAACAATTTGCTGAAAAAGTATTGGAAGAAGCGGGCGTCATTATTACACCGGGAAATGCCTTTGGCCCATCTGGAGAAGGATATTTTCGCATTTCTTTATCTGTCCCAACCGAACGACTAGATGAAGCTGTAAAAAGAATAAAATCCCTGAATCTAGAGGTGACAAAACATGTCCCAAATCATTGAAAAGGAACAGAAGAAGCGAGTTATGACAGGGGCAAAAGCGATTATTGAGTGCATGAAAATTGAAGAGGTGTCGAAGGTTTTTTGTGTACCTGGCGAAAGTTACTTGCCTGTATTGGATGCGATTTATGATGAGCAGACTATCGATTTAATTTCTGCACGGCATGAAGGTGGCGCCTCCTTTATGGCAGAAGGGTATGCAAAAGCAACACGGAAACCGGGTGTTGTCATGGCTACTCGAGGTGTGGGTGGAGCAAATTTAGCAATCGGGGTCCATACTGCTTATCAAGATTCTACACCAATGGTCGTTTTTCTTGGTCAAGTTCATAGTAAATTTCGCGGTCGCGAAGGATTTCAAGAAGTGGATTTAGACCAGTTTTTCGGTCATATTGCAAAATGGACAGTTGAAATTAAAGATGCCGAACGGGTGCCTGAACTTGTTCAGCGTGCTTTCCGTATTGCACAAACGGGTCGACCTGGACCGGTGGTTATATCATTGCCCGAAGATATGTTAAAAGTTGAAAGTGAAATGTCCTTTGGTCCGAAAGTGAAAATTCCAAGGCCTTCTCCCGCAATAGAAGAGGTTGTGGAAATTGGGGAAATTTTAGAAGGAGCCAAAAATCCACTTATTATCGCCGGTGGAGGGGTGATCCATTCAAATGGGGAACAGGCGCTAATTGATTTTGCTGAGAAATTCCATTTACCCGTTGTAGCGGCGTTTCGTAGGCATGATGTGTTTCCGAATAATCACCCCTTATATGTCGGTCATCTAGGGTTAGGAACTGCAAAGGGAGTTCTCGAAACAACGATGGAAGCCGATGTTATTATCGCAATAGGAACGAGACTTTCTGAAGTGACAACACAAGACTACACATTACTCTCCAAAAACCAAACATTAATTCATATTGACATCGATGCAGATATGCTAGGAAATGTCTATCCACCTGAAATGGGGATTGTCGCAGATGCAAAAAAGACCTTACTTGCTTGCATGAATTTAACTATCCAACCAAATTGGAAGGATTGGGTAGATAAATGTCGCCACACCTATGAAAAAGCATCCACGTTAACAAGTAATCATCATAATAGTAAGCTAACGAATTTTGATGTGATCGAATTACTGCAAAAACATCTTCCAGAGAACGCAATCATCACCAATGATGCAGGTAATTTTGCTGGTTGGCTCCATTCTTATTTTCAATTTCAGAAGGAAAAAACGTATGTAGGTCCAACATCTGGAGCGATGGGGTATGGACTGCCTGCGGCAATTGGTGTGAAATTAGCAAAACCTGATGCTACCGTTGTCTCCCTATCCGGTGATGGCGGAATGATGATGACTGTTCAGGAGCTAGAAACAGCTTCACGTTACCAAATTCCGGTCATTAGTCTCGTTTTTAACAATCAAATGTATGGAACGATTCGTATGCATCAAGAAATGCATTATCCGAATAAAATTAGTGGTACTGATTTAGGAAATATCGATTTTATCGGGCTTGCCCATTCCTTGAATGCAAATGGCGTAAAAGTGGATACAAGAAATGAGCTTGAACTTGCATTAAAAGAAGCGATGACGAGCAAAATCCCTACGGTTATTGAAATTGAAATGGATCGTGAACAAATCTCGACGTCCAAAACAATCGATCAAATTCGAAACAAATCATAATTTTTATTAAGGAGAGGTTCTATATGTCAAATACAGTTATTAGCGGTGAAAAAGTAGTAAATTATATTAACGGTGAATGGACAGTTCCTGCAGAAGAAAAGTACGCGGCGATCATTAATCCAGCAACTGGTGAAGCAATCGGTGACCTCCTTTTATCATCGAAAGAAGATGTAGATCATGCAGTAGAAGCTGCGAAAAAAGCGCAGAAGAAATGGGCATTAGTCCCGGCACCACAACGTGCGGAGCTTTTGTACCGCGTTGGCTTGATTATGAAAGAAAGAAAAGAGGAGTTAGCCCGCATCTTAACCCAAGAAATGGGAAAAGTGATCGAAGAAGCACGTGGGGAAGTACAAGAAGGTATTGATATGGCGTTCTATATGGCGGGTGAAGGAAGACGATTATTTGGAAATACGACACCTTCAGAATTAAAAGATAAATTTGCTATGAGCATTCGTGTACCGGTTGGTATCGTTGGAATTATTACCCCGTGGAATTTCCCAATAGCCATTGCAACGTGGAAGTCATTCCCGGCAATCGTGGGAGGAAATGCAGTAATTTGGAAACCAGCATCAGAAACGCCGTTAATGGCAAGAGAATTAGTCAAAATATTTGAGGAAGCGGGTTTACCTAAAGGAGTGATTAATCTCGTTTGTGGTTCAGGCTCGCAAGTAGGAAATGCAATGGTTGAGCATCCCGATATAGATGTCATATCATTTACAGGTTCAAATGAAGTCGGACGTACAATTGCTGAAACATGCGGAAGACTTTTAAAACGTGTATCACTTGAAATGGGAGGTAAAAATGCGGTCATCGTGATGGATGATGCGGACTTAACACTTGCTGTGGAAGGCATCTTGTGGAGTGCTTTCGGAACGAGTGGACAAAGATGTACAGCATGTAGCAGAGTCATCGTTCACGAGAGTGTGAAGGAACAATTAGAAGAACGACTTTTGGCAGCAATGGAAAAATTAACTCTCGGTAATGGGTTAGATGAGAGTGTCAAGATTGGGCCTGTTATTAATGGAAGTGCATTGCAGAAAATTCATGAGTATGTAGGGGTCGGTAAGGATGAAGGTGCAAAGCTATTAGCGGGAGGTTCTATAGTCAAACATGAGGAGCATGCAAATGGCTATTATTATGAGCCAACATTGTTTACAGATGTCCGTCCTGATATGAGAATTGCCCAGGAGGAAATCTTCGGACCAGTCGTTTCGATTATCCCTGTAAAAAGTTTTGAGGAAGCAATCGAGGTTAATAATGGAGTTACATATGGATTATCCAGCTCCATTTTTACAAGAGATGTAAATCGCGTTTTCGCTGCACAACGTGATCTTGATACCGGAATTGTCTATGTAAATGCGGGCACTACAGGTGCTGAAATACACTTACCATTTGGTGGAACGAAAGGTACGGGTAATGGTCATCGAGATTCCGGCGTTCAAGCACTTGATGTATTTACAGAGTGGAAGAGCGTGTATGTGGATTATAGTGGTAAGTTGCAACGTGCACAAATAGATGTAGAATAAATAATTTTGGAAGATTGATAGTCAATTATAGTGAGTTGGGATGTATGTCTTGGGCTCGTAATGAGCAGTTTGATATAGATAATGTGCGAAACATGGACAGAAAGTAAGTCAAAGAGCCGCTATGATATAGATAATCGGCGAAATACCGAAATAAGTAAGTCAAAGACTCGCTATGATATAGATAATCGGCGAAATACCGAAATAAGTAAGTCAAAGAGCCGCTATGATATAGATAATCGGCGAAATACCGAAATAAGTAAGTCAAAGAGCCGCTATGATATAGATAATCGGCGAAATACCGGCAATATGTATGCCAATCAGTCACTTTGATAGAGATAACTAGCAATAATACCAGACTACTTCTATCAATTGCTTCCTTCTGTTTACTTATTTTAAAAGAAAGTAAGTCAAAGAGGGTGCGATAGTTAGTTTATTTTAAGCAGCATATTCAATGAATTCGAACGAACTTGGGAGGAATTTACATGAAAATTGCAGTTTTAGGTGCGGGACTTATGGGGAAAGAAGCTACTAGAGATTTAGTAAATAGTGCGGGGGTTGAGAAAGTCACATTGGCAGACGTCGATGTAAAAAGAGCGGAAGCCGTTTGTCAGCAACTGAACTCTACCAAACTATCAGCAGCCTATTTAGATGCAACAAATCAAGACCAATTAACAAACTTTGTCCGAGAGTATGATGTTATTATAAATGCCCTCTTTTATACATTTAATGAAAGGGTCGCTAGAGCTGCCATTGATGCAGGGGTTAATTGTGTTGATTTAGGCGGGCATATTGGTCATGCAACAGATCATGTGCTAGCCATGAATGAGGAAGCAAAGAATGCAGGCGTTACCTTAATTCCGGATTTAGGAGTTGCACCTGGAATGATCAATATTCTTTCCGGTTACGGCGCGAGTCAGTTAGATGAAGTCAAATCAATTAAGATATATGTAGGCGGGATACCCGTTGTGCCAGAGCCACCATTAGAATATAATCATGTCTTTTCAATGGAAGGGGTATTTGACCACTATACCGATCCATCTTTAGTAATCAGAAACGGAATAAAGCAAGAAGTGCCGTCTTTATCGGAAATTGAAACCATCCATTTTGAGAGATTTGGACCGCTTGAAGCTTTTCATACTGCTGGAGGAACATCAACATTATCATTATCTTATCCGGACGTAGAGACACTTGAATATAAGACGATCCGTTACCGTGGTCATGCTGAAAAATTTCAATTACTTGTAGACTTAAATTTAACTAGAAATGACTACGTGGTTGAGGTGAACGGACAGAAGATTAAACCTCGTGATGTCCTGTTAAAAGCATTAGATCCGATTGTTGAGCTAGGTGAAAAAGATGATGCTGTCCTTCTGCGTGTCATTGTTGAAGGCACAAAAGCTGAAGAAACGAAAAAATATGAATATGAACTAGTAACCTATAAAGATCGTGAAAATCAAGTAACAGCGATGGCACGTGCAACCGCCAATACGATTTCCGTAGTTGCACAAATGATTGGCAGTGGTTTAATTACTGAAAAAGGTGTCTTTGCACCTGAAAAGGTTGTTCCAGGTAAGGAATATATTAAAGAAATGGCGAAACGGGATGTAAATATTATTGATAAAAGCGAAGGGTCCCGTTCAAATGTAACGGTTTAAATCTAATAGTGAATTGATTCTCCCTCTATGTCTTAGGGGGAGAATTTTCATACCTTGAGGAGTCGGAGTAAAGTGAATCAAAGTATTATTAAAGCGTTGGGCTTGTTGGATTTATTTACCGAAGAAAAATCGGAGCTAAGCTTAAAAGAAATTACAGAGCGCGTACAATTGCCAAAACCAACCGTTTACCGGCTGCTAACATCATTAGAATACTGTGGTTTTTTGACTAAAACAATGGATTCGGACTATGACAAGCGTTATAAACTTGGCTTAAAGTTAATGGAGCTTGGCCAATTAGTTTCCGAACAGTTAGAGCTTAGAAAAGTAGCACTTCCTTATATGAAGAAACTTGCAAATGAAATTAATGAGGTCGTCCACCTCGTCATAGTCAATCAGGATGAAGCTGTATACATTGAAAAAGTAGAGAGCACCCATGCTGTAAGATTATACACTAGAATAGGAAAACGATCTCCACTCTACCTAGGATCAGGGCCAAAATTATTACTAGCTTTCTTGCCAGATAAAAAAAGAAAAGAAATATTAGATACAGCAACCCTTCGCCCTTTAAATAAAAGTCAGATGATAAATGAAATAGAAGAAATTAAAAGAAATGAGTTGTCTATTAGCTATGGGGAGCAAGATGAAGGGACAACAGGAATCTCCTTTCCTATTTACGACTATCATCGACAGGTGATTGCTGCATTAGCCGTAAGTGGCCCATCCTATCGTTTTGAAGGAACACATCTAGAAATGATCAAGGAAAATACAAAGAAAAGTGCTAAAGATATTTCCTCTGAAATGGGTTATCGATAGTTAAAAAATCTTTTATTTTTTTACTAGAATTGCTATATTGGTTAATAGTGGGAATAGTGGAAGAAGGTTACTGTTTTTGATAAAAACAATGTTAGCCAATATGGCAATCATCTTATTTATGCATCTCTGTGTCCAACATCTATACTTTACCTATGGACAAAAGAAAAAATTGACGGCGATAGTACATATAATCATTGTCTCATTAACTGTTATCGCCTTATTTTATTTCCCGATATTAATAGAGAATCGCTTTCGCTTTGATTTAAGAGCGATACCTATTTCCTTTATTGGGATTATTCAAGGGCCATTATATGTTATCCCAGTAGTCATTATTTCCGCGATTGGAAGATTATCTTTAGGGGGGCTCGGCGCTTTGCCTGGAGTAATCTTTGGCATTACTGTTCCGGCAGTAATCAGTTTAATTATTAGATATTGTGTAAATTGGAAAAAAATAAACTATGGTAAAGCATTATTGTATTCTACGATTATATGGGCGGCATGTGATCTGCCTTTTCTTTTTTATGTTCATTTAGATACTGATTTTTATTTGTTACGCTATATTACATTTCAAATCAGCATGCTAATTTTGTTTTCATTCACCAAGCTATCGTTTCAGCATAATCATTTATTAGCGCGTTTTAAATTTTTTGCTGACCATGATCCATTAACGAAGCTTTATAATATGAAGCGATTTAATGAAGAGATTTTGAAAACAAAACAAACAGGGACGAACAAAGCTTTCATAGCGATGCTGGATATTGACCATTTTAAGGGAATTAATGATACATATGGCCACCAAACAGGGGATCAAGTCTTAATTGATTTTGCCCAAACGTTATTAAAGTTTCATAGAAAAGGTTCGATTATTGCAAGATATGGAGGAGAGGAATTTATCGCATACAAATTAGCTCCAACCATTGAAGATGCTGCATCTTCACTTGATGAACTAAGAAAATATATTGAAGCCCAGCAGTTTTATACGGAATCAGGTGACCCGTTAAGAAAAATTACAATATCAATCGGAATTGCTCCATTATTTCCGGAGTCAAAACTTGAACAAGCTGTAAAAATCGCCGATGGGCATTTATATAAAGCGAAAGAGAATGGACGGAATCAGGTTGTTTTTTAAAGAAGGGGAATAATCAATATATCAAGACCAAATCGGTATTGCGATTTGGTCTTTTATAATCTTAGCAGACATCAGTTCCTTTATTTGCGAAAGAATGGATGATTTACTTATGTTTCAGGTACGATAGCATGTCTGTCACTCTAGCCATGGGATCGCATCGCCACTTTCTGGTCCCATAGCAGTTCTATCACTCTAGCTAAGGGACCGCATCGCCACTTACCGGTACGATAGCATGTCTGTCACTCTAGCTAAGGGCCCGCATCGCCACTTACCGGTACGATAGCATGTCTGTCACTCTAGCTAAAGGATCGCATCGCCACTTACCGGTACGATAGCATGTCTGTCACTCTAGCTATGGGCCCGCATCGCCACTTACCGGTACGATAGCATGTCTGTCACTCTAGCTAAAGGATCGCATCGCCACTTACCGGTACGATAGCATGTCTGTCACTCTAGCCAAAGGCCCGCATTCCCACTTACCGGTCCCATAGCAGATCCTTCACTTTAGCCATGGGATCGTTTCTCCACTTACCGGTACCATAACAGATCTTTCACTCTAACCATGGGACCACTAAGCCCAAATAGATCTTAAATTTTTGTTATTTTTTAAAAATAACCGATTCTATGTCCACAAAAGTTTTTTAATCCGGAAAGAGGATACTTTTCACATATCCAACTAAGTATAGTGATCCGGTTACTAATATAAATGTATTCCCTTTAGTATTTTCATAAATAGATTTGATTATGCCTTCTAGATTCGGATTGTACATATAGTTATTAGTTTCAAATGTCTGGAATGCTTCTTCTATTTCTTTTCGACTAATATTCCGTTCAAGAAACGGATGTGGTGTAACGATGTATGTTGCATTGGTAAATTCAATCGCTTTGAGCATTCTTATTATATCTTTATTAGATGAAATCGATAAAATAACAGTTGAAATAGGTGAACCAAGTATGTCGATATTTTTCTTTAATGTTTTCAATTCCAATATGTTATGTGCGCCATCGAATAGAAACTTTACACCGTTTTTTTCAAGGATCTCCATTCGACAAGGGATGTGAACAGATTTAAGTGCACTATGAATCGTGTTTTCATCGAAGTTATAGCCAAGCCGGATGAAGGCTTCAATTACAGCTAAAGCAGTGCTCGCATTTTGCACTTGATGCGTTCCAATAAGTGATAAATCAATATTCTCTAATAAAAGATGTTCACTTTTAAAATGAAAGGTACTTCCTGTTTCATTCGATTGTTTAATTAAATTTACGTAATCACGATTAAAAAAAAGGAATGCTGCCGGGTCATGTGCTTCAATTTTTAATAAGTAATTCCGAGCTTGTACATTATTCATGCCACAGACAACATATTTTGTAGAATCCTTAATAATACAGGATTTATCAACAATAATTTCTTCAATTGTCGATCCGAGCAAATGGGAATGGTCCAGTGTAATTTCGGTTAGAACCGCAATAATCGGGTCAAAAATATTAGACGGATCTGCTTTCCCTCCGACACCATTTTCAAAGATAATCAGCTCAATTCCTTTTCTTTGAAAAAATATGAGAGCGATGATAATCATAACATGCATATGTCCAACTTCTTGCTCATAATGATAGCCACTCAGTTTCTCTTCTATTTCCAATACAATCGCCGAAAAATCATCCTGTTCAATCATTTCACCATTATACATAAATCTTTCTTCATACCGGTTAAGATGTGGTCCCGTAAATAATCCATGATTATACGAATGTTTTGACAGAATGGAGGATATAAAGTGAGCGGTACTTCCTTTCCCGCATGAACCAGTAATTTGAACAAACTTGAAATCCTGTGGACGAATTGAAAACAAATCGAGTAAATCCTGCATGATTTGGTGGTGTAAGCCATTTGTTCGATTCATCGTACGAGTATTAAATTGTGAGAGATAGTTTAACGCACGAAGGTAATTTGTATTCCTCACTTTGTAAAAACTCCTATTATTTTAATAATAAAATTTTACCATAAGTCATGCGATTCACAAGAAATGTATATCAAGAAAAGGTATTCAAAAAAAAGACACCAACATTCTATTGGTGCCATTCATCACTCTCTTTTGGTACGGGGTCAACCCTGTACGCATCTTCCGGATCGATTGCTAGTTTAAAAGAATAAATAAACAGCCAACACCCAAAACCTACAACTGTAACAAGAACGCCTATCGTCGTTATCCATTCAAGCATCATCTTCATCCCCTTTATTATAAAGGTATGCGGACGCATGATTGAAATTTCATCTTTTTTCACTAATTATTCAAGTTTTTCCGTTCTACTTCCCACTCTCTTTTTAAAAGACCAAATAAGAGCATATCATGTCTTCTTCCATTTCGGTGTATAAACTCTCGATAACTTCCTTCCTGTTGGAAACCTAGTTTTTTATATAGCGAAATGGCCGATTGATTGTAATCAAATACAGTCAATTGAACCCGTTGCAAATTCAACTCATAAAAGGCAAAATCCAATGCAAGCTTCATGCTTTCATAACCATATCCCTTTCCACGATTGTTAGATTCTCCGATTGCAATGGAAATCCAACCTACCCCGTGATTCCATAGAATCCCATCAATCTCAATATAGCCTATTAAATCATTCTTGTGCTGGGTTCGAATGCCAAACAGAAATTGTGTATTCGTATCCGTAAACTCCTCATACCAACTAGTTAGTTGTGTCTTCGTTTTAGGCACAGCTGGCAGAGCATCGAACAGTTGGGTAAAAGTAGTATCTTCAAACCAGTTAATGATTGTAGTTAAATCTTCCTCAGTTAGAGCTGTTAATTTTATTGTTTCGCCAGTTAATAGGTTCATAGATTTACCTCCGATTGTATTCTTCTATGGGTATTCGATTGGAGGTAGTGAATTTCCTTCAAAATAGAATAAAGATAGGTATTGACAGTTATTTGGAAAAGTCAGAAAATGATAATATAGTATGACTTTTTGGAAATATAATCTTGTTAAATAGGTTTTAATTACTAAGGTAAGGAGGAGGGAAATGAGTTTCATTGCGCACATTCGTGAAAAAGATAAACTGATCCAGACCGTTGAAGAGCATTTATTAGAAGTAAAGAGATTAGCGGAATCTTTTGGTGAAAAGATTGATTTAAAACATATTACAGGTCTTGCAGGGATGCTTCATGATCTAGGTAAATATACGAACGGATTTAAAGAATACATAATAGAAGCTGTTAACAATCCAAATTCCCCAATAAAAAGGGGTAAAATAGACCACTCAACTGCAGGAGGAAAATTGCTGTATGAATATTTTCATACTCAGGCAAATATTTCCCCCTTTAAGCAATTACTAGCTGAGATTGTAGGAAATGCAATCATTTCTCACCACTCATATCTTCAAGATTTTTTAGATCCTGAATTAGAATCAAAATATTTAAATAGAGTTAGAGAGAAAGTACTAGATGAATTCTATTTAAGTAAACAACAATTTTTTGAAAATGTAATGAACGAGAAAGAATTCTA
Source organism: Heyndrickxia vini (assembly GCF_016772275.1). NCBI lineage: Bacteria > Bacillati > Bacillota > Bacilli > Caryophanales > Bacillaceae > Heyndrickxia > Heyndrickxia vini. The sequence goes on along the minus strand of NZ_CP065425.1, from coordinate 3,544,018 downwards.
TGATTATGTTGACCTTGCTGTTGCTGAACTAGAAAGATTTTTAGCGAAAAAAAATATTCAGCAGTTTGAAGAAAAGGTGATGTTTTTAACGAAATTTACCTTTAGCTCTTTAATTGATGCTGATCGAACAAATACACGATTATTTGAAGAAAATACAATAGATGAGACATCTAACAGAAATGAACTCCCTTTTAATAGGTATTATCAAAAACTTAAATCAAAAATTGATTCTTTTAAAAACCAACCAAGTGCACAAAATCAGATTAACCAATTAAGAGCTCAAATGTCGGAACAATGTGAAGTCTTCGCTGAAAAGCAGTCTGGAGTTTATACATTATCCATACCAACTGGTGGAGGAAAAACATTAGCTAGTTTACGATACGCATTAAAACATGCCCAATTGTATAACAAAAAAAGAATTATTTACGTTGTTCCTTACACAACGATTATTGAACAAAACGCAGAAGAAGTTCGTAATATACTACAGGATCATGTCAATATTCTGGAGCATCACTCCAATATTATTGAAGATACAAATGACGATGATGAGAATCAGGATGGAATCGTAAATGTGCAGCAAAAACTAAAACTAGCTAGAGATAATTGGGATTCACCGATTATTTTTACAACGATGGTACAGTTTTTAAATGTGTTCTATGCAAAAGGAAGCAGAAATATACGTAGGCTTCATAATTTAAGTGAATCAGTTATTATCTTTGATGAAGTACAAAAGGTTCCCATTTCATGTGTATCATTGTTTAATCAGGCACTAAACTTTTTAAAGACTTATTGTGATTCGAGTATTATCCTCTGTACTGCCACACAACCAGCGTTAGATTTTGTTGAACATAAACTAGAAATTAACACAGACGGCGAAATAATTAACAACCTCGATCATGTTATAGAAGCATTTAAACGAGTAGAAATTGTGGACATGGCGACTAAGGAATCCTTTAACAACGAAAAGCTTTGTCACTTCATTGATGAAAAGATGAGTGAGGTTCAAAGTATACTAGTCATTCTTAACACGAAATCAGTTGTAAAAAATTTATATAATCTATTAATGGAAAAAGAAAATCAAATTCCAATCTACCATTTAAGTACATCTATGTGTGCGGCACATAGAAACGAAATATTAGATGAGGTAAGAATGAGGTTAAATGCCGGAGACAAAATTATTTGTATTAGTACTCAACTTATTGAAGCTGGTGTAGATGTCAGTTTTGAATGTGTTATTCGGTCATTAGCAGGATTGGATTCGGTAGCACAAGCAGCAGGGAGATGCAATCGTCACGGTGAAAAAGAAATGAGGTTTGTTTATGTCATTGATCATGAAGAAGAAAATCTTGATCACTTAAAAGAAATAAAAGTTGGCAAACAGGTTTCTAAAAGAATACTTATTGATATCAAGAAGGATTTACAAAAACATGGTGGCAATATCTTATCAAGACAAGCAATGGAAAGGTTTTTTAAAGAATACTTTACACAATTTAAATCAGACTTAAATTACTATATACCAAAAATTAAAAAGAATATGACTGAGCTTTTGACTGCATCAAAGAATCGGAATAGCTACCATCAAGCATATATGTCCAATAAAGGTGAGAAGCTTCCATTGTTTATAGCGAACAGTTATTATACAGCAGCGGAAAATTTTCGTGTCATCGATGATCATACGACTGCAGTTATTGTCCCTTATAAAGAGGGTAAGGAAATTATTGCACAATTAAATAGCAATCAATCCATTACCGATTTATCAAGAGAATTGCGAAAAGCTCAGCAGTATTCTATTAATCTTTATTCACATGAATTAAAAGCATTAGATCAAAATGATGGAATTGTGTCCTATTTAGATGGGAAAATTTTAGCTTTAAAAGAAGGGGCTTATAATCATGAATTTGGATTGGATCTTCAAAATGAAAGTGGATTTGAGGTTAATATGTTTTAAATACCTTTTAAATAACATGATTAAATTGTTAGGAAAATCAAATTAATGGAGGTGATTCTGTGAGAAACTCAATAGAATTTGTTGTTTACGGAAAGTATGCCTTGTTTACCGATCCATTAACAAAAATGGGTGGAGAAAAGCTATCCTACCAAGTCCCTTCATATCAGGCTTTAAAAGGAATAGTGGAATCGATTTATTGGAAGCCTACTCTCCTTATGGTGGTAGATGAGGTTCGAATTATGAATGCGATTCGAATGGAGTCAAAGGGCATTCGCCCCATTGAGTATGGGGGTGGAAACACACTTGCCAATTACACATATTTAAAGGATCCATGTTACCAAGTAAGAGCGCATTTTATATTTAACCCACATCGACCGGATATGGCTTTTGATAGAAACGAAAATAAGCACCATAATATTCTTTTACGTTCACTCAAAGCTGGCGGAAGACGAGATATCTACTTAGGTGCAAGGGAATGTCAAGGTTACGTGGAACCATGCGTCTTTGGAGAAGGAAAAAGTTACTATGATAATTATGGAGAACTTCACCTTGGCACCATGGTACACGGCATTAATTATCCTGATGAAACAGGAAAAAATGAAATGGAAGTTCGTTTGTGGAATCCAGTAATGAAAGATGGAATTATTCAATTTCCACGTCCTGATCAGTGTACACAAATAAGAAAAATAGCAGAAATGGAGCCAAAACGGTTTACAAAAGAAAATGTGGAATCCGTTGATCGACTATACGATCAGTTAGTAGAGGGGGGGAATCAATGAGCTGGTTATTTAATCTTTATGAAACGTATGAAGCAAATTTGGACCGAGTTGGAGAAATAGAAAAGAAGCATAATAATCAGGAATATACACTGTTGCCTATTTCACATACTACGCAGAATGCGCATATAGAAGTAACACTTACAGAAGATGGTGAATTTCACTCAGCTAGAGTAATTGATAAGGATGATGCTAGTACGCTCATTCCGTGTACTGAGGAATCAGCCAGCAGAGCAGGTTCAAAAATAGCGCCATATCCATTACACGATAAGCTAAGTTATGTGGCAGGAGACTTCGTCGCATATGGTGGAAAAATAAAGAAGGAAGAACCATTTACATATTATATTCAGCAGCTAAAAGATTGGGCGAATTCTCCTTATACAATTCAAAAAGTGAAAAGCATTTATACGTATTTAAGTAAGAAACAATTAGTTAAAGATTTAGTTGAAGAAAAGATTTTATGGTTGGATGAAGAAGAAAAGTTAATAGAAAAGTGGGACAAAAAATATGAATCATTTATAGGATACAAACCATCGATTTTTTCAGTTGTCGCTGGCGGGCAAGAAAGCGCTTTTGTACGTTTTAATGTTCATTCTTCCAATAAAATTTTAACTCATGTGTGGAAAGACCCGGATATGTATAAATCATTTATTCAATTTTATAATGACTTATTAAGTGATAATGATTTATGTTTTGTTACCGGAAAAAGCTTGCCAAGCACGGAAAGGCACGCAAATAAAATAAGAAACGCAGCAGATAAGGCCAAATTAATCTCGGCCAATGATACAAGTGGTTTCACCTATAGAGGACGTTTTAACAAAAGCAATGAGGTTGCAAGTATTAGTTATGAAGCATCTCAAAAAGCCCATAACGCATTAAAATGGTTAATTAATCGTCAAGGGAAAATTGTTGATCAACGCGTATTTCTTGTTTGGGAAAATAATGGGCAGAAAATTCCAGATCCAACAGCAGATGCATATGATACTTTCCCATCTAGTTCTTCAGTTGATACCAAAGTTGAGAAAAGATCGTTTACTAATCAAGAGTTTGCAAATGAATTTGCGAAAGCGCTAGATGGATATCGAAATAAACTATCTTCAAAAGCAGACGTAAATATTTTAATAGTAGATTCAGCAACAACAGGAAGGTTGGCTGTTCTCTACTATCGTAATATGGAAAAAGAACTTTATTGTAAGCCCGAAATATAAAAAAATAGCGCACCTTTACGGTACGCACAACGAATAGCCAGCCATCTGATATTTTTTTCGGATAGTTGGCTATTTTGCACATGTGGCTTGGATATTTTCTGACCAAGGCATGTAGTTATGTAAAAGATCCGACTGCTGGTGAATTGGTAAAGTTGGCAGCTCTGTTAGTAGCTTGACTAAATATTGATAAAAATCGATACCATTTGCTTTTACTGTTTCAGCTAAACTTAGACAAATAGCGTTCGCTTTTGCACCTGCTTCCTTACAGAGAACAGCCAATTTTTGCGACCGATTACGTTGGGACGAATCGCATTTTCAGCAAGATTATTATCGATTTCTAAATGGTATCATCAAGAAATGCTTTTAATCCTTCTGCTCGGCTCAACGTATATTCAGCTGCTTTCGCCAACGCATTTTTACCGAAGAACGGTGAGCGATCAATCAAGCGAAAAATTCATCTACGATGGGCTTCGATTTTTCTTGTCTTATTTGTTGGCGCTCTTCTGGCGAAAGGTGTTTAATTTTACGCTCAATCTGATACAACCGGTCGCAGTAATCGACGCCTATTCGCCCGTTTTTACTATCAGCTTTTAACCAATAACGCCTCGTGTGCGCCCAGCAGTTGGCGAACTGCACGTCAGGTAAATGACCGTAAGCTGAATAGCCATCGCAAATCACCGTTCCTTTGAACCCGGCTATCAAATCTTCTAATACAGCTCGACTTCTAGATAAGGCGCTTTTGAAAAGGACAATGATAGACCTTGACTTGGTACGCTACGACATACCCAGTTATAAGCGTTCGATTGACCGGATTTTCCGTCGGAACGATTAATGATTTGCGCATAGGTTTCGTCCACATGGAGCACTGACTTGGCTGTTAGTACTTGCTTCATCAAATCATAAATTGGTTGAAGCCAATCTTCGGCAGCGCGAATAACCCAGTTAGATAGGTTCTTATCATTTGTAAGTAGACCATATCGTTCCCATTCTTTCACCTGGCGGTAAAGAGGCAGTACTGAATAAACTTATCGTAGATAAGTTTAGCCAAAACAGTTGGTCCTGCAATGCTACGTTGAATGGCAGTTTGCGGTGCTTTCCCACGCTTGATTTGTGCTTTTGAGTGGTATCTTTTTGCACACCGTGCACTCATAGGCATGCTCGATATGTTGCACACGCTTCATTGTAGCTGGAATGAATTTTGCTTCTTCACGTGCTATTGTTGTACCTACTTCTGTCATTTGATGAAGACAACAATCACATAGCGTATTAGCTGGATGATGGTGAATTTCTTCTATCTCAATATTGTTGCTAAATGAATCGTTTCTCTTTTTCTTTGATACTTTACGGACAACGGTATAGCTAACTGTTTCTGTGCTTTGTTCTTCTGTCTGCTCAGAATCGTTAAAAGACGGATCGTCTTCAAATAAAGAGCCTTGACCGTCTGGTACTTGATACTTTGATTTTTCTGATTTAGAACCATATAAAGCTTTGGTTAATTGACGAATTTGTTCGGTTAATGCCTCGTTCTGTTTTAAAGTTATCGAGTTTTTCCGAAAGCCTATTGTTTTGTTGATTGGAATTGGTCAATTGCGTTTCAAGAAGCTGAATTAATTTTTCATATTGTGCCCCATTATTTGAAGAAACATTAACCATTCGTCTCACCACTTTTCGCCCGTTTTCGTTACTTATAGTATACCATTTGGGACAAAAAAATGAAGCTAAAAACGGCTGTAAATCAATGTTTTGATAGATTTAGAACGCCCCTTTCAGTGATGATTTTATTGCTTTTGGCTGCTGAATGGATAATCCTTCTAGAAGCCAGCGAACCTCCTTTTGTGAAAGATTGCGTACTTCGTTTTCATCCTTGGTATTGTTGTAGTTTGCCGTTATCCAAACGCTTATAAAGCATGGCGAAGCCATCACCATCAAAGTATAAACATTTGTAACGATCTTTACTCCATCCAGAGAATAAGAAAATGGAATCGCCGTATGGATCCAGTTTGAATGTATCTTGAATCAGTGTGGCAAGGCCATCAATTCCTTTACGCATATCGGTTTTTCCACAAATAATGTAAATGTTTTTGACATTTGTATAATCGTGCTTCACGTATGTTTCAACGTAAGCCCGAAATATAAAAAAATAGCGCACCTTTACGGTACGCACAACGAATAGCCAGCCATCTGATATTTTTTTCGGATAGTTGGCTATTTTGCACATGTGGCTTGGATATTTTCTGACCAAGGCATGTAGTTATGTAAAAGATCCGACTGCTGGTGAATTGGTAAAGTTGGCAGCTCTGTTAGTAGCTTGACTAAATATTGATAAAAATCGATACCATTTGCTTTTACTGTTTCAGCTAAACTTAGACAAATAGCGTTCGCTTTTGCACCTGCTTCGCTTACAGAGAACAGCCAATTTTTGCGACCGATTACGTTGGGACGAATCGCATTTTCAGCAAGATTATTATCGATTTCTAAATGGCCATCATCAAGAAATGCTTTTAATCCTTCTGCTCGGCTCAACGTATATTCAGCTGCTTTCGCCAACGCATTTTTACCGAAGAACGGTGAGCGATCAATCCAAGCGAAAAATTCATCTACGATGGGCTTCGATTTTTCTTGTCTTATTTGTTGGCGCTCTTCTGGCGAAAGGTGTTTAATTTTACGCTCAATCTGATACAACCGGTCGCAGTAATCGACGCCTATTCGCCCGTTTTTACTATCAGCTTTTAACCAATAACGCCTCGTGTGCGCCCAGCAGTTGGCGAACTGCACGTCAGGTAAATGACCGTAAGCTGAATAGCCATCGCAAATCACCGTTCCTTTGAACCCGGCTATCAAATCTTCTAATACAGCTCGACTTCTAGATAAGGCGCTTTTGAAAAGGACAATGATAGGACCTTGACTTGGTACGCTACGACATACCCAGTTATAAGCGTTCGATTGACCGGATTTTCCGTCGGAACGATTAATGATTTGCGCATAGGTTTCGTCCACATGGAGCACTGACTTGGCTGTTAGTACTTGCTTCATCAAATCATAAATTGGTTGAAGCCAATCTTCGGCAGCGCGAATAACCCAGTTAGATAGGTTCTTATCATTTGTAAGTAGACCATATCGTTCCCATTCTTTCACCTGGCGGTAAAGAGGCAAGTACTGAATAAACTTATCGTAGATAAGTTTAGCCAAAACAGTTGGTCCTGCAATGCTACGTTGAATGGCAGTTTGCGGTGCTTTCCCACGCTTGATTTGTGCTTTTTGAGTGGTATCTTTTTTGCACACCGTGCACTCATAGGCATGCTCGATATGTTGCACACGCTTCATTGTAGCTGGAATGAATTTTGCTTCTTCACGTGCTATTGTTGTACCTACTTCTGTCATTTGATGAAGACAACAATCACATAGCGTATTAGCTGGATGATGGTGAATTTCTTCTATCTCAATATTGTTGCTAAATGAATCGTTTCTCTTTTTCTTTGATACTTTACGGACAACGGTATAGCTAACTGTTTCTGTGCTTTGTTCTTCTGTCTGCTCAGAATCGTTAAAAGACGGATCGTCTTCAAATAAAGAGCCTTGACCGTCTGGTACTTGATACTTTGATTTTTCTGATTTAGAACCATATAAAGCTTTGGTTAATTGACGAATTTGTTCGGTTAATGCCTCGTTCTGTTTTAAACTTATCGAGTTTTTCCGAAAGCCTATTGTTTTGTTGATTGGAATTGGTCAATTGCGTTTCAAGAAGCTGAATTAATTTTTTTCATATTGTGCCCCATTATTTGAAGAAACATTAACCATTCGTCTCACCACTTTTCGCCCGTTTTCGTTACTTATAGTATACCATTTGGGACAAAAAAATGAAGCTAAAAACGGCTGTAAATCAATGTTTTGATAGATTTAGAACGCCCCTTTCAGTGATGATTTTATTGCTTTTGGCTGCTGAATGGATAATCCTTCTAGAAGCCAGCGAACCTCCTTTTGTGAAAGATTGCGTACTTCGTTTTCATCCTTGGTATTGTAGTTTTGCCGTTATCCAAACGCTTATAAAGCATGGCGAAGCCATCACCATCAAAGTATAAACATTTGTAACGATCTTTACTCCATCCAGAGAATAAGAAAATGGAATCGCCGTATGGATCCAGTTTGAATGTATCTTGAATCAGTGTGGCAAGGCCATCAATTCCTTTACGCATATCGGTTTTTCCACAAATAATGTAAATGTTTTTGACATTTGTATAATCGTGCTTCACGTATGTTTCAACTCCCTCATAATGGTTCGAATTACGTACTCATCTACGCCGCTATGAAGGGAGATTTCAACGTTTGCCATTTTGATTGTGCAAATGCTAGTTAAAGATTCTTTTGGAGAAGTGGGTGGTAAATCCTTTTTACTTTCGGTATGAAGTGTGACGGGGACGATGGTTAATTTTTGTTGTGGCATAGAAAAAGCACCTCCTTTGATTGATATAAGTATCATACCAAGTGGTGCCATATGTTTGAAATGCGTGGTTTGAATGGGGGCTTACGTTTCAACTCCCTCATAATGGTTCGAATTACGTACTCATCTACGCCGCTATGAAGGGAGATTTCAACGTTTGCCATTTTGATTGTGCAAATGCTAGTTAAAGATTCTTTTGGAGAAGTGGGTGGTAAATCCTTTTTACTTTCGGTATGAAGTGTGACGGGGACGATGGTTAATTTTTGTTGTGGCATAGAAAAAGCACCTCCTTTGATTGATATAAGTATCATACCAAGTGGTGCCATATGTTTGAAATGCGTGGTTTGAATGGGGGCTTACACTTTATTTAAATAGACTTGTAAAATGGCATTCAACATGTGTTTGGATGCATAGATATCGTAAAAATAACAATAATGAATATGTGGAATTTTTAGGTGCTCCTTCTTCAAGGGATATTGCTTTTGCAGCATACGGACCAAAAGCAAGTGACAAGATCGTTAAAGGTTTGATGGAGAGAATGTTACCTTGTGTAATTGATGATAGAAATATTCCACTTGATATCATTAGAAGCGCTTTGCAACGCGCATCTAATCCTATATCGATGGAAAGGTGGGAATGGGAGAAAACATTGAGCGTAGCATGTGCCTTAATTAATAAAAGGGAGGGATATAGAGTGACACTGGATAAGGAAAATAATGATCGAGATTATTTATTTGGTCGATTGTTGGCCATCGCAGATGTCTTAGAAAGACAAGCACTAGGAAGAGAAGAAACACGAGCAAGTAATGCAATTAGGTATATGAATTCGTTTTCAAAACATCCAGCTAGAACTTGGAAAACAATTCAAGATAGTTTGCAGCCTTATCAAGCTAGACTTGGAACAAAAGCAAACTATTTATCCAGTTTAATAGATGAAGTGGCTTCAAGAATTAAAATAGAAGACTTTAATAATCGATCATTATCAGGTAAGTATTTATTAGGGTTTTATAGTCAACGACATGAGTTATACCAGAAAAAAGATAAAAAGGTGTCAAATGAAGGGGTTACTAATTAAAAGGGGGAAATGAGCATGAGTATTTTAGATCACAAAATTGATTTTGCGGTTGTTTTATCTGTTACTAAAGCGAATCCGAATGGAGATCCACTAAATGGGAACCGTCCTCGCCAAAATTATGATGGACATGGTGAAATTTCAGATGTTGCGATTAAAAGAAAGATTCGAAATCGGCTTCAAGATATGGGTGAATCTATCTTTGTACAATCCAATGATAGAAAAGCGGATCAATTTAGTAGTTTAAGAGAGCGGGCAGAGGCAAATCCTGAGTTAGAAAAGGAATTCAAATCAAAGGATAGTTCAAGCGATAAGTTTGCTATGATTGCCTGTAATGAATGGATCGATGTTCGCAGCTTTGGACAAGTTTTTGCATTTAAAAGTTCTGGAGGAAAAGGTGTTTCTGTTGGTGTTAGAGGTCCAGTATCCATTCATACAGCAACAAGTGTATACCCTATCGATATTACCAGCATGCAAATCACAAAAAGCGTGAACTCTGAGCCTGGAAAAGACAAAGGTTCTGACACAATGGGTATGAAGCATCGCGTGGATTTTGGTGTATATGTTTTTTTCGGCAGCATTAACACACAATTAGCAGGAAAAACAGGATTTACTAATGATGATGCAGAAAAAATTAAACAAGCTCTTGTAACATTGTTTGAAAATGATACGTCATCCGCTAGACCTGAAGGCAGTATGGAAGTTCACAAAGTTTATTGGTGGGAACATAATTCAAAATTGGGACAATATTCTTCAGCAAAGGTCCATCGTTTATTGGACATCACCCACAATGTAGAAGAACCAAAATCAATTGACGATTATACAATTACTTTAAATGAATTAGAAGGTTTAAAAGTTGATGTCATCGAAGGGCTATAAGGATGAAGATGACTACCTTATGTTGTCGGGTATTCAGCATTTTCAGTTTTGTAAACGGCAATGGGCTCTGATTCATATAGAACAGCAATGGGAAGAAAATGTGCGAACCGTTGAAGGGCAATATTTACATCGAAAAGCGGATCAGCCATTTACAAGAGAGAAACGCGGAAATAAACTGATAGTACGTGCTATGCCGGTCAAATCCAATGAACTTAAAATCACAGGTATATGTGATGTGGTAGAGTTTATTAAAGATGATAATGGTATTGAAATAAACGGTTTGGATGAAAAATATATAGCTTATCCCGTGGAATACAAGCGCGGAAAGCCTAAAATGAATGATTCGGATATTTTACAATTAACAGCTCAAGCGATGTGTTTAGAAGAAATGCTCCTTTGTGAGATCAACATGGGCTATGTATTTTATAATGAAATAAAACACAGAGTCGAAGTACCCATAACACAAAATGATAAAAATAAGGTAAGAATAATAGTCACAAAAATGCAAGGATATTATCGACGTAGACACACTCCAAAAGTAGAAACGGGATCGTTTTGCAAAAATTGTTCCCTTCAACACATTTGTTTACCGAAATTGATGAACAAACGGTCGGTTAAAAGCTATATTGAAGGGAAGATTCATGAATGAAGAAACTTTTGAATACGCTATTTATAAATCAACCGGATGTGTATCTTGCTTTAGACGGAGATAATATTATCTTATTGAAAGATGATGAGAAACTAGGGAGGCTTCCGCTACATAATTTAGAAGCGGTCATATCTTTTGGTTATACCGGAGCAAGTCCAGCATTAATGGGCTACTGTGCTGAGAGAAATATCTCACTTGTGTTTTTTACGATGAACGGTCGATTTCTTGCAAGAGTAATCGGTGAAAGTAGAGGGAATGTCGTTCTGAGAAAAAAACAATATCGTGTTTCAGACGATGAACTAAAATCCGCAAAAATTGCCCGTAATTTTATTGTTGGAAAGATTTATAATAACAAGTGGATGATCGAGCGTATGACAAGGGATTATCCGATGCGCGTCGATGTTACACAATTTAAAGAAGTTTCACATTATCTATCATCTATTATTCTCGATGTAAGAGAGTGTGAGGATTTAGAAAGACTTAGAGGGTTAGAAGGTCAAGCAGCTATTAGTTATAACAAATTGTTTAATCAAATGATTCTCCAGCAAAAAGATTCATTTTATTTTCATACTCGTTCTCGGCGACCACCGTTAGATAACGTGAATGCTATGCTATCATTTGCTTATACGTTATTGGCTAATGATATGGCATCAGCATTAGAGGGTGTAGGCTTGGATGCCTATGTTGGATTTTTGCATCGTGATCGTCCGGGAAGAATATCCTTAGCTTTAGATGTTATGGAAGAACTAAGAGGGGTCTATGCAGATCGATTTGTTCTGTCACTAATTAATAAAAAAATTATAAATAAAGATGACTTTCTCAAAAAAGAAAATGGAGCGGTTATCATGTCCGATGAATCTAGAAAAAAATTTTTAACTGCTTGGCAAAATAAGAAACAAGAAAAGATAACCCACCCATATTTAAATGAAAAAATTTCTTGGGGATTAGTACCACATGCACAAGCTTTATTACTAGCTCGTTATCTCCGTGGAGACTTAGACGAATATCCACCTTTTCTATGGAAGTAGGTGCCTTAATTGTTAGTATTAATTACGTATGATGTGAGCACGGTTCATAATGCTGGACAAAAAAGATTAAGAAAAGTTTCTAAGTTGTGCCAAAATTACGGTCAACGAGTTCAAAACTCAGTGTTTGAATGCGTTGTAGATGCTACACAATTTGCTACTTTGAAAATAGAACTAGCTAATATTATTGATGAAAATCAAGATAGTCTCAGATTCTATCAATTAGGTAACAATTATAAGAATAAGGTTGAACATATTGGCGTAAAGAAATCAATTGATTTAGAAGCACCGCTAATTTTTTAGTGCGGATGTATAGTGCACATAAAATTCCTGTGACATTCGCACCGGATTTATTAAGTTACTTATCCTAAATTTTGGTATTATTGTAATAAATGTTCTTTATTCTAGTAAAGAAAATAGTGTTTTTTGGGTCGAAAAGAACTTGTTTTAAGTACTTTTGGCTGAAAATCGCTGTCGCACTCTACATGAGTGCGTGGATTGAAATAATTAGCTTTAGATTTGAACGTATCACCTCAATGTCGCACTCTACATGAGTGCGTGGATTGAAATCATTTATGTATACGCAAGAAAGATGGGCACATAGTGTCGCACTCTACATGAGTGCGTGGATTGAAATATGGCTAAAGATAATTGGTTAAGAGTTATACCAGTCGCACTCTACATGAGTGCGTGGATTGAAATTCCAACAACTTCAGAATGCCGGCATCAGAGAACATGTCGCACTCTACATGAGTGCGTGGATTGAAATGTAGACGATGTCGAATACGAGAAGGAGAAAATGGTCGCACTCTACATGAGTGCGTGGATTGAAATATTGTATGGGCGAATGAAGTAAAAATGCATGTCCGTCGCACTCTACATGAGTGCGTGGATTGAAATCCTCCACCACTTGGTATCGGTACACCGCCACCATGTCGCACTCTACATGAGTGCGTGGATTGAAATTAAAACATCATATATGGTCTTTTTAAGGTCTTTGTCGCACTCTACATGAGTGCGTGGATTGAAATATCCTTGTTAGAGGATAAAAAAAGAAGCTCAACATGTCGCACTCTACATGAGTGCGTGGATTGAAATCATTTGCATTAGCCGTTAAGATACCTGCATCACGGTCGCACTCTACATGAGTGCGTGGATTGAAATAAAATGAATATGAAGATTATGAAAGTAATACAAGTCGCACTCTACATGAGTGCGTGGATTGAAATTTCTGAAATATGTTTCAATTTTTCCGCCATACTTGTCGCACTCTACATGAGTGCGTGGATTGAAATACAGAACGAAACCAAGTAGCTTTGAAACACGGTGTCGCACTCTACATGAGTGCGTGGATTGAAATCTCCAGTTTACTTAAAATTTGCGGTTAATAATTGTCGCACTCTACATGAGTGCGTGGATTGAAATCAAACTATCCACAACATTATACACAAAGTTATTCGTCGCACTCTACATGAGTGCGTGGATTGAAATCAAATCGCTGATTTAATGATTAGAACACTCGAAAGTCGCACTCTACATGAGTGCGTGGATTGAAATCAAGATCGCTACAAAAGTAATGGGGATTATCGGTCGCACTCTACATGAGTGCGTGGATTGAAATTTCAATGTCTTTGATTTTCGTATTATCATACTGAGTCGCACTCTACATGAGTGCGTGGATTGAAATTAATGCACCTTTTAGGCGGTCAGACATCGTTTTGTCGCACTCTACATGAGTGCGTGGATTGAAATAATAAAACAATTCCTCGAAATAGCCGACAGTAAGTCGCACTCTACATGAGTGCGTGGATTGAAATACGCCAGAGAAGAAAAGAAAATTACATTACAAACGTCGCACTCTACATGAGTGCGTGGATTGAAATATACGGTAAAGCTGAATACAAAGACATGACGTCGTCGCACTCTACATGAGTGCGTGGATTGAAATAATTATTTGCTGCAAAGATCTTTGTTCACCATCGTCGCACTCTACATGAGTGCGTGGATTGAAATTGTACTTTGGTACATTTTAAGAGGAAGTTTACCCGTCGCACTCTACATGAGTGCGTGGATTGAAATATAGACTTGGTCAAATCCGTAACACTAACCGCATGTCGCACTCTACATGAGTGCGTGGATTGAAATTTGTTCCAGTATCTTAACCGAACAAGTTGTTTGGTCGCACTCTACATGAGTGCGTGGATTGAAATTCTTGGGTAATTGAAAAGGAAAATATCACTAAGCGTCGCACTCTACATGAGTGCGTGGATTGAAATTCTGTTTTAAACTGTTCAATGGTTCCATCCAACCGTCGCACTCTACATGAGTGCGTGGATTGAAATGGACACCCTCAAGCAAAAATTTTATGTTGCACTTGTCGCACTCTACATGAGTGCGTGGATTGAAATCTTTATACTGTTTAATTAAATCAGTGTCATCTAATGTCGCACTCTACATGAGTGCGTGGATTGAAATTGGAATAGAACGATCACCAAACCAAGCCAATGTCCGTCGCACTCTACATGAGTGCGTGGATTGAAATAATGAAGACGTCAAAGAAAAGGAGAATGAATATGTCGCACTCTACATGAGTGCGTGGATTGAAATAGATAGAAATTTGTATGATCAATATTATTGGGCGTCGCACTCTACATGAGTGCGTGGATTGAAATCATTACAAAGTGACAGGGTGTGGCCAAGATTATTGTCGCACTCTACATGAGTGCGTGGATTGAAATCTTGAAAATTTTCGACAAAATCACTTTTATCCGGGTCGCACTCTACATGAGTGCGTGGATTGAAATATTGAGGAAACCGGAAAAACTCCAAAGGTGTATCCGTCGCACTCTACATGAGTGCGTAGATTGAAATAATTCGAGTGCTTTCGGTCACGCTATGTCAAACTGTCGCACTCTACATGAGTGCGTGGATTGAAATTACCACACGCTAAAGTAGTCGTAGATAAGTTCCGTCGCACTCTACATGAGTGCGTGGATTGAAATAAATTATGAAAATGGTTATGTTGAAAATTCAAGGTCGCACTCTACATGAGTGCGTGGATTGAAATATCACTAAAGTTAACCGACTTAGCAAAGCGAAGGTCGCACTCTACATGAGTGCGTGGATTGAAATCCTGATAGATTCGAATTAAACCAATTCACAGGTGTCGCACTCTACATGAGTGCGTGGATTGAAATACATCATATAAATCTAAAGTAAAAAAATCTCCAACGTCGCACTCTACATGAGTGCGTGGATTGAAATTGTTGATGCCCTGCCGAAATAAAACTGATACTGCGGTCGCACTCTACATGAGTGCGTGGATTGAAATGTCTACTTCTTCAAACATTGCTAATTGTTCGGCGTCGCACTCTACATGAGTGCGTGGATTGAAATGCTACCCTTACCTTGAATAATGGGGCAGAACTTGGTCGCACTCTACATGAGTGCGTGGATTGAAATAATCTCTTGATGTTGAATTTCAAAAACGAGTATCGTCGCACTCTACATGAGTGCGTGGATTGAAATAAAGAAATTCAAGTAGATACATTCAAGGTAAACAGTCGCACTCTACATGAGTGCGTGGATTGAAATTAAGGTGTACTATGGCTGTTCTGTCTGTTCCGAAGGTCGCACTCTACATGAGTGCGTGGATTGAAATACATCATCCATTATAAAACAACCATTTCGATATGTCGCACTCTAAATGAGTGCGTGGATTGAAATTTCGCGGGTAGGATTTGATTGTAAAAAGTTTGGAGTCGCACTCTACATGAGTGCGTGGATTGAAATACATCATCCATTATAAAACAACCATTTCGATATAAGTCGCACTCTACATGAGTGCGTGGATTGAAATCTCTATACGTGAGCGAACCTTAACATTGGTTAACGTCGCACTCTACATGAGTGCGTGGATTGAAATCGTCTTCTTCGCTTTGTACTTCGACATGATGATCCGTCGCACTCTACATGAGTGCGTGGATTGAAATATATCAAGCCTTCCGATAACTTTAATACCTTCGCCGTCGCACTCTACATGAGTGCGTGGATTGAAATTTCTTCCAAAACACTTGATAGCTTAGGAACGAAGTGTCGCACTCTACATGAGTGCGTGGATTGAAATTTGGATGGACGATAGCATGGCTGCATTAGATTCCGTCGCACTCTACATGAGTGCTTGGATTGAAATGCCCACATATCGTGATTAAAGCGAGGAAGGAGGAAGTCGCACTCTACATGAGTGCGTGGATTGAAATTAAGCAAGCGATTGATTGGCTTGTTGATGGGATACGTCGCACTCTACATGAGTACGTGGATTGAAATAGCAATCCAGCAAAGTAAACCAGAAGGTATAAAGTCGCACTCTACATGAGTGCGTGGATTGAAATATCTTTATAACGAGCGAAACAAAGTGAATCTATGTCGCACTCTACATGAGTGCGTGGATTGAAATATCTTTATAACGAGCGAAACAAAGTGAATCTATGTCGCACTCTACATGAGGGCGTGGATTGAAATCATATCATCATGACATTCCTTGCATAATGGTTGAAGTCGCACTCTACATGAGTGAGTGAATTGAAATCTCTAGCTTTGCCCTAGTTCTCATAAATCCTAAAGAGAAAAATAAAAGACAAGGATTCAATAGTATAGAATCTTTGTCTTTCTTGTGTTTATAGTAACGGCCCCGAGAGGACTCGAACCTCCGACGCATGGTTTAGGAAACCAACGCTCTATCCGCTGAGCTACGGAGCCATGATATGAAGGCTATTTTTAATGTGCATTATATATTATAAAGGAATTAGTTATTTTTTAAAAGAGAATTGAATCATATTTTAATAATACCAAGATACTTGGTTTAGCCTTTTTTACCAACAATTCAAAATAGTAATACAAATAGTGTCTATAATATAGAAAAACATTCTTCACGCCGAAATAAGTAAGTCAAACCAGGCCAATGGTATAGATAAACGATTCTCACGCCGAAATAAGTAAGTCAAACCAGGCCAATGGTATAGATAAACGATCCTCACGCCGAAATAAGTAAGTCAAACCAGGCCAATGGTATAGATAAACGATCCTCACACCGAAATAAGTAAGTCAAACCAGGCCAATATTATAGATAAACGACCTCCACATAGTAGTATGCACATAAAAAAATAAAAGAGGAAGTCATCATCATAAGATGGCTTCCTTGTTTTACTTAGTATGCTAAGCTGAATAGTCCTTTAATATGTGATAAGTAGCGGATGTTGCTTGCTTCTTTCATCATTGTTGCTGGCAATCCTTTAAGTGGAGTTTGGTTTCCACCGATGATGGCAACAGCATCTTTACGTCCTAGGCTTGCAAGTGTACCAGAGTCAACTGGAGAGAATTCTTCTAATTTTTTCCCAACTAATGAAGCGAATAGGTTGTAGCCAACTAGTTCGCCCATTTGCCATGCGTTTTGTGCAGTTGGTGCGTATGGACGGCCATTTGGCGCCATTAATACGGCACTGTCACCTACAACAAATACGTCAGGGTGGGAAACCGATTGAAGATGTTCATTCACTGTTGCACGGCCGCGGTTTACTTCAAGACCTGATTCGCCAACTAGTGGGTTACCTTGAACTCCGCCTGTCCAAACGAATGTGTTAGTTACAATTTTTTGTCCGTCTTTAAGATCGACTGTATTGCCTTCTACATTTGTTACAGGAAGACCTGTAAGGAATTTCACGCCGCGTTTTTCTAGGCTAGCAGTTGCGCGTTCGATTAAATGGTCTGGCAATACTGGTAGAATTTTTGGACCTGCTTCAACAAGCATGATTTTAAGTTCTTTTGGATCGATGCCATATTTTTTAGCTAGGCTTGGAATGGTATCAACAATTTCACCAACTAGTTCAACACCAGTTAAGCCACCGCCGCCAATAAGGATTGTAGCATCTGCTTCATTTTTTGATTTTGCATATTCTTGAAGGCGACCTTCAATATGTTTGAAAATTTTGTTTGCATCACTTGTAGATTTTAATACCATACTGTTTTCTTCAAGTCCTGGAATGCCGAAATAAGAAGTAACACTTCCTAAAGCAACAACAAGTCCGTCATATTTTAGCATCGAACTATCAGCAAGTATTATTTCTTTTTTATCTACTGAAAAAGAAGTGACTTTAGAAATTTTAAGATCGATATCTTTTCCTTTGAAAAGCTTTTCTAAAGGCATTGCAATTGCTTGTTCAGAAATATTACCTGCTGCAAGGCGATGCAATTCTGTGATAATTTGGTGTGTTGGATACTGGTTAACAACAGTAATTTTCGCTTCTGACTTATCTACATACTTACGCAATGTTAAGGCTGATAGAAGGCCACCATACCCAGCACCTAAAATGACGATATGTTTTGACATAGTATATCCTCCATCCTTGTATAAAAAATATTATCTTTGATTTTCACGTTGTTCAGAAACTTGAAGAAATGCGTTTAAGAAACGGAAAAGTTTTTGTGCTTGTGGATCTTTCAACAATTTAAGCATACCGAATAGGCCGATTACTTCAGTGCTATCATCAGCGATATCTTTTGCTTCGATTGCTTTTTGTGCAATGTTTTTAACACCAGTTTTAATAGGATCAACAATTTCTGTAATCGCACCAACAGTATCATTTTTTAATACTTCATCAGTGGCTACGGATTTAGCAAAGTCATAAGACTTTGTTAAAATAGTAACAAGCTCGGCCAATTTAGGAAGTTGTTCAACAAGAACAGTTAATGATTCTTGAACTTCTGGCTTTAATAACTGATCAAGAACATCAAGTTGTCGCTGGCTTAGCTCAGCATTTGGTTGATTGTTAGTTTCTGACATTTTCAATTCTCCTTTACTTTTCTTTAGGCATCACTACTAGGCTACTCCACTTCTTAACTCTTGTCCATTAGTGAATGAAAATTTTTTATAGAAAATTTGGCAATAAACATATTTTTAGAGATGATTAGGAAAGAAATTGGATTATTCTGGGGAAGAACAATATATATAGTAGAAGTCTACTCATAGTATTTAACAAAGTGGATAAAAAAATAAGAAAGCTTGGTGGAAATTTTAATTAGGATTAAATCCTCTTATATTGGAAGTAAAAAAGGCATGAGCACTTATTCGTGCCATGCCTTACAAGCTATCTTTTTACCGAACCATGTGGATCAATGACAAATTTCTTTGCTGCCCCTTTATCAAAGTCAGCGTAGCCATTAGGAGCTTCATCAATAGAAATTAACGTCGCATTTACCGCTTTCGCAATTTGCGCTTTTCCGTGCAAAATCATCTTCATTAATCCTCGATGGTATTGCATAACTGGTGTTTGACCAGTAACGAATGTATGAGCCTTTGCCCACCCTAATCCGAAGCGAATTTTGAGGGAACCAATTTTTGCATCTTCATCAACGCCACCTGGATCACCTGTTACGTAAAGACCAGGTATACCGAGTCGTCCGCCAACTTGTGTCACATCCATAATCGAATTTAATACAGTTGCTGGAGCTTCCGAGTGACCATGCCCATGTCCATGTGCTTCGAAGCCCACACAGTCAACTGCTGCATCAACAACAGGTTCACCTAGAATTTGTTCGATTTGCTCACCTAAATTATCATGTTGGCTTAAATCAATTGTTTCGCAGCCAAAGCTTCTTGCTTGGGCTAGACGTTCCGGATTTAAATCACCAACAATAACCGCAGAGGCGCCGAGCAGCTGTGCAGAATGTGCCGCGGCTAAACCGACGGGTCCCGCGCCTGCGACATATACGGTAGAGCCGGATTTGACACCAGCAGAATAAGCCCCATGAAATCCCGTTGGGAAAATATCTGAAAGCATTGTTAAATCAAGTATCTTTTCCATTGCCTGTTCCTTATCAGGAAACTTCAGTAATTGGAAATCTGCATAAGGAACCATGACATATTCTGATTGACCGCCAACCCATCCGCCCATATCGACATAACCATAAGCAGAGCCAGGTCGATCTGGGTTTACATTTAAACATACATGGGTTTTTTGTTCTTTACACATTTGACAGCGGCCGCATGCAATATTAAACGGGACGGAAACGAGATCACCCTTTTTAATAAATTCGACATCCCGTCCGACTTCGATGACTTCACCGGTAATTTCATGCCCAAGAACCAATCCTTCCGGTGCTGTAGTACGTCCACGTACCATGTGTTGGTCACTTCCACAAATATTTGTGGTGACAACTTTCAATACGACACCATGCTCACATTTACGTCCGACATTTAGCGGATTGACCCCTGGACCATCCCGTAAAACTAAATCAGGATAACCGATGTCTTTTACTGCTACTTTTCCGACCCCATTATACACAACTGCTTTATTACCTGACATATCTAAATCCTCCCCCTAACAGTAAACGTTTTTCTTTTTTTTGTCGTTCAGTCAAATGTATACGCATGGACGAAAAAAATAGAACAAGTAAGGAGGGGGGAAAATAATTTTATTCTAGCTCGTCTATTCTACTTATCTACGCATAATTATTTAATGATAGTAGAAGAGAGGTGAGTATGTATGATTAACTTACAAGGAGTAATTCCAGCTGTAAGAAACATGAAGGATTTTGATCGGATTCTTAACAGTAAACAAAAATATATTATTCTCCTAGAAACTCGACTTTCACTTCTTCGGCATGCGGTGAAATATGCGCAAAAAATGGATAAGCAGGTGCTGGTACACGCAGATTTAATTCAAGGACTTAAATCAGATGAGTTTGGCATTGAATTTCTGCTAAGGGATATTAAAGTCGATGGGTTAATATCTACGAGGTCCAATGTCATTTCACATGCAAAAAAAAATAAAGTAACTTCGATTCAACGATTATTCGCCTTAGATAGTCAAGCGCTTGAACATAATATTAAAATCATTAATACATTGAAACCGGATTATATTGAAATATTGCCTGGTGTCGTCCCGGAAATTTTAGAAGAGGTTCATGAAAAGACGGGGATTCCAATTATTGCTGGCGGTTTAATCCGAACAAAACAGGATGTTGAAAATGCGCTAAATAAGGGGGCGAAAGCCATTACTACTTCTTTCGTCCATTTGTGGGAATTGTAAAATATATTTTATAAAAAACGGATTGACATTGTTGTGAATTCAGATTATTCTGTAACTACAAGTTAAAATGTGATGGAGAAACTGGAGATCCACGTTTACGAAATGATATTTATCAAACGATAAATATGATTTTTGTTAATGTGGGTCTTTTTGTCGTCATTTTAACTTCTTTTGTAAGCGTTTATAAATTAATTTTTAGGGGGGAAGGAGTATGTCCGAATTTCTTGCTGAAATGATTGGAACAATGATTCTAATTATTTTTGGTGGTGGTGTGGTAGGCGGAGTAGTCCTCAAAAAGACAAAAGCGGAAGGTGCAGGGTGGATTGTCATTACGATCGGCTGGGGTTTGGCGGTAACTATGGGAGTCTATGCAGTTGGAAGCATATCAGGAGCGCATCTAAATCCCGCCGTTACACTTGGTTTCGCGGCGATAGGTGAATTTCCATGGGAAAAGGTTCCACTTTATATGACAGCCCAAGTACTTGGAGGATTTCTTGGTGGTGTCATTGTCTTTTTTCAATACTTGCCACATTGGAGAGCGACGAAGGATCCTGGTGATAAGTTAGCCGTATTCTCAACTGGCCCTGCAATTCGCAGTACATTCTCGAACCTAGTGAGTGAAATGATTGGTACATTTGTCCTTATTATGGGTTTATTATTTATTGGAGCAAATGAATTTACGGAAGGATTAAATCCTGCGATTGTCGGTTTATTAATTACTGCGATTGGTTTATCATTAGGGGCAACAACAGGTTATGCAATTAATCCTGCACGTGACTTAGGTCCAAGAATTGCTCATGCATTGCTGCCAATCATTGGAAAGGGGAGCTCCGATTGGGGATATTCATGGATTCCGATTGTCGGTCCATTATTAGGCGGAACGTATGGGGCATTATTTTATAAAGCGATTTTTAAAGGGGATTATTCAGTAGCATTTTGGATTGTCAGTATCGTAGTTATTGTCGTTTTACTTGCTGCTCTTAATAGTGAATTGAAAAAAAGACACGCTTCTGAAGAAGCCGTATAGGGGGAATAGCGATGAGTCAATATATTTTAGCATTAGATCAAGGGACGACGAGTTCAAGAGCGATTCTTTTTAACCATGAAGGTGAAATTGTTGAAACCGCACAAAGAGAGTTTGAACAATTTTTTCCGAAACCGGGTTGGGTTGAGCATGATGCGAATGAAATTTGGACATCGGTACTTGCTTGTATTGCAGAGGTGATAAGAAAGGCCGATATTGAACCTGATCAAGTTGCAGGAATTGGGATTACAAATCAGCGGGAAACAGCGGTTGTATGGGATAAACATACTGGTAAGCCTGTGTACAAGGCAATTGTATGGCAATCAAGACAAACGGATGATATTTGCAAGGAGCTCCGCGAAAAGGGTTACAATGATTTATTTAGGGACAAAACCGGGCTACTTATTGACGCCTATTTCTCCGGTACAAAAGTAAAATGGATACTTGATCATGTTGAAGGGGCAAGGGAGAGAGCTGAAAAAGGTGAGCTGTTGTTTGGTACGATTGATACGTGGCTTGTGTATAAGCTTTCAGGCGGGAAGAAACATGTAACAGACTATTCCAATGCATCTAGAACACTGATGTATAATATTTACGATTTAAAATGGGATGACGAATTATTAGAAATCCTTGACGTTCCAAAAAGCATGCTTCCAGAAGTACGACCTTCGTCGGAAATTTACGGGAAAACAGCTTCTTACCACTTCTTTGGACATGAAATACCGATTGCGGGAATTGCCGGCGACCAGCAAGCAGCTTTATTTGGGCAGGCTTGTTTTGAAACGGGAATGGCGAAGAACACGTATGGAACTGGCTGTTTCATGCTTATGAACACGGGTGAAAAAGGAGTTAAATCGGAGAATGGGTTATTAACGACACTTGCCTGGGGTGTGGATGGAAAAGTTGAATACGCTTTGGAAGGGAGTATTTTTGTTGCGGGATCGGCCATTCAATGGCTGCGGGATGGGCTGAAAATGTTCGAAAACGCACCTGACAGTGAAGAGTATGCGTCAAAGGTTGAATCGACTGATGGTGTATATATGGTCCCAGCTTTTGTCGGATTAGGAACTCCATATTGGGATAGTGATGCCCGAGGAGCGGTATTTGGTCTTACACGCGGAACAACGAAAGAACACTTTATCCGTGCCACATTAGAATCATTAGCCTATCAAACAAAAGATGTTTTAGATGCGATGATTTCAGACTCCGGTATTGACTTGAAAACGTTACGTGTGGATGGAGGGGCGGTAAAGAACAATTTCCTCATGCAGTTCCAAAGTGATATTCTCGGTGTGCCCGTTGACCGTCCGGTTGTTAGTGAAACAACTGCTCTCGGAGCTGCCTATCTAGCAGGCCTTGCGGTAGGATACTGGCAAGACAAAGAGGAAATTGCGAAGCAATGGAAAATTGACCGTACATTTACTAACCAATTAAATGAAGAAACAAGTGCTCAGTTGTATGACGGCTGGCAAAAAGCAGTGGCAGCAACAAGAGCCTTCAAATAAGAAAAGCGCAAGCGACTTGCTCATCGACGTAAAAACTGGAAGGACTTTGACTGAGATAAAGGAAACACGATGAGCCTGAAAGGCGAATCGATGTTGACTTATCGTAGGGAGAAGTCCTGAAGTTTTCTAGTCGATAGGCGCTGGAGCTAGACAAAGCAGATATTAATTAGGAAAATTAATCCTATAAAGTTTTTATTTTCTTACCTTTTAAACAAGCACACAAAAACGTACACTAGCTAAATAACATCATAGCACTCACCATTACATCTAGAAAAAAACGACCGCACACATCAAAGATTCCACACAAATCCTCGATGCTATGCGGTCATTTTAATAAAACAAAGCCAATTCACCATACAAAAAAGATGCATTATTATTCAAAAAATGTATAAATGGTGCCAGGCACCGAAGGAGTGGGGAAATGAAGAAGATTATTAATGAGGCGAATGAGGTTGTGCAGGATATGTTGGATGGGTTGATTGCGGCGTTTCCGAATCAGTTGAAGCTGGTGGAGGGAACGACGGTTATTGCGAGGAAAAATGCACCGATACCGAATAAAGTGGCGATTATTAGTGGGGGTGGCAGCGGTCATGAACCGGCCCATGCCGGGTATATTGGGAAGGGGATGCTTGATGCTGCAATCGCTGGTGAAGTGTTTACATCGCCAACACCTGATCAAGTATATGAGGCGATTAAAGCAGTAGACGGTGGTGCTGGGGTATTTATGGTGATTAAAAACTACACGGGCGATGTGTTGAATTTTGAAATGGCAGCAGAGCTGGCAGAAGCTGATGGGATCCAAGTAGCACAGGTAATTGTTAATGATGATGTCGCGGTAGAGGATAGTTCATTTACAACCGGACGCAGGGGAATTGCGGGAACTGTATTCGTTCATAAAATCGCTGGTGCAAAAGCAGAGTCAGGTGCGACATTACAGGAAGTACAAGCAATTGCCGATAAAGTAGTAAATAATGTTCGATCGATGGGGATGGCATTAAGTCCTTGCACAGTTCCAGCTGCAGGAACACCAAGCTTCGAATTAAAGGAAAATGAAATGGAAATAGGCATGGGGATTCATGGGGAACCGGGAACGGAGAAAAAGGAAATAGCTAGTGCAAACGAAATTGCTGAAGAGTTGACGAACAAAATATTGGAGGATATGCAATTAAATCATGGGGATGAAGTGGCAGTAATGATAAATGGTTTAGGTTCAACACCAGAAATGGAACTATACATCGTAAATGGCAAAGTTCATCAAATTTTATCCAGTAAAGGAATCAAAGTGTACGAAACGTTTGTAGGTGAATATATGACTTCATTGGAGATGGCTGGTTGCTCAGTTACGCTTTTAAAACTCGACGAGGAACTTAAACAATTATTAGATGCTGAATCATTGGCACCTGCATTCCGCAAATAAATAAAGGATGTGTCCTGATGAATCTCACTGTCGATAAAACGTTGAAATGGATTATAAAGGCTAATGAAAAAATTCAAACCAATAAAACGTATTTAACCTCTTTGGATCAAGCAATTGGTGACGGTGACCATGGAATCAATATGGCCAGAGGGTTTCAAGAAGTCGTGAAGAAGCTTTCTAGTAGCCATTATGAAACGGTTTCTGATTGTTTCAAAGATGTAGCAATGACGTTAATGTCAAAAGTTGGCGGCGCCTCAGGTCCAATTTTTGGAACGGCGTTTTTAAAAATGTCAATGGCCGTAAAAGGAAAGGAATCAATTAGTCAAGCTGAATTCACAAGAGCCCTTGACGATGCGATAAAAGGGATCATTCATCGCGGGAAAGCAAGTGAAGGGGATAAAACGCTCCTCGATGTGTGGATGCCTATTTTAAGAATCCTTCAGGAAAACGATGATGTTGATTGGGATGTTATCGATCATTCAGCTAAACTCGCAATGGAAGCAACGAAACAAAGACTGGCGAAAAAAGGGCGTGCGGCTTATCTAAAAGAGCGTTCAATTGGACATATTGATCCCGGTTCAGCATCCTCTTATTATCTATTTCAATCACTTGCAGAGGTCATAACAGAAGGAGATAAAAATGAATAATGTTGGTATTGTCCTTATCTCACACAGTTCAAAAATTGTTGAGGGCATTAAAGATATTCTTGCACAGGTTGTGAATAATGTCCCAATTGGTACAGCCGGAGGAACGGACGAAAATGAAATAGGTACGAGTATTGAAAAAATAGTAAAAGCAATCGAGCAAGTCCATAATGAAAAAGGGGTCATACTCCTATATGACCTTGGTAGTGCCATGATGAACGCAGAACTTGCTAATGAACTAACAGGCTATAAAAATATAAAAATAGCAGAAAATATTCCATTAGTAGAAGGAGCCTATATAGCAGCAGTCGAATCTAGTATAGGAAATGACATTGACAAAATCATCCGCAGTATACGCGAGTCCTTTTAATGGATTGAGTTTCTAACAAAGCACAGAGTGGATTGGAGCGGAAGGAGTTTGACTCCTGCAGCGGAAAGGAACGGTTCATTTTAGCCCTTAAACCCCTTTAATAAAACAAAATCCCGGTCTTAATAAAGACCGGGTATATAAAAAAGGAGGTTCACTAGACTTTCTTAGGGGGGGAGAGTCTAGATTTAAAGGATTAAGCATTGCTTGTCCTTGGTAAATACATCATAAAATAATTTTCCTACATCTGAATGAAAGGAAGATGAAAAATTAATGAGAAACAAAATTGTCACAAATGATTACAATTCTTTTACGTACTCTTGAACAATTTGGCCAAGTTTTTCAATCTCTTCTTTCCAATGCTTTGAAGGATAGTCTTTCATCATAAAAAGTATGCTTTCAATTAAGAAAATCTTCGGTTTCCTTGATATAAATAACTCTTCTTGAATGAAGTCTAGCGATTCTTTATACTTACTTCTTTTTTCATTATCCTCAATCATTTCCAACAATTCTTTTAAATATTTGATCTGCTGATGGACACGCTCCTTATATCCTCTTTTTTTCTCCGAAAACCCTGGAAGCCATTGTTCAATAATGTCGGGGTCTAATAATTGTGCATGTGAATTTGAAACATCTTCTACGATTTTCTTCAACCGTTCTACACTGTAGCGAATAACCTGTAAGGGAGAAGCATTAGAATAAAATTTCGCCAAATAATTATAATGAAAATTATGATGAAGAATCCCAGTAAACATGACGGCACAATCTAATAAATATGGTTTTTTGTCTTCCCCAAAAATATCAATTAACCGTTCATTCATCCAAATGAGATTGTCATATTGTGTACGTTTAAAAAATTGCTTCAAATCTTCGTCTTTAGAAACAGTCACCTCTTCAAAAAGAGAATACAGTTTATCAGGTTTATTCGTTTCCATTTATAATTCAATTTGTTTAATAAAAATTTCAATATCCGACCGATTTTGTCCAATTAATAATTTTTCTCTCTTTTTTTCAAGTTCATTATACGAATCCGCGAAAATCGCGAGTAAAAGTTCATTTTTCGAAGGAAAATAATTATAGAATGTACCTTTTGAAATACTGCTTCCTTCTAAAATATCTTGAATAGAGGTTGCTTGAAACCCTTTATGAATAAATAATTGATGGGCAACAGTCATAACATGCTGTTTTCGACTTTTCATTTTTATCACCTGAATTTAAAATTGTACTACTTGTCTAAATGTATACTAACTTATAATTCCATATTGTACAAACTTATATATACTGCTATTTTATTAGTGAAAAAACATGGAATGAACGTATAAAAAGTTATTCCGTATAATTGAGAATGGTAGGAAGTCCCGCATGCGTTTAATGTGGTTTTTTTTATTTTTAGGGAATGGTAAATTTTACACAATACGGATAACTTTATTATGAAAAGTGCCTATGTCCGGATCCAGCCATATCTACTAGAAAACTTTAAGATTTTTTAAAACTTTTTAAAAGGATTTCCGTCTAAATATAGAATTTTAAAAAGATGGGGGGGACCTGAGTTGCCTGATGCAAAACAGATGGAAATTGAAGAATGGTATGAGAGGTATAGTGATGCGATTTTTAAATATATTCTCCTCATGGTAAAAGATTATCAACTTGCTGAAGATCTAACCCATGAAACTTTTATGAAGGCCTATACAAAACATCAAACGTTTAAACAAGATGCAAGCCCAAAAACATGGCTATTCACGATTGCACGAAATGTCACCTTAGATGATTTGAGAAAACGAAAGCCGATTATGCTGTTTAAAGATGTGTTTAACTCGAAAAAAGATAAGCAGCCATCACCTGAGGAGATTGTACAGATAAAAGAAACGTCCCAAGAACTGGTTAAAGCATTAGGTGAAATTAAGACATCCTACCGAGAGGTGATTATTTTACGAAAGATTAAAGGATTCTCCATTGAAGAAACTTCTAAGATTTTAAATTGGTCGGAGAGCAAAGTGAAATCAACGTTATTCCGAGCCGTTCCCGCATTGGAAAAACAAATGCTAAAGGAGGTTTTCTTAAATGAAAAAACAGTTTGATGAAAGTATATATGATACATCACTGGAAAGATTGGATTCAGAAATTAGTTGGAATATCGATCGAAAGAGGAAAATGCGGAAAAAAATCGCAGCAGATTTAACTAGAAGAAATATGCGCTCAAAAACCCAAAAGGTCTTTGTTTATTCATCGACAGTAGTTGCAGCCCTTCTTGCATTTATTATTTTTGGGTATAACATCGTAATGGATAATAGTAACGATATTCAAAGCGCAGCTCCACATAATCAAAATGTACATAATGTACATGGTGCATCTAAAGGTAATATAGATTTCCCTCTTTTTCCCGCTAACGGAGAAGTGAAAGGCAATACATTTACAATGAATGATCGGACCTCATTTATTATTTCAGACGAAGCTACAATCCCTGTTGATATCCGAAAGGTACTGCCAAATATTACTGGATATGCTTCTATGGCGAATTCTACTAATTTACAAGATGTCATGGTCGATTATCCGTATAAAAATAAAGGGAATTCCTTATTAGTTAGAGTACTGCCAAATGACGAGGAAATTAATGAGATTATAAAAGAGCTAACGAACAAAGAATCGGGATATAAAGAAATGAAGATTTCCAATAAACATGCCGTATTATGGGAAAACACGGAGAAAACATCCCCACAAGTCTTTATTGTAACTAAACAGTTTATGTATACTATCCAATATGCTTATAACCAACAACCGATAATAGATGAAAAACCTTTAATAGATCTGGCGAAACAGATTCAGTTTTATCAATAACGAATAAAAAGCCCTATTCTAGGGCTTTTAATCGTTTCTCAAATACAATTTTGAATAATCTTTCCTATAGGTGTAAAACTAATGGTCACTTACCCAAATCATTAAAAAAGGAGATGGGGAAATTGACTGGGGAACAAAGACTATCCTTAGAAAAAGTAGAAAATGCCCAGGAACATGCAGTCCACACGTTTATGGAGTACTGGCATCGATTTTCAGACTTCCATACATGGCAATTTTGGTTACATATGGCTATGCTTGTCGTACCGTTAATCTGTGTATTCATTTTAATCGATCGAAAAAAGGCACTTCAAATTGGATTTTATGGTTTTAATGTACATGTTTGGTTCACTTATATTGATACAATTGGTGTTAGGAATTCATTATGGGTATATCCGTTTCAAGCGATTCCGTTTATACCTGTAAGTTTCGGTTTAGATGCTGCTCTTATCCCGGTGTTATTTATGCTTGTTTACCAATGGTCGATTAACGAAAAGAAAAATTATTATCTTTGCTCCATAGGACTTAGTTTAATTTTATCTTTTATTATTAAACCGATATTTGTTGCAATGGATCTTCTTGTTCTAATGAAAGGAATGAATTATTTTCATTTGTTTTTAGGGTATATAATTGTACTCTTGTTGTCGAAATGGATTGCTAATTTATTTTTATATATGCAAAAGAAAAGCAAAGCAACAGTATAAGTTGTTTCGCTTATTGAATCATTATCGGTATATATGGCTGGTTGATTGTTGGTATTGTAATCTCCACGGTCGTCCCTTTATTTAGTTCACTTGATATATGAAAGGTTCCGTTATGGCTTTCGATGATTCTATAGCATGTCATAAGTCCTAGCCCTGTCCCTTTTTCCTTCGTAGTGTAAAACGGCTCCCCTAATGTAGAAATACGATCTTTAGGAATGCCGATTCCTTGATCAATAATACAAATTGAGAGCTTCCCTTTTTGCTTTTCCTGGACCTTGATTTCAATCAATCCACCATTCGGCATTGCCTCGATGGCATTTTTTAAGATATTGATTAAGACTTGTTTTAGTTGGGTTTCTTCGCAAGAAATTCGGGGTATACTTTCATTCATATCAACGTTTATTTGAACATTATTTAATATTGATTGTGTATTGATTAATGTAACAACATCTTCGATTAATGTTCTTACATCATTTTCTTTAAATACGACTACAGAAGGTTTGGCCAGGACAAGGAATTCACCTAAAATAATATTAATTCGATCCAGTTCAGTTAGTACAAGGTCATAATACTCCTTTTGATAAGTATTTGAACGGAATAATTGAATGAACCCTTTTATAGAGGTAAGTGGATTACGAATTTCGTGTGCAATTCCAGCAGCCATTTGACCGACAATGGCTAGTTTTTCCGACTTTTGAAGGAGAGAATCGGTTTGCTTTTTTTGATCGGTTACATCTTTACCAATAGATAAAATGACATCTTTTCCTTCATATCGCAATAATACTGATGTTGCATCAAAAAATATCGTTTGCCCATCAAATCGAATCAATTTGTGTTCAATATTAGGAAGAGGCATCCCATTCTTCTTAACTTGGTGCACCCTTTCAATTACTCTATCAATATATTCCTTATCAATAAAATCGTATATGGATTTAGAAATGATTTGACGTTTTGATGTAGCTTTCAACATTGAAATTGCCGCTTCATTTGCGTAGATAATTATTTCATTGTCATGAATGAAAAGCGGATTTGGCAACCAATCAATTAATTTTCGGTAACAAGCTTCATTTTCTCTTTTTTGTGTTGCAAAGTATTGTAGTTTATCATACTGCCAACCAACAAACCAGGCAATAACAGTCGCAATAACAGCGTCAATCATGTCACTAAATTGAAAATGCTGGGTAATAACAGCTTGTCCAGTGGAAAATAGGATTGAAACAGAAATTAACACAATTTGTGCAGTTTTTTTCATGGATAGGTCCCTCGTCCAGTGTTTTAATATAAGTATATAGTAATATAACTGTCTTAAAAATTGAAAATTATCAAATAATTTTCGACAGAAATATGTATAAATGTCGAAAAATATGAATATTTGTTGATAAAATTTATGGACAGTAATAAAATGAATAGTATTAAAAATTTCAAAATATCAACACTACGATAATGGCAAACCTTGCGAAAGTTAGGGACGCAAAGCTACGGGTCTAAGGTTCTAAGGAATGATGATCGCCGAGCCACCGAATAGTCATGAAAAGATTTTTATTGGCTATTTCTTATTTAGGAATAGTTTTTTTATTTCTATTCTTATTTAACATTATTAAGAATGGAGGATTATAATGGAAAAACCCTCGATTAACACGGATACATCGACGGATTATACGAGTGTCCGAATTAGTTTAAATCAATTAAAAGGTTTGTTAAAAATGTATATTACTCCATTATCGGGATTAAAGATTAGAACAAAAGATGGAGAATTATTCGAGGTGAATACTGAAACAATCATAAATGTTTTGGTTACTCATCTAAGCCGCACACAATTACTCGAGCTCCTGCATATGTTTCAAATAATCAAAAAGCGGAAATCCAACATTAAACATTATTTTGAATATATTTTGCAAGGAATTGTATTTAAAGATAAGTAGTAAAAGGAAATTTCCCTGCACAAGGCAGGGAATGGTTAGTTAGTTATTATATCCATCAACAACAAGATCTAATTTTCCTGTTTCCGGATCGATAACTAGACCTTGCACTGGAATATCATCTGATAATAAAGGATGTTTTTTAATTATTTTAATGTTATGTTCTACACTCATTCCGCATTTGTGATGTCCAATGACTTATATTTTGTCAGCTTGGAGCTCACAAACATCAATTGATAGACTTTTCATAGTACTCCGAAAAGGATGAGAGACAATGTCCCCGGCATTTTTTACCCTCTCTTTTGAAAAAATCTTTTTAAATAGTAATAATCCCATTCCAGTGAAAACGACCCCCATTATGGATGATTGCCCATTTTTTATCCAAGTAATTGCACTTTCACCTATTCCGTGCTAAAGTTAATTCATAGTTATTTTATAGGAAATGAGGGAATTAAGTTTGGGCAGAGAATTTAATGAGCTTTTTGATGAATGGTCCCTTTCTTATGACAATACAGTTTCCGGAAATGATCCGGAATATGAAGATGTGTTTATCCATTATGATGAAATATTAACGAAAGTCGCCGAACATGCTTCCGGAACCGTTGTTGAGTTCGGTGTGGGAACAGGAAACTTAACGGCGAAGTTATTAAATAGAGGATTAAATGTATATGGTATGGAGCCTTCTGAAGGGATGCGAAAGATCGCTCGCAAAAAGATACCATACGTAAAAATTTTGGATGGGGATTTTTTAGAATTTCCAAAGATATCAGAGTCTATCGATACTTTTGTGAGTACTTACGCTTTCCATCACTTAACAGATGAGGAGAAAGCGAAAGCGATTAAAAAATATAGTACGTTGTTAAATAATGGTGGGAGAATTGTTTTTGCCGATACCGTATTTGCAACTTTGAATGCCAAGATGGAAATGATTCAAGATGCAAAGCGAAAAAACTTCCTTCGATTGGCGGAAGATTTAGAAAGAGAGTACTATACAACAATTTCAGTTTTACAGGATATTTTTAATCAAAATGGCTTTTCCGTCTCATTCACGAAATTAAATCCATTTGTCTGGTTAATAAATGGCGAAAAAGTAGAATAATAGATTCAGTAATTGCACCTAAAGCTTAAATAAAATGAATGATTGGCTAAAAGAGGGATAGGCAATGAAATATGCAAAGCATATCAGTGAATTGATTGGAAATACACCGTTAGTTGAAATTACTTCTTATTCACTTCCGAAAAATGTTCGTTTATTTGCAAAGCTGGAATATTTTAATCCAGGAGGCAGTGTCAAAGATCGCTTAGGTCAATATTTATTGAAACGAGCATTAGATGAAGGGAAGCTGCAGAAGGGTGGAACCATTATTGAGCCGACAGCTGGTAACACGGGGGTCGGCCTTGCGATGGCTGCTATCAAGTTCGGGGTAAAGGCGGTTTTCGTGACACCTCAAAAATTTAGTATCGAAAAGCAAACACTTATGCGGGCACTTGGTGCAACAGTCGTAAATACACCTACGGATATGGGCATGCAAGGTGCCATTGAGAAGGCGAAGGAGCTTTTAATAGAAATTCCTAATTCATATTACCCAGGACAATTTCAAAATTCCGCTAATCCAGATACGTATTATGAAAGTTTAGGACCAGAGATCTACGAAGCTCTTGATGGAAAGATAGATGTGTTTGTTGCGGGGGCGGGTTCTGGTGGAACGTTTATGGGAACTTCCCGCTTTTTAAAAGAAAAGCTTCCACAGATCAAAACGGTAATCGTTGAGCCAGAAGGTTCCATTTTAAATGGCGGGGAGTCTGGTTCGCATCGGACAGAAGGGATAGGAATGGAATTTTTGCCGCCATTTATTGATCGGGAATATTTCGATGAGATTCACACGATCTCAGATGAGGATGCGTTTTTTCGCTTAGCAGAGATTGCACGAAAAGAGGGGCTTTTAGTCGGAAGTTCTTCAGGAGCTGCTTTAGAAGCATGCTTAAGAGAAGCGAGGCAAGCAAAACCTGGAACGAATATCGTGACCATTTTTCCCGATAGCAGTGAGCGATATATAAGTAGCGGGATATATCAATTCAATGAAAGGTGAGAAAAAAGATGAAGAAGAAAACAAAATTTATTCATGGCGGCATTAGCCGTGATCCATATACAGGAGCTGTTTCGACCCCTATCTATCAAGTCAGTACGTACAAACAAGAGGGAGTAGGTAATTTTAAATATGAATATTCAAGAACGGGAAATCCAACTCGTGAATCATTGGAAAAATTGATTGCCGATATTGAAAATGGTACCCGTGGCTTTGCGTTCGGATCTGGGATGGCCGCGATAACGGCTGTGATGAATTTATTCTCATCAGGCGATCATATTATTGCAACGGATGATGTGTACGGTGGGACGTTCCGTGTGATGACAAAGGTTTTAAACCGTTTCAATCTTGAAGTGACGTTTGTAGACACAAGTGATTTAGATGCAGTAAAAAATGCCGTCCGACCTAATACGAAAGCTATATACGTCGAAACACCGACAAATCCTTTGTTAAAAATTACTGATATTCGTGCAATAAGCGGGATTGCAAAAGACAAAGGACTAAAACTCATTGTCGATAATACCTTTAGCACCCCTTACTGGCAAAATCCATTGGACTTAGGTGCAGATATTGTCCTTCATAGTGCTACAAAATATCTTGGCGGCCATAGTGATGTTGTTGCTGGCCTAGTCGTCGTTAATGATGAACAATTGGGTGAGGATGTTCATTTTATCCAAAATTCAACTGGTGGTATTCTCGGACCACAAGATAGTTGGTTATTGATTCGTGGGATTAAAACACTAGGCATCCGCATGGAGGAAATCGAGAAAAACACGTTAGATGTCGTGAAATTTCTGCAAGAGCATTCCAAGGTAGAAAAAGTCTTCTTCCCGGGATTAGCTGAACATCCTGGACACGATATTCATCGCACACAAGCAGATGGTTTCGGTGGAATGATTTCATTTACTGTAGTAAACCAAGAAAAAGCTTTATCTGTGTTAAAGAATGTGAAATATTTTACGTTAGCTGAAAGTCTCGGTGCGGTTGAAAGTCTTATTTCAATCCCATCACTAATGACACATGCGTCAATTCCACGGGAGCGTCGTTTAGAACTTGGAATTGAGGATGGATTAATAAGAATATCAGTAGGTATTGAAGATATCGAGGATCTCATTGAAGACTTAGGGCAGGCACTAGATTCTAAATAATTTGCCTATTGACGGAAATGACCATTTTTTATATGCTAAAATTTGTACAAATTCATACCCGTACATACGGGAGAGGTTCATAGCTGAAACCCTCTATAAAAAACTATGGATTCATGTCATTTAAAGCCATGTCCATATCAGGATATGGCTTTTCTTTTTGACCATTTATTATAGTAGCTATGAAAAAAGTGAACCTCTCTTAAATGTACGAAACATTTAAAGGAGGTTTTTTTATGTCTGGAAGAAAAAAAGAAGAAGGACTAGATGAATTAACATTATTAGGGAATCAAGGGACGAAGTATGCATTTGATTATGCACCACAAGTATTGGAATCAGTTGATAACTTGCATGTGGACCGTGATTATTTTGTGAAATTTAATTGTCCGGAGTTCTCTTCACTATGCCCAATCACAAACCAACCTGACTATGCAACTATGTATATCAGCTACATCCCTGATAAAAAAATCGTAGAAAGCAAATCTTTAAAACTATATTTGTTCAGTTTTCGAAATCATGGAGATTTTCATGAGGATTGCGTGAACATCATCATGAATGACCTAATTAAATTATTAGACCCGCGATATATTGAAGTGTGGGGAAAATTTACACCGCGTGGCGGGATATCGATTGATCCGTATTGCAATTACGGGAGACCGGGAACCAAATATGAGGATATGGCTGCATATCGTCTGATGAACCATGATATGTATCCTGAAAAAGTAGATAATCGCTAAGAAAGGAATCAATCGACTATGCTGTTATATTTAAATGGAATATTTGTAGGTTTATTAATTTTATCCAATATTGTCGCGGTAAAATTATTTAGTATCGGTGATTGGGCAGTGTTGCCCGCTGCCGTCATCATTTACATTTTTACGTATCCGATTGTGGATACGATTGTTGAAGTGTATGGAAAGGATGCGGGACGTAAAACGGTAAAAGCAGGCTTAATGACCCAAATGCTGGCCATTATTTTTATTACGATTACGATTTATTTGCCATCAGCACCATTTTTCGAGCATCAATCAGAATATCAAACGATTTTAAGTGGCAGCTTTCGAGTCATTATCGCGAGTCTAGTTTCGTACGCTGTTAGTCAGAATTTGGATGTATATGTTTTTAATAAACTGAAAGAAAGACATGGAGTGAAAAAGCTTTGGCTCCGAAACAATGCATCGACTATGCTTAGTCAATTAGTGGATACAGCGATTTTTATTTCAATCGCCTTTTTTGGCACAATGCCTGTTGCTGCATTAATCATGCTCGTCTTTACACAATACGTATTTAAATTTATCGCATCCATTGTTGCCACACCATTTGTATATGTATTAGTAGGTTGCATTCGAAAGAAACAATCAAAGTCTGGTTTAAATAAAATAGAATATTTGTCCTAGTCTAAATTATGATACAATAGATATATATCGATGCAGGGATGATCTCTGCATCGAAAAGTTTTATCTACATACATTTCTCCATTAGAAAAACACACGTAAACTTTTTGAAATATTTTTGAAACCTTCTTAACGTTTTATCCGTAAATAAATCATAAAGAAAAATTGAAAGGTGTGATCATCATTCATCATTTTCACTATAACACGTAAAGGATTTGGTGCGAATGACCATTTTCGGAACATCGATTGAAACGGTTTATTTAGTTCTCCTAATTGTTGCAGGGAGTCTTACGATTCTTTATATCCTATTTGGGGATATTTTCCATGGGATCGGAGAGGCACTCGGTTATTTACATCCAACATTAGTTTTATCTTTTATCACCTTTTTTTCCGCATCCGGCTATATTTTTGAGCGGGTAACCTCATTATCCAGCATTCTTATTATGGCCATTTCAGCAATTATTGCGATCATACTTGTCACACTTTTAAATGTGTTTGTCCTTATACCGCTATCCTCTGCAGAAGAATCACTTAGCTATACGGAGGATTCTTTAAAGGGACGGGTAGGGAAATTAATCATATCGATTCCACAAGACGGATATGGTGAAATTGTCATTGATAGTAAAAGTGGAATGATTTCTAAACCTGCCGCAAGCTACGAAAATCATTCAATTGAAGAAGGCAAACAAGTGTTAATCATTGAGGTAAAAGATGGTGTTCTTTATGTCGTCCCGTATGAAAATAATCGACTATATAATGAAGACCTTGAAAAAATAGAAACTATATAATTTTTGTTAGGGGGAGAAGCTATGCTTGAAGGTGTAGGACTATGGGTTATCATTGGGATCGTTGCATTTTTAATTATTGCATTAATTGGTGTATTCATTACAAAATATCGAACAGCGGGTCCCGACGAAGCATTAATCGTAACAGGAAGCTATTTAGGTGGACGCAACGTCCATACAGATGAATCAGGAAACAAAATAAAGATTATTCGTGGTGGAGGTACATTTGTGCTTCCGGTATTCCAACAGGCACAACCATTAAGCTTACTATCTAGTAAACTTGAAGTAACAACGCCTGAAGTGTATACGGAGCAAGGTGTTCCAGTCATGGCTGATGGTACGGCAATTATCAAAATTGGCGGATCCATCGGTGAAATAGCGACAGCTGCAGAACAATTTTTAGGAAAAACAAAACAAGACCGTGAGAACGAAGCGAAAGAAGTATTGGAAGGTCATCTCCGATCCATCTTAGGTTCCATGACGGTAGAAGAAATTTATAAAAATCGTGATAAATTTTCACAAGAGGTACAACGTGTTGCATCACAAGATTTAGCTAAAATGGGGTTAATCATCGTCTCATTCACGATTAAAGAAGTTCGTGACAAAAATGGCTACTTAGATTCTTTAGGGAAGCCAAGAATCGCGCAAGTGAAACGTGATGCCGATATCGCAACAGCTGAAGCCGATAAAGAAACAAGAATTAAGCGGGCAGAAGCTGCTAAGGATGCTCAAAAAGCAGAACTTGAGCGTGCAACCGAAATAGCAGAAGCAGAAAAAGTTAATCAGCTAAAAATTGCTGAATTCCGCCGTGAACAAGATATTGCAAGGGCGAAAGCCGACCAAGCATATGATTTAGAAACGGCGCGCGCGAAACAGGATGTAACCGAACAAGAAATGCAAATCAAAATCATCGAGCGTCAAAAGCAAATTGAATTGGAAGAAAAGGAAATACTTCGTCGTGAACGTCAATACGATTCAGAGGTTAAGAAAAAAGCAGATGCCGATCGTTATGCTGTTGAACAAGCAGCGGTTGCGAATAAAGCGAAAGAAATTGCTTCAGCAGATGCGAATAAATATCGAATTGAAGCAATGGCTAAAGCCGAAGCGGAAAGAGTCCGCGTGGACGGTCTTGCTAAAGCGGATGCTCAAAGAGCCCAAGGGGAATCTGAAGCAGAAATCATCCGCTTAAAAGGTCTTGCCGAAGCGGAAGCAAAGAGAAAAATTGCCGAAGCGTTCGAAATGTTCGGTCAAGCGGCTGTACTCGATATGGTTATGAAAATGCTTCCTGAATATGCGAAACAAGTGGCTAGTCCGCTAGCAAACATCGATAAAATTACGGTTGTCGATACAGGCGGCAATGGCAGCGAAGGTGGCGCGAATAAAATCACAGGCTATGCAACAAACCTTATGTCCACTTTACAAGAATCATTAAAAGCATCATCAGGCATTGATGTAAAAGAATTACTTGAAAACTTATCAGGAAAACACAATATTCGCGGGAGTATTGATCAATTAACGTATGAAATGAAGGAAACAAAAGGTCAACTCGCAGCAGCTGATAAAGAAGAATAAAAAATGGGAACGAAAAGGAACAACTACTCGATTAGTTGTTCCTTTTCTTGTGTACGAATGTTTTTGTAAATGGAGAAGAAATACCGGAATTCATCAAAAAGAAGACGGTCATACTCTAAAAAATCAAACTCCGCAAAGAAGTCTTCTAATACATCGGGATCTGTATTTGATAATATGCCCGAAATTTCAATGGGAGTTTTTAAATGATTATACAGATGCCCATACCCTGAGTAAATAAACATATCCTCGATTTGGTGTTCTAAAATAACAATCACTCACTTTTTGTTTGTTTATCTTTTAGTATGTACCAATTACTGGTGGTTAGTGCATTTAATTTGTAATAGGAATCGGAAAGATTATGCAATAGATATGGATGGTAGATAATTATATTTCCAGATCAGATTATTATATTGGTAGACGTCCGAAAAGGGACTTTTCTATAATAAATATAGCGATGGGTATAGAAGGTAGAAATTGCGAGTTAAGTAAATCAAAGAGGTCGAATGATGTAGATAAAAGGTAGAAACAGCGAATTATCTAAATCAAAGAGGTCGAATGATATAGATAAAAGGTGGAAACAGCGAATTATGTAAATCAAAGAGGTCGAATGATGTAGATAAAAGTAGAAACAGCGAATTATGTAGATCAAAGAGAGCCAATGATATAGATAAAAAGTGGAAACAGCGAATTATGTAGATCAAAGAAGACCAATGATATAGATAAAAGGTGGAAACAGCGAATTATGTAGATCAAAGAGAGCCAATGATATAGATAAAAGGTGGAAACAGCGAATTATGTAGATCAAAGAAAGCCAATGATATAGATAAAAGCATCAAACCGAGAATTATTTACATCAATAAATAAAGATAGAGCAAATACAAAATTGCATCCATTAAAGACAGCCCAATCAATCTCAAAAATCAATAATCAAAACAAAACCCATCGCTAAGACGATTAGCGATGGGTTACTAGATTCATAGAATTATTTTGCTACTGTTTGCAGTTTATTAATAAACTGCAGAGAGCGTCCTGTACCGATGGCAACAGATTCTAATGGACTTGGCGCCAAATGAACAGGAACAATGATTTCTTTGCTCAACCATTCTTGAATGCCATTTAGCATAGAACCGCCTCCAGTTAAGATTACACCTCGGTCAACGATGTCGCCGCTAAGTTCAGCAGGACAGTTTTCGAGGGTTGCACGAATACTTTCTAATATACTTAGAAGGGATTCACGAATTGCACCTTGGATTTCTTTTGAGTGGATGCTGACTGTCTTTGGAAGTCCTGATACTAAATCACGGCCACGGACATCCATAGACATCCCTTCATGATCAACAAGTGCATAGCCAATTTCCATTTTTAATTGTTCAGCTGTACGTTCTCCGATGAGAAGATTGTAGTTTTTTCGAACATATTGAATGATATCCTCATCCATTTTGTCCCCGCCGATCCGAAGGGTATTGCATGTTACAACTCCACCATAGGAGATGATGGCTACTTCTGTTGTACCGCCACCGATATCGACAATCACGTTCGCTACCGGCTCGTC
This sequence comes from Heyndrickxia vini, assembly GCF_016772275.1. Lineage (NCBI taxonomy): Bacteria > Bacillati > Bacillota > Bacilli > Caryophanales > Bacillaceae > Heyndrickxia > Heyndrickxia vini. The sequence continues at coordinate 3,503,990 of NZ_CP065425.1, read as the reverse complement.
CACCGGTAAATCAGCACCAATCGCAGCAGCAACCGGCTCCTCGATTAAATGAACCGTTTTTGCTCCGGCAAGTTTTACTGCATCCTGGATGGCGCGACGTTCTACAGACGTTGCACCGGATGGCGTACAAACTACAACACTTGGTTTACGAACGGCGAAGCCTAGCTGCTTGCCAATTCTTTTCATTATTAATTTTAACATTTCGGTTGTAATATCGTAATCTGCAATGACTCCATCTCTTAATGGACGAATCGCCACAATTTTTCCCGGAGTTTTTCCAATCATGTTTTTTGCATCCGTACCAAAAGCTAATACGCGTTTCGTTTCAGTATTAATTGCCACGACAGATGGTTCGTTTAAAATAACACCTTTATTTTTGCTATAGACTAATATATTTGCAGTACCTAAATCGATCCCTATTTCTGTACCTGAAAACATATATGTTCACCTAACCCTTTTCATATGACTTTCTTCTTACATATAATACTTCAATAAAGTATAAGGTATTTGTGAGGGTATTTATGAATACAGTTTATTCCATTACGTAATATTACATTTTTTAAAATAGGAATATTATAGACAAGCCATGATACAACTGGGATAAGGGCGATTGATTTTTATCTTTAAAAAAAGTGTGTTAACTAAATTTAAAAATTGTAATGTATCAAAATAATTAGGTGGATCGGTTTTACGTGTATAGAGAGAGCGGAATATGAGTTTTTTATATAACAATATTCTATAATAAAAAAGGTTCAAATCAGTGTCGATTTGAACCTCTACCCTTAATACGTACGATAAACATATGGATCCTCTGGCTTAGGAATCGTATTCCATTTTGTTACTTCTAGAACAGGGATTGTTTTCTTAAATGGCTGATAGTATTGATTGCTTAATTTTCCTTCTACATTGATCCATTCATCATTTTTGAAATGAATATCCTTTGGAAACTGAACGAGCATCCCGAATACGCCGGAGTCAGCAACACAGTGGATGATACCAAACCGGAATAAGAAGATTTGATTTGATTCCAGTTCTTTTTCATTATAAGTAAATCCTTTAACCTGAATGGTTTTGTCGTCAAAATAACCAGGAAACTTATAAATGGTTTCCATCCCAATGAGGAAATCTTTATCATCAAGGACAACTTTATCCTTATTGTTAACAAATTTTTTCTTCGCTTTATCCATGTACTCATCGTAGCCTTCTTGCCCGTAGTAGATACTTGAATCAGGCTGTAAAAATTGGTGGATAGCTGATGTGTCTTTATCATTATACACATCAAAATGGAAGCCTTTTGCTTTTACAATATTAGAATCAAGTGTAGCAATTGGAATAAAGAAGACGGAAATAATCGGGAAAATAAGAACAGGATAGAAAATATATTCTTTCCACCCTTTTCTTACATGGTGATGATCACAACCATGTCCACAGTCATCTTCAGAAGTCTTTTTATCCCCTTTTACATAAATAATGAGTTGTACAAAAGTAAGGAAAAACATAACATAAATCGTAATGTAGGAGATATAAGAATACTTCATATTAATGTACTTTGAAATGGAACCTGTTACGTGCAGGTGCATAAAAAGAAACGAAAATCCAAGTAAAATGAGAAATCTTAGCATCTTTTCCCCTCCTAACTTATAAAAATCCTATAACAACTGAACCTAAAAAGACGAAGATACTTACATAGATAAATAAATATAGAACAAACTTAGATTTGAATGCACTTAACATCATTAACGTGTTTTTGATATCAAACATTGCGCCGAATACAAGAAAGGCAACTAATGAATTCAATGAAAATGTACTTTGGAATGATGCGGCGATAAATGCGTCTGCCTCTGAACATAATGAGAGAATATACGCGAGTGCCATCATAACGATATTTGATGAGTAGTCACCATGACCAATCGCAGTTAAAGTAGATGTTTTTAAAAATGTTTGCATCGCGGCAGCAATAAAGGCACCGAGAATTAAAAACTTACCAACTGAAAAGAACTCATCAATAGAGTGTTGGAGTGTTCCTTTAATTTTCCCAATAAAACCATGTCCATGATCATGATGATGGTGATCATGTGCCTCATCCCGAAGCTGGGAATCTTTAAATTGATAGGACAAAATAAATCCGATGATAAGAGCAACAACAAAGGATAGACCGCCTCGATAAAGCACCATTCTCCAACTGTTTCCAAAAGCAATATAGGTCGAAAATAGAACAATCGGATTAATAATCGGTCCGGTCAACATGAAACCAATTGCTGCATGAAGCGGGACACCTTTGGCCATTAACCGTCTCGTGATCGGAACGATTCCGCATTCACACGCCGGAAATAACGCACCGATAATTGTAGCTGACAGCACCGCCAAAAAGCGATTTTTTGGAATAACTTTGGCAATCATTTCTTCAGTTATAAACATTTGAATGACACCTGAAATAATGACACCTAATAGAACAAATGGCAATGATTCTATTAAAATACTAATAAAAATCGTATTCATTTGTAAAAATGATTGAGATAACAATACATCCACCTCCGACTATCTATGGAAGTTCTTTATTTAAATTTTTAACTTGTCCATTATAGCACACTACTAAAATGACGCATGTGTAGAAGAACTCCTCTAATGGAAATGAATTCATGTTATCGTCAGATTTTAGGAAGGAGCATGCAGTAAGCATGTAGAAATTATCTAGAGTTAAGGAGGGGCAGTATGGATTTGAAAATACATAATGATTTTTCGAAAGTAAATCTTGATGAAATGAAAAAAATATATGCATCTGTCGGTTGGACGAAGCATACAGAAGAGATTATTAAGCAAGTGTTCGAAGCAAGTAATGTTCTTGCCTTTGTTACCGTAAATGGTCGAATTGTCGGATTTGGAAGAGCGATGAGTGATGGAGTGTTTAATGCGGCTATTTATGATGTTGTGGTACATCCGGATTTCCAAAAACAAGGGATAGCTAAACAAATTATGCAGTATTTACTTGAGAAACTAAGTGATGTGTCCTGCGTTCATTTAATCTCTACAACGGGAAATGAAGGCTTTTATAAGAAGCTCGGTTTAAAAAGAATTAAAACAGGAATGGCAAGGTACCTAAATCCGAATCTAACGAATGAATATTTAGAATAACTTCAGAAAAAACGCTTGGAAAAATTTAATTCCAAGCGTTAGTTGTTATTCACTCTGAAAAGAATTGCGCAAGTTCTTCACTTTCTTTTTTGCGCATTTTACGATGTTCGGCTCTTCTTTTTGCTGTTTCATTTAACCATTTTTCTTGGTCGGTTTCGGGGACAACGATTGGAACCTCAACCGGACGGCCGTTTTCGTCTATGGCAACGAAGGTTAGAAAAGATAAAGCGGCAATCGCCTTTTCACCAGTTAGTAGATGTTCAGAAGTGATTTTTACGAAGACTTCCATTGAGCTTCGTCCTGTATGGGTGACCATCGCCTCCAATGTAACGGCATCTCCGACACGAATAGGCTTGATAAAATCAACTGAGTCAGTTGATGCAGTAACAATAGGATTTCTTGCAAATTTAGTAGCTGCAATCGATGCAGTGTCGTCTATGTAAGCCATTAATTTACCACCAAATAATGTTCCGTGATGATTTGTATCAGGTGGGAGCACATGACTTGTTTTTATTGTTAAGGTTTCTCTCATAAATTTCGTTGGGCGGTTACTCATTTTATTCACCTCAATTTATTTTTACTATATCCAATGAGCGGTATGATTATTTTACTAGTTAATAATACCATAATTTTCATTCCTATATTATATTAAAATAGACGTTCCTTTAGTGAAGTAGCTTACTACTTTGATGACTTGTTAAAATTTGGATGAAATTAATTGACAAAGAAGAGGGACTGCACATAATCTATAATTAAGGTCATTACTTCGTGGAGGATCCGACATGTTCATGCAAATTGCTAAGAATTTTCGACATCCACATATTTTTTTTAGGCTTCGTTCCCGCTTAAGGGGATGAAGCCTTTTTTCTTTAATTCACTACCGTAGTATTTTAATCAAGGGGGACGTACAAATGATTCAATTAACGGGAAATACATTAACGATCAACGAGGTAAAAAAAGTATTATTCGACAGCGAACAAGTCGGAATCGCAAAAGCTAGTATGGAGAAAGTAAATCGCAGTCATGAAGCAGTTCAAAGAATTGTGAAGGAAAAGAAAGTTGTTTATGGAATAACGACTGGTTTTGGTAAATTCAGTGATGTTTATATTGATTCGGAAAATGTTGAAGAACTGCAATTAAATTTAATCCATTCCCATGCATGTGGGGTTGGTGAACCATTTCCTGAAATCGTTTCAAAGGCAATGCTATTATTACGTGCAAATGCATTAACAAAAGGATTTTCAGGTGTGCGTCCACTAGTCATTGAAACGCTCGTTCATTTTATCAATGCAGGTATTCACCCCGTCATTCCACAGCAAGGGTCATTAGGAGCAAGCGGAGATTTAGCTCCGTTATCACATCTTGCACTTGCATTAATGGGAGAAGGAGAAGTTTTTTATAAAGGTGAAAGAGTTCCTACTGAAGTAGCCCTAAGAGATACAGACATCCGCCCTGTCACTTTGCAGGCGAAAGAAGGATTAGCTCTCATTAACGGCACACAGGCAATGACTGCTATGGGTGTAGTTGCCTATATCGAGGCTGAACAATTGGCAACACACAGTGAGCTAATTTCTTCTATTACTATAGAAGCGTTACAAGGAATAATCGATGCATTTGATGAGGATGTTCATGTTGCTCGCGGATACCAACAACAAGTAGATGTTGCGAGAAGAATGCGTGAACATTTATCTGACAGCAAACTTATTACGCGACAAGGTGAGCTTCGAGTGCAGGATGCCTATTCATTAAGGTGTATCCCACAAGTCCACGGTGCCTCATGGCAAGCACTTGATTATGTAAAAGAAAAATTAGAAATTGAAATCAATGCCGCTACTGATAATCCATTAATTTTTGATGATGGGGAAAAAATTATTTCTGGTGGTAATTTTCATGGACAACCAATTGCAATTGCAATGGATTTTATGAAAATTGCTGTAGCGGAACTAGCCAATATTTCGGAAAGAAGAATCGAAAGACTGGTCAATCCAAGTCTAAACGATTTGCCGGGTTTCTTAAGCCCGGAACCGGGACTGCAATCGGGTGCGATGATTATGCAGTATGCTGCAGCATCTCTAGTATCTGAAAATAAAACATTAGCCCATCCTGCAAGTGTTGACTCCATACCATCATCTGCTAATCAAGAGGATCATGTGAGCATGGGAACGATTGCTGCAAGACATGCCTATCAAATTATCCAAAACTCAAGAAGGGTACTTGCCATTGAGATGATTTGTGCGATGCAAGGAGCCGAATATCGCGGAGTTGAAAAGATGGCAAGTGCAACAAAAGAATTCTATGATAAAGGACGAGAAATTGTACCTAGCATTGTGAAAGATCGAATTTTTTCTAAGGATATCGAAGCGCTGGCTGGATGGTTAGCAGTATAAAAAAAGCGGAGCTCTGCAAAAGAGCTCCGTTTTATTCATCATCATCCTCTTCAACATATGGATCATGCTCATAGGCTGGTAAGTCACCAAAGGTAGTCATTATTCCTTCTTCGTCTAATTCCTCTGTATATTTATCATATTCAGGGTTAGGATAATATTTTGTATTTTTCCCATACATATCATTTCCAACAAAATTTTCAAAGTCTTCTACATAACCAACATTTTCATCGGAATTAATATACATGTCATTATAATTATCGGGAGGATTGTATAAATCAGAAGGGGATTCTGATGTACCCCATTCAGCTACAGCTTGCCAAGAATCCTCATCATCAAAACCGACATGCTCATTTTTTTCATCATCAAAATTAAAATTTCCTAAGGAAGAGGAAAGTATGACTTGTTCTTCAACAGGTCGATCCTCTGAGATCGTTTGGTCTGGACTATGTTCCTTACAGAATAATGTGGTTGGAATAGCTTCCAGGCGTTCTTCGGGAATTTCCTTTCCACATTCCACACATTTTCCGTAAGTCCCATTTGCCATCGCTTCTAACGCTTTATCAATATTGTGTAGCTCATATTCACTATGCTCATTGAGTGCAATATCTTTTTCCCGTTCATATAGTTCGGTTCCTTCATCACCTGGATGGTTATCATAGCTGGATAACTCCCCGACCGATTCATGAGCATGTCCTTTGCTCAAATCATAATGATCATTTAGTTTGAAGCGTTCTTCTAATTCATGTTTTTCTTGTAGTAATTGAGAGCGCAGTTCTGAAAGTTGCTTATTTGTAAGCATATAAACCACTTCTTTCATAAAGAAATTAATCTGTACTTATTATTTATCCAATTACATCAAAAAATAACTGTAAAAAAGTACATGTTTATAAACTTCTTTGTTTCAATTGTAGTTTATTGAACATAGTGATATAGATAAATGCGCTTAAGACAGCAATAATAGCCAAAATATTAAATGTTTGAAAATAGCCGATGAATGAAGCTAACGGAATGGAAATAGGTGCAATCGTCCGGGCAATCGTATACCGCAAACTCGCTGCTGCAAAATATTGTCCACGCATATGTTCAGGAGCAAGCTTCGAGATAAATGTTTGTTGAATGCCTGCTACCACTAATTCGCCTAAAGAAAAAATTGCCATTGCAAAGACAAATCCCCATAAATTCGGAAAAATAGCGAAAAGATACATCGAAAGCGCATAGCAAATACATGATAGAATAAATACCTTTTTCTCCTTAAATTTAGTCATCCATCTTGTAATAGATACAGTAAAAAGAGCAACTAAAAAGCCATTTTCGGAAAGAATGAATCCGTATATTTGTTCACCGTTAAGTGTAAAAAGTTGAAAAAAGGAAACCTTATCAATAGCTTCTTTTGTATACACAGGAATTAGTAAATCCAATTGCATAAAGGTTTGGCCAATCAAAACTCCCGCAACGATAAAAAGTAAAAAAACTCTGTCCTTAAAAATGATCCCGTAAGACGAAAACTGTTTTTTTAATACTTGATACCATTTATCGGATTGATCTACAGTCCGCTCTTGAAGAGGAGAAGTTTCCCTCGTGAATTTCCCTAACAAAAAGGCTAATACGATACAAACGAATGCCGAGGCAAGCAATAATTCAAAACGATAATAGGTGAAAAAGATGCCTCCCACAAGCGGACCAATAACGACCGCAATATTTGTGGATGTATAAAAGATAGCAAACACATCACTTCGATCCTTTTCCTTTACGACATCAGCTACCATTGCTTGGCTGGCTGGATAATAAAATGAACCGAAAATGCTTGCCACTGAAAAACAAATAAATCCGACCATAGGCATATTCGTAATAGCAAAGATAAAAAAGGCGATTCCCTGCCCACAAGCAGATATGACCATCATTCTCTTACGACCGTACCTATCCGCATAATATCCGCCTAATAAATTGGCAATAACAGAAAGAATTTGTGAACCAATTAATAATATCCCTGCAGTTCCTTTACCGAAAGATTCTGTAAAGTAAATCGTTAAAAAGGGGAAAAACATCCAAAACGTAACATTCATCAATGCTTCCCCAATAAGTCGAATCTTTAAATTTTTATCCCAGTCCCTAAGTCTCATAAGATGATACCCCACTTTTGTATTTGACTTTTTTATCTTACTTGGAAAAGGGCAGGTGGACAAGGAAAAATATAGGGAGATCGGCATCTTTTGAAGGGTGGATGATCAGTTTGTGGATCATAGAATTAAATTTGTGCCGCATAGAAAACGATTTGTGGATCATACAAGGTCATTTGTGGATCACAAGCTCGTTTTCGAAGGGTGAATTATCAGTTTGTGGATCATAGAATTAAGTTTGTGCCGCATAGAAATGGATTTGTGGATCATACAAGGCCATTTGTAGATCATAAGCTCGTCTTCGAAGGGTGGATGATCAGTTTGTGGATTATAGAATTAAATTTGTGCCGCATGGAAAACGATTTGTGGATTATACAAGGTCATTTGTGGATCACAAGCTCGTTTTCGAAGGGTGGATGATCAGTTTGTGGATCATACAAGGCCATTTGTAGATCATAGGCTACCCTTCCCGCCCACGGTTTTTCAATAGCATAGGAACAAAAAAATATTTTTAAGCAAAAAGAAAAACCCACTTAAAAGTGGGTCGATTCTATCTTCTTATAATTAAAACGCCCAATCTCCATTACGGAAAATTGGCTCAGTTGTTCCATCTTCCTTAATTCCATCGATATTCATTTCAGCTGACCCTACCATGAAATCAACATGGGTAATACTTTGGTTTAAGCCATTTTTCAGAAGTTCTTCGCGGGACATTTTTTTGCCGCCTTCAACACAAAATGCATACGCACTGCCAATCGCAAAATGGTTTGATGCATTTTCGTCATATAATGTATTTAAGAAAAGAATATTCGATTGTGAAATTGGTGAATTATGCGGTACTAAAGCAACTTCCCCAAGATAGTGGGAACCCTCATCCGTTTCAACTAATTGCTTTAAAATTTCTTCGCCCTCTTTTGCTTTTACGTCAACAATTCGCCCTTTTTCAAAGTACACGGTAAATTCATCAATGATATTTCCGCCATAGCTTAATGGTTTTGTACTTGAAACATGGCCGTCAACACCATCTTTATGTGGTACCGTAAATACTTCTTCAGTAGGCATATTCGCCATAAACTCTATATTTTGCTCATTCAGGCTTCCAGCACCTACCCATAGATGTCCATTTGGTAGTTCAACCGTTAAATCTGTTCCAGGGGCAGTATAGTGTAATTTTTTGTAACGTTTTTCATTTAAATAATCGACTTTTTCATGCAAGGATGCGTCATGATCTTTCCAAGCTTGGATTGGATCGGCAAGGTCTGCACGCGTTGATTTGAAAATCGCCTCCCAAAGCTTTTCAACGGCTTCCTCTCGAGACACATCTGGAAATACTTTTTTAGCCCATGCTTCAGACGGAACTCCAATGACCGTCCAGCTAACTTTATCCGATTGGATGTATTGACGATATGTTTCCAATGCTTGACCAGCGGCCTTTTGGAAATTAGAAATCCGACTAGGATTCACACCCTTTAATAAATCGGGGCTGGATGAAACGATGGAAATGAAAGCAGCACCATTTTCCGCCAGTTCTGTCGTTTCAGCTGCACGATGTTTCGGGTATTCTGTAAAAACTTCATCAGGAGCTAAGTCATACTTAAGCTTTGACACTACATCATCATTCCAGTTTACAACTACATTTTTGGCACCAACTTCATACGCTTTCTTCGTTACTAGTCGAACAAATTCTACAGCGTCAATTGAAGCATTTATTGCAAGTGTTTGGCCCTTTTGAACATTCACGCCAACTACAACTGCTAGTTCTGCATATTTCTCAAGCTTCTCTTGAAATGTTGTCATTTATGTATTCTCCCCTTTTTTTCAGAATCTTCCCTTCTATTTTAACAATCAAATATAGGAAAAGAAAACAATATTTTTCTCAAAAGGGTCTTGTGGTTTCCGTTAACGTAAATGGTATGATGTAAACAATACAGAATATTCAACTATTAGGTGATGGTATGCATTATTCGATTACAGAAGTAGCGAAACATTTTGAAGTAACAACGAGAACGATTCGATATTATGAAGAATTAGGATTAATTAAACCAATCAGAGATTCATACGGGAAAAGAATTTATACAAAAAAGGAATTTACGCGCTTAGTCCTTATTTTTCGTGGGAAACGGTTGAAATTTTCACTAAATGAAATTAGGGAGATGATCCAACTTTTTGACACAGATCGTACAGGAACAAAACAATTAGAAAAGACCATTGAATATGGCGAGAAAAAATTTAAGGAGGTGGTTAGCAAAATCGAAGAGCTGACCGAATTAAAAAAGGATATAGAAGAGTATTTGGCTGATTTTAAAAAAAGATTATCGTAATAAGGAGTGTAGAGAAATGAATATTTCGGAGTTGTTAGCGCGAAATGGGAGAAAATATCCTCATCAAGAAGCTGTCATCTTAGATAATCAACGATTGACGTATAAGCAATTAAATGAAGAAGTGAATCGGATAGCTTATGGATTACTGCGTCTTGGCTTTAAAAAAGGAGACAAGGCAATTATTTTCATGCCTAATACAATCGAGTTTATTGCAACCTATTTTTCAATCCATCGATTAGGCGGAATCAGTATTCCTGTTAACGCGAAGCTTACACAGAACGAGCTAAAATATATCGTTGATCATAGTGAAGCTAACGTTCTCTTCGTCCACGAGTCATTGTGGGAATCGATTCAAGACATAACTAGTCGTCAATCTTTAATTAAAATAAAAACAGGCCAAAGTCACAATGAGTGGATTTCTTATCATGAACTTAAAGTAGATAGTGACAAAAAAGAAATGACCTGTTCGCAAAAAGAAGATGATTTAGCAACGATCCTCTATACTTCAGGTACGACCGGAAAACCTAAAGGGGTCATGTTAACCAATCGAAATATATTAAATGTTGCGGTTATGATGTGTGTCGAGCTTGAGATGAAATTAGAAAGCCGAATTTTACACATGATGCCATTAAGTCATTCTGCCCCGCTGCACTTATTTTTAGTTGCAGGTACATTTGTGGGGGCAACCCATGTTTTATCACCTATTTTTACTCCTGAAAAATTACTGCATCTCGTCCATCATGAAAAAATTACTCATTTCTTCGGCGCACCAGTTGCTTACCTATTTTCCGCAAGGATGCCGAATTTACATGAATACGATCTTTCCTCAATGAAGTATTGGGTGTATGGAGGTGCACCACTATCCAAAACCGAAGTGGAGTTTGTAAAAGCCCAATTTCAAACAAATCAGCTTATGTGTGTTTACGGTTTAACGGAAGCCGGACCTAGTGGAACATTACTAACAGCAGAGGAACACACGATAAAATCGGGCAGTATTGGCAAGCGGGCAGCATTAGGGACGGAAATTAGAATTGTAGATGAAACTGGTAAAGATGTTCCTGATGGGGAAGTTGGCGAGATTGCCCTCTACGGAGAAAGTATCATGAAAGGGTATTTCAAGGACGAACTGAAGACTCAAGACGTTATGAAAAAAGGATGGCTATTAACAGGTGATTTAGCAAGAAAGGATGAGGACGGGTATTATTGGATTGTTGATCGAAAAAAAGACATGATCATTTCTGGAGGGGTAAATATCTATCCAAAGGAAATTGAAGATCTTTTAATACAACATCCAGCAATTGTTGAAACTGCGGTCATTGGGGTCCCGCACCCTGATTGGGGAGAGACTGTCAAAGTATACGCGGTAGTGAATAAAGATTTGCCACATTTTGAAGAGGAATGTAAGCGTTTCCTGAACGGGAAGATTGCGTCATTCAAAATTCCAAGATTGTATGAAATTGTTGACGAACTACCAAGAAATGCGACTGGAAAAATACTAAAACATGTTTTAAGAAATGGTGTTGCATCACTTTAATGAGGGGGAGTACGGATGAATTTTTTCCAAGAAGATCCTAACTTAAAACAGATATTAAAAAAATATATGGATCATGATTTTTATGCTTGGGCAGAACAGGAACTATATGAATTTGGGGAATTATGTGGAACGGAAATTGATGAAAGGGCGGTTCATACTGATCGGGAAGGACAGCCAAAACTAATAAAATATAACCGTCTAGGTGAGGAATTGTCGAAGGTTTGGGTAAATGAAGGATATAAGAAAACAGTAGAGCAAGTATATGGTAAAGGGATTGTCGGATATGTTCATAAAGAAATACCAGAGCTCGGGAGAAAAGGGAGCTATGTGTATTCAATGGCTCAGGGGTATCTTTTATCACATGCCGAGCCTGGATTCTATTGTCCGGTAACATTAACACAGGCAACTGCTTATTTAGTAGATAAATATGGCGATGAAGCATTAAAACAAAAATACTTGCCACATATTATTTCTACAGGAGACACTGAACTTTATGAAGGGGCGACCTTCTTGACAGAGCGTCAAGGAGGATCAGATGTAGGAGCAAATGAAACGAAGGCAGTTTCAGACGGAAACCATTATCGTCTGTATGGTGAGAAGTATTTTGCTTCGAATGCTGGGGCTTGTGGAGTGGCGATGGTTTTGGCAAGAAGGGAACATGCTCAACATGGAACGAAAGGTCTAAGTCTGTTTCTTGTTCCATGGTTTACAGAGGATGGTCGTTTGAACGGCATTAATATTCGTAGGTTAAAAGATAAATTAGGCGTTAGAGCCGTACCTTCCGCTGAAGTGGTATTTGATGGTGCTAAAGGCTATTTAGTTGGTAATCCGAATAAAGGGTTCTACTATATGATGGAGGCATTAAACTTATCGAGAATTTGTAATGCGGTTGCCTCTATTGGCATTATGAAAAGAGCACTAATCGAAGCAAAATCCTATGCGCTTGCGCGAATCACGTTTGGTCATCAGTTAATTCATTTACCAATGGTTAAAGAAACTCTTGGCAAAATGACCGTGAAACAGGAAGTTGAAACTAGTGCTGTCTTTCATTTAGTCCATTCGTTTGACAAGACAAATGAATCAGAGCATGATCAAGTGATGAATCGATTGCTAATTGCGTTATTAAAAATGGAATCCGCCGAACAAGCCATCCATTTTGCTCACGAAGCCATTGAAATGCATGGCGGGAATGGTTTTATTGAAGATTTTGTCACACCGAGACTATTACGAGATGCACAGGTACTGACGGTTTGGGAAGGTACAGCAAATATTTTAGGCTTAGAGGTCTTACGTTTGATGAAAAAATATGACGTACACCGATTGTTTGTTCGGTCAATGCGCGAGCGCCTAAATAAACTTTCAACAGATTTATCCACATTTCTACTAAAAAAGTTAAATCAGTTAGAGGCCGATTGTGAATATCTATTAACACTAGAAGAGGATGTCCAGACCTTTAATTGTAAACGGATTGCCAAACAGATGACAAAAGTATTTGAAAGTGTCGTTGCTTTAGAGGATGCAAATGAAGGGGATACCCGAAAACGATTAGTAGCAGAACTCTTTTTTGAACTAGAGTGGGAGAATTCTTACAAAGTGGATACTGGGTTAAAATATGTAAAAGAGTATAAGAAACTTTTATTTTTAGAAAAAGATTACGTGAAACAATAACTTGCAGTCCTCATGGGAAAATTCTTGTGAGGATTTTTAAGTGAAGGTTTAGGAGGAAAAAAATGATTAAAATTAAACGAGCGTATGAACCGATTAGTGAAGTTGATGGAAAAAGAATACTGGTTGACCGTTTATGGCCGCGAGGAATTTCAAAGGAAAAAGCGAACATTGATGAATGGATGAAAAACATTGCCCCAAGCAATGAACTTAGGAAATGGTTTAATCATGATCCGGAGAAATTTGACAAGTTTCGGGAAAAATATAAGGAAGAACTCGACAACACTGAACTACACGATGACTTGAAAAAATTAAGAAAAATGAATGATGAAGGCACCGTGACGCTTGTATACTCAGCAAAAGATGAAGAACATAATCAAGCAATTGTCCTCAAACAATATTTAGAAGAAGAAGGCTCTTTCTAGGAACCTTCTTCATGTGACTGAAATAACATCCGATAATTCAAGGGGTTTTGGACGATATCAGCAAGTGTGTATTGATCAAGCACGGTTAAATAAGCGACTAATGCTTTATTTAGTAAGTGTTTTAATCCGCACACGGGGGAGATGATGCATGAGCCGGGCTTTCCATCAAAGCATTCGACCAATTGGAAATCTTCCTCAGTTTTACGAACGATCTTGCCAATATTAATTTCCTTCGGGGACTTTGCCAAACGGATTCCACCGTTTCTCCCCCTGATCGTTTCAATTACACCCATCTTCCCTAATTCATGAGTCACTTTCATTAAATGATTTTTTGAAATCCCATATACTTCTGCGATTTCCTTTATATTAGATAGCTTACCAGGTTCAAGTGAAGCTAAATAAATTAGAACCCTCAGCGAATAATCGGTATAGTTTGTTAACCTCATCTAATCACCTTCTAACATTCTCATTATCATTATACCGTTTTTGAACATTCACTGTCTAAATTGTGACAGCTTTTTTAAAGATGTATTTGAAATATTGCTTTTAGTGATTTTCAGGAGTATCTTAAAGATGTATTCAAAATACTTCTTTAAAAAAGAGGAGAGATTCCAAATGTTATCACAAAAAACAATAGATATTGTAAAATCAACAGCACCAATTTTAGAAACTGAAGGAACAAAAATTACTACTTGTTTTTATAAAATGATGTTTGAAGCACATCCGGAATTATTAAATATTTTTAACCATGTCAATCAAAAACAAGGGCGCCAACAAACAGCTCTAGCAAACACTGTTTATGCTGCAGCAAAATATATTGACCAACTTGAAGCGATTATTCCAGTTGTCACTCAAATTGCACATAAACACCGTGGTTTAGGAATTAAACCAGAACATTATCCAATCGTAGGAGAATTTTTATTAAAAGCAATTAAAGAGGTTCTTGGAGATGCGGCAACTGATGAAATTATTAATGCGTGGGCAGAAGCTTATGGTGTCATTGCACAAGCATTTATTGATGTAGAAAAAGGCATGTATGATGCAGCAGCTAATCAAGCAAATGGCTGGATTGACTTCAAAGATTTCACAGTAGTCAAAAAAGAACAAGAAAGCAATGTAATTACTTCATTCTATTTACAACCCAAAGATGGTTCAGGTGTAACAACATATGAACCAGGACAATACTTAACAATCCGTGTGAAAATTCCTGGCGAGGAATATACATTAAACCGTCAATATAGCTTATCATGTGCACCAGGTCGTGATTATTACCGTATTTCTGTAAAAAAGGAAAAAGACTTCGATCCGAACGGAAAAGTATCAAATTATTTACATGACCATGTGAATGAAGGTGATACAGTTGAAATTAGTGCTCCATCAGGTATCTTTACATTAAATATGGAAGAAACTGCACCAATCGCACTTATTTCAGGAGGTGTTGGTTTAACTCCGATGATGAGTATGCTGGAAACATTAGCTGATACGGGTTCTAAACGTGAAATACACTTTATCCACGCAGCTAGAAACGAAGAATTCCATGCATTTAAAGATGCGGTAGAAGAAAGTACTGCAAGACTAGAAAACGGCCATGCATATTATGGTTATGAAAAACCATTAAATGCAAATGGAAACCACAATTTCGAAGGATATTTATCAAAATCATTCCTAGAAAATATTATTAATGAAGAAACAATCACTTATATTTGTGGACCAGTTCCGTTCTTAAAAAATGCTGTACGCATTTTAACTGAACTTGGTGTAAAAGACGAAAATATTCGTTATGAATTCTTCGGTCCTGCAATGGATCTAAAGGCGGAAGAAAAAGAAACAGTGAAAGCATAAAAATTTGTTAACATATCGTACCGGAAAAGTGTGAAGGGGTACGATGGTAAAGCGACTCTCGCAGCAAAGGTACCAGAGAAGGGAGAAGCGGTACGATGGTAACGTGAATCTCGCGGCAAAGGTACTGGAAAAGGTTGAAGCGGTACGATAGCAAAGCGACTCCCGCAGCAAAGGTACCAGAGAAGGGAGAAGCGGTACGATGGTAACGTGAATCTCGCAGCAAAGGTACCGGAAAAGGTTGAAGCGGTACGATGGTAACGTGAATCTCGCAGGAATGGTACTGGAAAAGGTTGAAGCGGTACGATGCAAACGCAACTCCCCGCGGCAATATCGGCACATGAGTACTTTTTAACGGTATTCATATGCCGATTTTTTTTATGGATTTCCCCCGCACTTCTATAGTTGGATAATTCCCTTTTTTAGTGAAACAATAGTTTTGTCAAGAGGTTGGCGACAAAGTTAGTTTTCTTCTATATTGAATGAAGGTTTCCGGAGTTTTATCATTATAAGTGAAATATATTAATGAAAGGAAGAGAGAGAATGGCGAAATCAAATGTTAAAGTAGCTGTTCAGAAGTTCGGTAACTTCTTAAGTTCCATGGTAATGCCGAATATTTCAGCTTTCATTGCATGGGGTTTAATTACTGCACTATTTATTCCTACTGGTTTCCTCCCAAATGAAAGCCTTGCCAAAATGGTTGACCCGATGGTTCACTACTTACTTCCATTATTAATCGGTTATACCGGTGGTAAGTTAGTACATGACCAACGTGGAGCGGTTGTTGGTGCTATTGCAACGATGGGTGTCATCGTTGGGGAACCTAACGTACCTATGTTTCTAGGTGCCATGATTATGGGGCCACTTGGCGGTTATGTAATAAAGAAATTCGATCAATTGATTGAAGGTAAAGTTAAAGCCGGTTTTGAAATGCTTGTTAACAATTTTTCAGCAGGCATTTTAGGCGGGATTTTGGCAATATTAGCGTTTTTAGGAATTGGTCCAGCTGTAAAAGTTTTAACTGCATGGCTTGTAAGTGGTGTTGATTGGTTGGTGGGAGCAGGATTATTACCATTAACAAGTATCATCATTGAGCCTGCAAAAATATTGTTTTTAAATAACGCAATTAACCATGGTGTTCTTTCGCCAATTGGGATAGAGCAAGCAAAAGAAGCAGGGAAATCGGTGTTATTTCTTCTTGAAGCGAATCCGGGCCCTGGTATTGGTGTATTACTTGCTTATTGTATTTTTGGAAAAGGTACGGCAAAGAGATCGGCACCAGGTGCAGCGATCATTCAATTCTTTGGTGGTATTCACGAGATTTACTTCCCGTACATCCTGATGAAGCCAATGTTATTCTTTGCGGTTATCCTCGGGGGAATAAGTGGAGTCTTCACATTAGTTCTTTTAGGTGGAGGATTATTCGCACCAGCATCACCGGGAAGTATTTTAGCTATTGCTGCAGTTACACCGCATAGTGCAGGAGCATATATTGCTAACTTTGCAGGGGTAATCGTAGCAGGTGTCGTTTCATTTATTATCGCATCATTGATTTTAAAAACTGGAAAACAAACAGAAGAAAATATTGAAGATGCAGCCCGTAAAATGCAAGAAATGAAAGGAAAGAAAAGCTCAGTAGCAGATGTTTTTGCATCACAGCCAGGAGAATTTCCAGAAAACGTTCAAAAAATTGTTTTCGCATGTGATGCAGGAATGGGATCAAGTGCGATGGGTGCTTCTTTACTTCGCAAAAAGGTGAAGGAAGCCGGCTTAAATCTATCTGTTACGAATACAGCGATTAGTAATTTACCGGCTGATGCACAAATTGTTGTGACACAGGAAGAGCTTACACCGAGAGCACAGAATAAACTGCCAAATGCATTCCATATTTCCGTAGATAACTTTTTATCAAGCCCGGAATATGAACGCTTAATCGAGCGATTAAAAGGAAATGGCAAAGATGATCTTCAAGAAATTGTTGAGGATGCCGAAGAAGCGGTTCCTGGAGCAAACGATCATGAAAATGATTTATTGTTAGAAGAAAATGTCTTTTTAAATCAATCATTTGCAAATAAAGAAGAAGCGATTCGTTTTGCAGGTAATGCATTATATAAAGCTGGCTATGTGAACGAAAGCTATATTGAAGCGATGATTGCACGTGATCAAATAACATCGACCTTTATGGGAAATGATGTAGCGATTCCACATGGAACAGAGGAAGCGAAGAAGGATGTTCTTAAATCAGGATTTACCGTTATCCAAGTGCCAGATGGTGTTGATTTTGATGGCAATCATGTTCGCTTAATCTTTGGAATTGCAGGGAAAGATGGAACACATCTTGAAATATTATCAGGAATAGCTGTTACATGTTCGGAAATGGATAATATCGAGAAGATGGTTGGAGCGAAATCAGCGAAGGAAATTATCGCTATTTTAAATGATAAAGAATAGCAAATAAAATAGAAAAGCGCTATAATGCGCTTTTCTATTTCTGTATTCCAGCTCCAGCGTCTAGCCCCTCGAGGTCAAATAACCTTCGTCAATAAAAGTCAAAGAGCGGACTTTTATTGACGAAGAACATTTGCTTGTCGGGGCTGAACAAGGCGCTTGTGCTTTCTAATTTTCTCTAGTAATAAAATGGAAAAGGGATGGTTGCATGTTTATTACTTCGAGGGAAAAAGCAATTATTGAACTGATTATTAAGACATCTGGGAAGCATACGGCTTTTTCCATTGCTACATTTTTAAATGTAAGTGTACGGACGATTCAACGGGATTTGAAAGCAATCGAAAAAATCCTCGAGCAATTTCAACTACAATTGGTGAGAAATACGAATAAAGGCTTATGTATCGAAGGGAAAAATGAGCAAGTTTTCCGATTGGTTCAACATTTAGCAAGCAGTCAGCCGATTGACCAACCACCTCAAGAAAAAAAGCTCCAATTGTTACTAAGTTTATTTCAAGCAGCTGAATCTTTTAAAATCCAAGCGTTAGCCCATGAGCTTGGTGTCAGTATTACGACGCTATCTGCTTATCTCGATGAATTAGCGGAATGGCTAACGAACTTTCAATTAGTGCTTAGTCGAAAAAGGGGTGTTGGAGTAGAGCTGACTGGAGACGAAGTGAATAAGCGAAAAGCACTTGCTAATTATTTATTACTGTATTTTAACGAAGAATTAATTGAGAGCTTGTTTTTGTTGGAACAGGGACAAGTAGAAAACAGTCAAATTCTCCACTATCTCCGTTCCGATTATTTACTAACCATTGAGCGATTGGTCAACGACATTGTGAATAAACGGCAAACACGTTTGGCAGATAGCGATTATATTGGTCTTGTCATACAAATTTGTATTACGATGCAAAGGATAATGAATGGCTTTCGGATTGAAGAAGATGAACATCTAGATGAAGATATCGACGATGAATATCGCCAAATAGAAGAAATATGCACCTGTTTGGAAGAAGGGTTTCCTGTACAATTTAATCATAGGGATATCCACTATTTATCCACAGTATTAAAAGGTTCAAAGCTGCATGAAGCTGGGTTCGTCTCTTATGATAGTGTCATTTTAGGACAATTGATTAAAAATATCATTCAATCCGTTTCCACACAGCTGCATATCGACTTAACGAATGATTTCTCGTTGTTTCAAGGGTTGCTTGCCCACATGCTGCCGTCCCTATTCCGTCTGAAGCAAAATATGAGTCTTTATAATCCGTTAACAGAAGAAATTAAAAAGAAATATCCCGTCCTTTTTCTCGCTGTGAAGAATAGTGTGGAAAAAGAGTTTAAAGAATTTGCTGCATTTCCCGATGAGGAAATTGCGTACATCGTTCTCCATTTCGGCTCTGCATTAGTCTTGAAAGAGGAACAATTGCCCATCAAAGCACTTGTCATCTGTCCGACGGGGATTGGAACCTCAAAAATGTTGGCTAGCCGCTTAAAAAAAGAAATTATGGAAATCGATTCAGTGGAAATCAAATCAATCAAGGATGTTCAGAAGCAAAAAAGCTTAAATCAATTCGATGTCATACTTTCTACTGTTCGACTCCCATTTATGAATAATGAATATATAATAGTCAATCCGTTGTTGAGTCGTGAAGATATTGAGACAATTAGAAGCTTTTTACGCAAAAATATTGAACAGTTTACAAGAAATAAACTTTATACAGGGTTATCCACAAATGAAGACGTATCTTCCACAAAGCAACAACCATTAATGGACGTATTACAAGAATTAAAAGATACACATACAAGCATTGAAGCGATTATTCAACATTTTCGTGTAGTTCGAATAACGATTATGACCGATTATCAACAAGTTATGAAGAATATGTTAATAACAGCTTCAAAAGAAAATCTTATTACGAATGTAGAAAACGTCTTTGAAACGCTAATTGACCGTGAAAGAAAAGGCGGGCTCGGGATTCCGGGAACGGGCATGGGCCTTTTTCATTGTCGAAATCCACATGTGGATAAACTTATTTTTCAAATCGCCCATCTTGAAGAACCTTGTGTGATTAAAGGGATGGACGGGAATGACATGTACATGAATAGTTTATTATTGATGTTAGCTCCAGAAGAATTAAGTTCAAGAGAGCAGGAAATGATAAGTTTGTTAAGTACGAGTTTGATTGAGAATAATGAAGCAATTATGATTTTCTCATCCTCAGATGAAAAGATCATTCGTTCAAAAATGGAAACAATTTTTTTAGATTATTTATATACTAACGTGATAAAGGAATGAGTTTACATGAAACAAGTTGTACATTTTGGTGCAGGAAATATTGGTAGAGGGTTTATTGGTGCGCTATTTTCACAATCAGGTTACCATGTCACATTCGTGGATTTAGCTGACCAAATCATTGATGGTCTAAATAGTGAAAAGCAATACGATGTGAAGTTGGCGACTGATCAACAAGAAACGATGACGATTACGAATGTTTCTGGATTAAATAATATGAAACAAGAAAAAGAAGTAATCGAAGCGATTAAGAATGCAACATACTTAACGACTGCAATTGGTCCTAATATTTTACCAAGAATTGCACCGTTAATTGCGAAAGCATTAACAGAAAGAGTACAAGCAACAGATGAAAAATTATATGTCATTGCATGTGAAAATCAAATTTCCGCAACAGACCTGCTAAAAGGCTACATAGAAGAAAATCTGAATGATGAAACGAAGAGTAAACTATCCGGTAGAGTCTATTTCTTTAATTCTGCTGTTGACCGTATTGTGCCAATACAAAATAATCAAGGTTCTCTCGATGTGCTAGTCGAACCTTATTATGAATGGGTTGTAGAAACAACAGAATCAATCCCTCCTGTTGAAGGAATGACAATCGTTGAAGACCTCGCCCCATTTATTGAAAGAAAACTGTTTACCGTAAATACAGGACATGCGACCATTGCATATTTTGGCTACCTTGAAAAAAAAGCGACCATTGACCAAACATTGGCAGACGAAGCCATTGTTAAACAAGTTAAAGCAACACTTGG
Source organism: Heyndrickxia vini (assembly GCF_016772275.1). Classification (NCBI taxonomy): domain Bacteria; kingdom Bacillati; phylum Bacillota; class Bacilli; order Caryophanales; family Bacillaceae; genus Heyndrickxia; species Heyndrickxia vini. The sequence goes on along the minus strand of NZ_CP065425.1, from coordinate 3,483,068 downwards.
AGAAACTGGAGCATATTTAATCAAGCAATACGGTCTAAACCCAGATGAACATGAAAAGTATATCAATAAAATTATCAACCGTTTTCGCAATGCTTATTTGAATGATGCAGTTACAAGAGTGGGGCGTTCCCCAATTCGCAAACTTGGTCCAAATGACCGTCTTGTCCGTCCTGCTACAGAAGCACAAAAAGCAGGTCTATCATTCACAAACCTTGCAAAAGCAATCGCTGCCGCCTTGCTTTTTGATTACAAAGAAGACGAGGAAGCAGTGAAAGTCCAGGAAATGATTCGTGAACACGGTGTCGCATATGTTCTACAAGAAGTAAGTGGATTAGCTGAGGATAGTGAAATTGCTCAAGAAGTGTTACGACAATATGATTTATTGAAAAAGTAATTTTTAGAGGATCAGATAAAAAGGGATAGATGAACAAGTGAGAATACTTGTTCATCTATCCCTTTTTTTGGACTTTATTAACCAAATTTGGGTAAATGAAACCAATCAATTACTCTAAGCTTATCTAACTTCCTTAATAGGAACAGCACATTCAGCAAATACTACTTCTAGCAAATAAAAATGACATATGAATGGAAAGATATTTTGGTTAAACAATTCATATTTGTATATGACTAGCGGCTGCACAATTAGTGAGATTGGTTTGAATTATTAAGGAGGCATAAGTTATGGACGGGAGTAATTGCGATTTTTCACCTTTGAAGAAGCAGTTGGAAGATGGAATTCAATCTCTTATTGACGTGCTTCAATCTAATTTAAATATATTGGGTAAAGAAAATTATTGTGTATTGGGAAGTCTCGAAGGTGCGAAAGAAGATCTGGAAAATATTGAATCAATGGCTGCTACCTATTATTTGAATTGCTATTTATCATCATTTACTGACACTTATGAAGATTTATCGATTTCTGTTCAACAGCTTTCTAAACTTAGGCATGGTGCTTTAATAATAGTTGAACGAGGTGAATCCATTGAGCCTATTATGCAAAAAGGAACTCAGATTGGAGCTTTGGTAACACCAAAATTAATAGAATCCATTTTCTACCCGGGAAATCCATTGCATGATGGGGCTGTTTTAATCAGAAGGAACGAAGTTGTTTCTGCAGGAAATGTCCTTCCTTTAACAAGAAGTGTTATAGAAGGGAAGAGATTTGGAACACGGCATCGAGCGGCAATAGGAATATCTGAACAAAGCGATGCGCTTGCCTTGGTTGTTTCTGAAGAAACGGGCAGAATTTCATTTGCATTAGACGGAAATTTATATCCAATAAATACAACAGAACCAATTGTTTTTAAAGGTCATTAAATTTCTTAGGTAAAATGAGCACAATGGGCATCAGTGGTTTGTGTTCGAGCAATTAAAAATAGATAAAAAACTTTACTAGGGTCAAGTAAATAAATTATATACCAAAAGGATGATGCCTAATGGAGAAAAAGTTGTTAAACTTACTTACAGTTTTATGTCTAGTTTCCCTTCCATTTTTATTTAAAGGTACAAAAATGAGAGAAAATCTTCTTATTTTCTTCTCAAAAGGGGTTCTTGCTACTTTGGTCGATGCTTATGTTGTCGGAACAAAAAAAGTTGAATATCCAGCTCGTCCTTTTAGGAAAATTTTTAAAACGAACATCATTTACGACATGCTGTTTTTTCCTATCTTAAGTGTCATATGGGTTAAACTATCCTATAATGATGACCTTTGGAAAATTTTATTAAAAAGTTTGTTATTTAGTGTTCCAATGAGCATCGGTCAATGGTATTTTGAAAGGAATTCCAGGTTATTTAAATGGAAAAAATGGTCACCATTTCATACATTCGGAAGTGTGAGTTTTACTTTATTTACAATTAGAGGTTTTGTGGGATTAATAAAAGAGTTAGATAAGATAAAGGATAATCACAATATTTCCGAATATTAAAGGTTGATATTATCATACTTGAGATAACTAAAATTAAATATCTTTATTATCATTAAAAAAGAACCCATTTTGGAAGAGTTTCAATTATAAGGAATTCTTCAACTAAAAATTACACAAAGGATGACCCCGTTTTGATAATTATTTTCATAACGGGTTAACTTGTGAGGTGCAAAACGGTAAATCACAGATCAATTCACATAAACTTCATCGTATAATTCACAGTCAAAAGACTTAGAGATGTAAATTTCCCTAAGCTTTTTTCTCAAAACCACAAGTGTACTAGATGATAAAAGCAAGTTTGATAAATAAGCGATTAAGTCCATATAATTGTGTAAAAAGAAAAGAGTCATTTTAATCCCTCTTGGAAACAATGTTTTCAACGACGATAAACAATGAAAAGAGGAATATAGAATGACCCAATTACAGTTTAACCTAGATATGGATCTTTTAAAAGAATCTGTTTTGAATTCCAATATTGACGCAGTTATTAAATCAGCGATTGTTTTAGTTTTAAATGAGTACATGGAAAAGGAAAGAGATGATTATTTACATGCGGACGCTTATGAACGCTCTCCTGAACGTCTAGATTACCGCAATGGCTACTATGAAAGAGAACTAACCATGAGTATCGGTAAAATAAAACTAAGAGTGCCTAGAACTCGAAATGGGGAGTTTTCATCTTCCGTTTTTGAAAAATATTCTCGGTGCGACCAGGCTTTAGTTCTCTCTATGCTGGAGATGGTTATCAACGGGGTTTCTACCCGTAAGGTTACGCACATAGTAGAACAACTTTGTGGCGAAAATATCTCGAAGTCATTCGTTTCTTCCCTTACTCAGAAGCTTGATCCTATCGTCAATGATTGGTAAAACAAACACTTTAAATATAACATACTATCCATTTGTTTTTTTGGATGCAATGTATATAAAAGTAAGAGAACATAACCGTGTAGTCTCTAAAGCTGTTTATATTGCCACAGCTATTACGGATCACAAAAAGCGTGAAATACTTGGTCTAAGTGTAGATCACGCTGAAAGTTTTGAGAGTTGGAGCCATTTTTTTAAACAACTTAAATCACGAGGTCTTCAATCTCCAAAGTTAGTGATTTCAGATGCTCATCAAGGACTACAAAAAGCCATTCAACGAGAATTCATTGGAACTAGCTGGCAAAGGTGTAACGTACATTTTAAACGAAATATCATTGAAAGACTACCTAAAAAGACTCCGCCGATATTCGAATGATGATAAAGCGTATTTTTGAAGCGGTCACTATCGAAGACACCCGGAAATGTAAAGAGGAGCTGATGGATCAGTTTGGTGAAAATTCTAAGTATAAACAGGCACTCTCTATTTTAGATGAAGGGTTCGAAGATACCATTCAATACATGGAGTACCCGGAAGATATACGATGTCACATTCGTAGTACAAATTCTCTTGAACGTTTAAACCAAGAAGTACGTCGAAGAGAAAGAGTTATCCGTATCTTTCCAAATACACAGTCTGCTTTTCGTTTAGTTGGAGCTGTTTTAATGCATTATCAAGAGACCGTATATTCAAAACAAAAATCTATTAAGAGATAGCTATGTTTCATTTTTAAGGTAACTTCCATTCTTGGATTATTCCATATCCAGTCAAGGCTATCAAAGGAAAACCACCTTTGACACCCTTGACTGGATATGGAGTAAAAGACGCATGGAAGTTTCGCTCAAAAAATGTAAAGGGGAAGGATTAACCCCAAATATCATAACAGGTTGAAAACATTGTATAGGATTTTACACAATATTAAGGACTTGACTAAATAAGCGGAGAAATTTCTCTTAATTAGAAAAAAGCACTAAAAGAAGCTTAAATAGACGGAAGTTTTCCGACTATTGACTCTAAAAACATAAAAATAGGTTATTTTGCTTTGCTTAATCGGAAAATCTCCGTTTATATCGCCCAAACCAAGCTCTATTCTGTAGTATAAGCGGAGAATCTCCGCTTAACTATCACTAGTCACTCAATAAGGATAAGACTTCTTATTCACAAAGAAATTTTTAAGTTGTGAAAAGACTAAGCTGCAGTATAACCGCCATTAACTGGCAAAAGTTACCTCTAAGATAAATGATGAAACATCACTTGCTAGGAGTAATACAGTTTTTGCTACTTCTACCGGTTTACCTAAACGATCCAATGGGTGGAGCCCCACCAAAAATCTCATATTAAGTTCCTCTTCAAGTAAGTTGAATAAAAATCCCAAACCCATCCGAGATTTCCTAATTCGAAGCAATTCTAAACCTTTCGTTTTAATTGCAAATTCATTCAAAACTCCATTCTGGTTTTTACATGACTTGATTAAATTCTCCTTTTATATTGACAGTTATTTAATAATCGGACACTATCCTGGAACAAGGAAAAAAGCTCATTTTTCATTTTTGGGCTGTTTTGGGTGGAAGGCAAGGAAATTGGAAGGTACATCTTGAATATATAAGTTATGCTGAAAAAAGTGATTTAATAGGACGAAATTACTCATATAGTTTAAGAGGGAAAATTACAAGGGGAAAAATTATTAAGGATTGATTGTGGAGAAGGTTAGTAACTTTTAGGAGGTTTAGTTAATGAATAATAAAAATCGGATAATTTTTACACTTATATGTAGTTTTCTTATTTTTGCTGTTAGTATGTTTAGAATACTTACTGAATCTCTTTCTTCAATACCTTTATTAGCAGCATATACTTTGGCAATTGGTGGTTTTTTTGGCGTTGTTGCAAATGGTGTTCTACTAAAAAGGTTGAATTCATAATGGAAATAAAACTGCATATGAAAGAGAAAATTCACCTCGCCTATCACCAAGTACCTTACCTATCAGAATTAGATGGTTTGCACCCAAATATAACAATTTATCATTTACTCTCACATACATTTGGACTTTTTAACATTTATGCTGTTCCAAACCTTCAGCTTGAAGTTAGCATGTTGCTTCATGAAAATAGGGATTTTCTGAAATATCTAACAAATCAAGATAATTGTTTACCCCAAGTAAACAATTTTGTAACTTTTAAAGGGGGAGTTCGATGTCAAAAGAACATATTAAGGGACTTAGTATTATCTCGTCTTTATTGATGATTATGGGATTGTTCTTGATGTTTTTTAGTGTTTCGATTGGAACCTATCTAGGGGACTCTTGGGTTTCAAATCAGCCAGGTGTATATGATAATGATGACAGCCTATACACGTTGATTATTGAAACATATATAAACAACCTTGTAATTGTGGGAAGCATTCTATTTAGTGTTGGTTTATTAGCGGGCGTATTTACTTATATTAAATCTTTTCTTAGTGGCACAAAGGGAACAACAATGTCATCTAACAATAATGATTAATAAGCACGTGCTCGTTAAACAATCATGTGCAATAAAGGCATTAGTGATGCCACTATCTTATAGAATAGGTAAAACACCTCACGATGTAGTATTTATACATATAAAAATAGGGGGGAAAACGTATGTATCAATATTTTATGGTGTTACTATTAGAGAAGGTACGGATGGAGTTCCAGGAGATGCTGTAGAAGCCCTCTTCGAAGATGCTGGTTGGGCAAGAAATACTCCGAATTGGCAAAAGGAAAAGTTTTCATTAATTTTTATTAATTCAACTTGGGCATTTACTGTATGGGACAATAACAAAATGATTGGGATGGTTAGGGTTATCTCAGACAAAATAATGGCTGCTAACATAATGGATTTTGTTGTTTTATCGGAATATCGTGGAAAGGGTATAGGAAAAAAAATTGTGGAACTTTGTGTTCAAAAACTTCCTCACGGCGATTGGTTCGCACATACCTCGGCTAACAATTTTAATTTCTATAAGAAATGTGGTTTTGAAGTTAAGGATTTATCCAAAAATGGTACCTGTGCGTATTATGGATATATACATGCCCGTAAAGATGGACATAGATAAGAGTGTTTATTCTTAAGCATAAGCGCTCCGAAATTGGAAAAGCGGCTTTTTACATGAAAAGAGCCTGATTAGCAATAATAGAATCAATTCTGGTAGAATAAGCATTGAATTAAATAGGGAGGTGTTCAAATGACACCAGAACAAATAATTAGAAACTTTTTTGAAGAAGTACGATCAGGTAAAAATCCTGACTACTCAAATCAATTAATGTCTGAACAAGTACTGGCTCATCAAATTACATCCGAGGAAGAACAAACAGTCTTAAGGACGCCTAAAGATTATGCTGAACACGTAAGAGAAATGATTGAGGCATATGGTAATTATTCTTTGGAAATTCAGGAATTATTGGTACAAGGACAAAAAGTATATGTACGCTGGAAACAAGTAGGTACACACGTAGGGGTAGTCGATGGATATCAACCTACGGGACTACCAATAACTCAAATGACAAGTGCCGTATATAAGATAGAAGATGAAAAAATTTCCGAGTATTGGATTCAAATTGATAGGTTAGGAGTTCAAAAACAATTAGAGTACAATAAAACTATTGAATAGTTATTAATATTCCAAGGTATTAGGAATCTCTTTTTACTAGGGCGCTATTCTGAAATAAGGAGAGCGTCTTTCATGATGAAAATGGCCACAATGTATGTGATAAAAAATTCTTTCTTAAGCTTTCTATATGATAAATATTCTAAAAATCTCTTTGTCGCAAGCTATAGTGCTTTTTACATTGACTCTTTCAAATAAAGTTTTGTGGTTAAGCAAGCTATGGGATTTGCTGATATTAAGAAAGAACTTGAATAAATCAGGAAAAAATTATTAGGAGTGTGGAGAGTATGTTTCATGCAAAAGACGTCTTATCCGATCAGTTATTAGCTAATGCAAATGATCCTAGTTGGTACCTTCCATTTTCCGACTCTGTCGAAAATTTGTCAGAGGAAGAAGCGTTTTGGAAGCCAAACGAAAATTGCAATAGTATTGCGGAAATTGTACAGCACCTACTTTATTGGAATGAAACATGGCAAACGAGGTACCAAAAATCTCATGTTCATGCTGTACCTTCCATAGGTGATAATAATAATAGTTTTATAATTCCCGAAAATAAAAGTTTCAGTGACTTAAAAGAACGACTTTTAGAGGTGTTGCTACAATGGCAAGATTTATTAACGGAAGAAAAAATTGAGAGTGACGTAAATGGCTTTCCTGTACATGCGAAGTGGTGGGAGATACTTGGAAATGTAACCACACATAATGCATATCACATTGGTCAAATCGTATTTATTCGAAAACTGCAAAAAAAGATATAGAGTCAATAGTAAAAATCCCAATTTCCCAGCATTAAAATTGGGAAATTGGACTTTTTTTCTTGCTTCTAAGGGTTTTAATTATCAAGGGATAAAAATCTCTTATTTTACTGCAGTTGCAAAATTCCCCATTGAAATGGAGATTCGATTCCAACTATTAATTTGATTGATCAAAATAACAAGATCTACATAGTCTTTTTCACTAAAATGCTCACGCACTCGATGATAAAGATCGTCAGGTACACGCATAGTGGATACTAACGTTACATTTTCAGTTAATTCTAATGCCACTTTTTCAGCATCTGTGTAGAAATCACATTCTCTCCATGTGCCGACGCAGTATAAACGTTGTTCCGTTTCACCCATTTTTCGAGCGTCAGAGGTATGCATATTAAGGCAAAAGGCACAGCCATTAATTTGAGAAGCTCTAATTTTAATTAGTTCACGGAGTTTCCGATCGATACTAGTAGATTTGGTGTATTTCTCCATTTCCATCATAATTTTAAGTGCTTCAGGCGCTAGTTCATAATAATTAATGCGTTGTTCCATTTTCCCGGCCTCCTAAAAAAAGATCATACATTTTTATTGTAGTCTTACATTTGAACCAAGTTTATATGACCATTACTAACTTGTCCACAATCCACTAATCTTTATTCTTAAAAGGCAATAAAGATTAGTGTAGAATATTTTAAAAAGGACAAGAAAGGGGAGAAGCAATAGATGAACATAAGGCTTGCTGAAGAAATAGACATTAAGCAACTAATAAGGATGAGATGGGATTTTACAATTGAACACGATGAAAGTAAAAAAGATGAATCATTCGCAGATTTTGAAAAAGAATGCCAAGCATTTTTAGAAAATGCACTAAATAATGGTCAATGGTTTATTTGGGTTGCGGAGGAAAGTGGGAAAATTGTTTCACACATATACATAGAATTAATACAAAAGGTTCCCCGCCCAGGTAGGATCACCTACCCATTTGCTTACATGACAAACGTATATACTGTTCCGGATTTTAGAAATAAGGGGATTGGAAGTAAACTATTAGCTACAATAAATAAGTGGATTAAAGAAAACAATTATGAATTTGTTATTGTATGGCCAAGTGATGATGCGATTAATTATTACAAGAAAAATGGGTATGTTCATTGTACCGAACCAATGGAGTATTTTCCTTCCTGAACGGGAGATCGGAATGAGCTTATCTCCCCTAAGTTGGATGACTAATCCAACTTAGGAGATTCACTACAAGAGTAGTTTTCTAATCACGCATTGCTCCGGCCTCGCGGGATGTCATTGCACCTTGTCCCTCGCTTACATCTTTTTGAATTTGTTGTTTTACTTTTTGTGCATCCGTTCCGGCAAATTCCGGTTTCATAATTGAGCCCGACTTATTGTTAGTTTGTTGATCCTGTTGCATACTGGACCTCCTCTATTGATTATTTATCAATCTTATTATTTGCAACAATTCAATAGATAATTCCCAAATCAATATATGGTAAGCGGACACTGTCCTCCAAGTCCATCAATTACATGCGTTCCCTGATTTATTATGCCCCTTTTTCAATCATCCGTTGATAAAAATGTACATCTTGCCATTCACCAAATTTAAATCCGACTTCTTTAAAGTTTCCAACAAATTCAAATCCAAACTTCTTGTGAAGCATAACACTTCCTTCGTTGCCGCCGGTAATTCCGCCGATGACCGTATGGTAATCAAGTTCTGCGGCTCGCTTAAGAATTTCCTTCATTAACGCACTTCCAATACCGGCCCCTTGATGATTCGGAGAGATATAAATCGATAATTCCGACGTTTTAGCGTAAGCAGGTTTGTCCCTGAACATAGTTAAGCAGCTATACCCAACGACTTCATGATTTAATTCCGCAACAATTAATGGATATTGTCCTCCATATTTATTAAACCAAACTGTCCGTTCTTCTAATGTTTGTTCGGTAAGATCAAAAGTAGCAGTAAGATTTCGTATTGCATCATTGTATATGTCAAGAATGGCAGGTAAATCACTCGAAACAGCATCTCTAATTTGTAGCATGAGTTTTTCTCCTTTTTTAAAAAATTATATTAATAAAATAATAATCGACAAATGGAGTGATTGCGAGATTTTTTTATTTGTGAAGAAGGGATTTTCCACCAAATATAGAAGTGTTAACTAAAGATTCTAATAAATATAGTTTTGAAAGGATGGTTGGAATGGGAAGAGTGATTGGATTCGAGTTAAATAGTCAAGATCCTGAGAAAGCTGCCAAGTTTTATTCGAGTGTTTTCGGTTGGGAAATTTCCGCACCTAATTGGGACTATCGCGAAGTCACCACAGGGGGAGAAGAAAAGCCAGGGATGAACGGGGGGATTGGAAAAGGTCCTAATGATTATCCATATGGAACGCGTATTCAAATCGAAGTGGATTCAATCGATGATGCTATTGCGAACGCGAAAGAAAATGGCGCGATGATTGTGCGTGAGAAAATGGAGTTTGATGATTTCTATCTCGCCTACTTGGTTGACCCTGTAGGATTAGGTTTTGGACTTATTCAAAATAAATGATGCATAGAATTTACAAAGGCTGGATTGTTTCAGCCTTTTTTGTTGTTTACAACTAAGAAAGGAGTAATCAAATGAAAGTTCGCCTATCTAATTTTGATGAAAATTGGGCTAAAATGTTTCAAATGGAGGAACAATTCCTAAATACTATTTTTGGTGATGAAATCATTAAATGTGAGCATTTTGGCAGTACATCTGTTAAAGGGTTGAAGGCTAAACCTGTTATCGACATGATGTGTATTGTAAAAGAGATCGAGAGGATAGATTCTTTTAATCAAAAAATGAACTCATTAGGCTATGATGTTGCAGGTGAATGGGGAATTCCCGGGAGAAGATTATTTCGAAAAGGCGGGGAAAATCGTACACATCATATTCACTTTTATCAATATGACAACCCTCAAATCAATCGACATTTAATCTTTCGAGATTATTTGCGCGCTCATCCGGAAGCGGTCTCCAAATATAGTCGCTTTAAAGACGAGTTAGCCCAGCGGTTTGAAGACACTAGAGAATACAGCCAAGCGAAAAAATCTTTTGTACAAGAAATGGAGAAAAAGGCGCTTTACTGGTTTGAAGAAAAGCAAAGGAATGGAACTAGATCGACGAATGACGAATAAAGAATTCCATCTCAAAAAGGCTGTATGTTTACCGATTTTATTTAAGGTAAATATAGTTAAGGGAACCTTTTTTCCTAAACAGCAAACTTGAGGAGGATATTATGAAAAAGTACATATTAAGTATTGTCGTGATCATTTTAACAATTTCGATTGCTGCCTGTTCTTCAACTAAAGAACCAGACAAACATGTAAAATCAAATTCCGAATCCGAAGAACATATGGATATGAAACATTCTAGTTCAAGCGAAGTCCCTAAAGGGCTGAAGGTTGCTGCGAATCCTAAATTTCAAGCTGGAAGTAAAGCCACCATTCAAACAGACCACATGAAGGGGATGAAAGGTGCAGAAGCAACAATTGTCGGGGCATATGATACGACAGCATATATCATTACCTACACGCCCACAACTGGCGGACCGAAAGTGGAGAATCACAAATGGGTGATTCAGGAAGAAATAAAAAATGCAGACGATAAAACGTTCAAACCGGGAGACAAAGTTACCATTGAAGCCGATCATATGAAGGGAATGAAAGGTGCAAAAGCAGAAATTGTTTCAGCGGAAAAAACAACTGTCTATATGGTCGACTACAAGCCAACTAACGGGGGCAAAGAAGTTAAGAACCATAAATGGGTGACTGAAAGTGAATTATCATAGCAGGACAGTGGACTAGATCCATTGTCCTTTTTCAGACAAAATATTTCCTATTGTCTGATTACAAAAAAAATGATATATTAATAGTATTCCTTTGAAAACGATTACATGATATAAGCGCTGAACAAGTGTCCCTTGTTTGTTCCTTGTATCGTCTGTTAATAAAATTGAAAGGAAACAATCGTATGTACGAGAAAGAAGCAATTTTTATTACGGGAGATGCGAAGTCTTCGCAAAATAATCCGATCACTAAGAAATTCAGTCAGTATTTTCTCGCATTAGTTGTCAATCGGACTACAGGAAAAATTATTGATGTAGATTGTTCGGCGACGGTAGACTTAACTCGAAGATTTGTCCAATCACTCTTCATTGGCCGTCATATCGATGATCCGTCACTCTTAGAAGATATCTCAAATCGTTATTTTGGTTCTTCCCAAAAGGCGATGATTGTCGCTTTTCAGGATGCCTTAAAAAAATATCATGCTATTACTGCTTTGTCTAAAAAAACCTAGGCAAAATCCAGTCTAACTTTTCATTGTTAGGCTGGATTTTTTGTCTTTTAAAGGAGGATATAAATTTATGATTACTGATGGTTTTATGTATCTAAGTGTTTTGGTGGCATTTGCAGCTTTAATGGTTGCATTTGAGAAAAAGTTTTCCAGCAATCGATTTTTTAAATTTATACCGGGTATCGTTCTTATTTACATCGGTTCCGCCATCATGCAAACATGTGGATTATTTGCTCATAATGATTCCACAGCATCCGTTTATACGAATGTAAAAGGGGCGCTGCTCCCGGCAATGCTGGCAATTATGTTATTAAAATGTGACATCCGAAGCATATTTAAGCTTGGACCTAGAATGCTTGGAGGATTTTTAGTAGCAGTTTTCAGTATTATGGTTGGTTTTGTCGTTGTCTATATTGCTTTTCAACATTTTTACATTAAAGATACGTGGAAGGCGTTCGGCGCACTTGCTGGTAGTTGGACAGGCGGTTCCGCTAATATGGTTGCCCTTCAAGGTATTTTGAAAGTACCGGAGAATATCTTCGGTTATGCATTAATGATGGACACGATCAATTACGCTGTTTGGGTTATGTTCATGTTTTGGCTCGTTCCATTTGCAGGTAAGTTTAATCGTTGGACAAAAGCAGATACAGGTTTTATTCAACAAGGGTTTGAAGAAGCAGCAGCGAGTTCAGAAGAAAAATCCGGGATTCAGTTCCAACATATTTTGTATTTGCTCGGGATTGGCTTATTAATCTCGTCATTATCCACCTTCGCAGGGCAACATCTTCCTGAAGTAGGGGCAGTAATTAATGGGACAAGCTGGACGATAATGATTGCATCTGTTATTGGGTTAATTTTAGGACAAACACCTGTTGCAAAAATTGCAGGTGCACTCGATGTATCTAATGTAATGCTTTATATCATTGTTGCTTTAATCGCTTCACAATCCGATTTTTCAAATATCGCACAAGCACCAATTTATCTCATCTCAGGATTTTTAATTATGTTGATTCATTTAATCATCATGTTGTTATTAGGCAAACTCTTTAAATATGATTTATTTACACTTGGCGTAGCAAGTCTTGCCAATATCGGTGGAATGGCATCCGCACCAATGCTAGCAGCAGCCTACAGCCGCGCCCTAATCCCAATCGGGGTTATCATGGCATTAATTGGCTCATTCCTAGGAACCTATTTTGGAATGATTGTTGCGAAAATTTTAAGTATTTTTTAATGGGATAACGGGTCTGCCTGGTATCCCCTCAAATTAAATGAATGAAAGGGAGCGTCTTTGTATGATTATTCAAGATTTACAAGTCAAGCGTCGTAATATTCCGTTGCGTGTACCCTTCAAGACAGCATTAAGAACTGCAACTGAAATTGAGAACATTGAAGTTTCGTTAACACTAGAGAATGGCATTATCGGACGAGGTGCTGCTGCACCAACCTTTGTTATCACGGGTGACTCATCGGAAGGTATTGAGGCAGCAATAACAGGCCCAATAAAAAATGCTCTGGTTGGTAAAGATATTACCCATTTTCAAACAGCTATTCAGCGAATCCAAACGTGCTGTGTTGGAAATACAAGTGCAAAAGCCGCAGCAGATATTGCTTTGCATGATGCCTATTGCAAACTGCTGAACATCCCTTTATATGCATTTCTTGGTGACAAACGTGCTTTAACCACATGTATGACCGTAGGCGTAGATACACCTGAGAAAATGGCATTAGATGCTAAAAAAAGTGTAGAAGATGGGTTCCAAACATTAAAGATAAAGGTTGGGGCCGATCCACAGCTTGATATTGCACGCATTGAAGCTATCCATTCAGTTATTCCTAATACGGTAATGCTTCGTCTTGATGCAAATCAAGGATGGAAGCCAAAACAAGCGGTCCAACTAATTAAAGAAATGGAAGAAAAACAGTTTAATATTGAATTCATTGAACAGCCTGTTGCCAGCTATGACCTTGATGGCCTGAAATTCGTCACAGAAAGAGTATCAACGCCAATCATGGCGGATGAAAGTCTGTTTTCTGCAAAAGATACACTCAAACTCGTCTCAGGTCGTTATATTGATCTATTAAATATCAAACTTATGAAATGCGGTGGAATCTCGCAAGCCTGGAGTATTGCAAGTATTGCTGAAGCAAATGGGGTCGCCTGCATGATTGGAAGTATGATGGAACCAACCCTTTCAGTAGGAGCCGCCGCACATTTTGCCGCCGCACATCCAAATGTAAAATACTTTGATCTGGATGCGCCCCTTTGGCTTTCTGAAGAACCAGACGTGATGACTTATAAAGGGGAAAACATTCAATTATCTGATTTGCCTGGGATTGGAACGGTGCTTTAGGTCGTCGAAAGGTGTAACGATGATCCACAAACTTGAAAGTATGATGCACAAATCGAAATCTATGAGTCGCAAAACAGATTCTATGCTACCCAAACAGAAAAAACAGCGGTAAGAACTGGATCTATGATCCACAAACCAAAAAGTATGATGCACAAATCGAAATCTATGAGTCACAAAACAGATTCTATCCGTCATAAATCGAAATATCACTAATAGATTAATAGTTTCATTGATAATTTTAAAAAAGGGAGGAATTAGGAATGAAACGATTCGTATTAACGTTAGTAGCGGTTTTTCTAGTAGGCTTTGGAATAGTGAATCCTACAAATACAGAAGCAAAAGAGAAAAAGTCGGAAGAAACTGCTTATATCGACGTCTCTGTTGCGACACTTTGGACAGCACCTAATATTTTACGTCCAGTTGATGCTCCTTCAGCAACAAACCCGGTCGATATGAGAAAATGGACGAACGCCATGAATCTTGAACAACAATTACAATTATCAGGTGATGGGATGCTGGAAACTCAAGGCTTATACGGAAATAAAGTGACCATCCTTGAGCGGCAAGGGGACTGGGTAAAAGTAGCAATAGAAGGACAGCCAACTCCGAGAAGTGAAATTGGTTATCCAGGTTGGATGCCAGCTTCCCAACTTGCTTTTAACAAAAAGTTCGCAAAGGAAGACAATCAACCATTTGTAATGATTACTGAACCGACAACATTTCTTTATCAGTCACCATCTTTTAAAAAGAAGGAAATCGAAATTAGCTATAATACTCGCCTTCCATATGAAGGAGAAACAAAATACGCTTATAAAGTACGTAAACCAAATGGCAAACTTGCTTTTATAAAAAAAGAACATGCACAAATGTATCGTTCACAAGCTGATATCCCTACGCCAACAGGTAAAGAATTAGTGGAAACCGGAAAAAAATTTCTTGGGTTGCACTATTTATGGGCGGGGATGAGCGGTTTTGGATTTGATTGTTCCGGATTTACATTTACTATGTATCAATCCCATGGCATCACAATTCCAAGAGACTCAAGTGTTCAAGCTAAAAATGGTATACCTGTGAATCTAGATGAATTACAACCGGGAGATTTGCTTTTCTTTGCACACGATAATGGAAAAGGAAGTGTCCATCACGTAGCAATGTATGCGGGGGATGGAATGATGATCCATTCGCCAAACTCTAAGAAAAATGTTGAAATCATCCCCGTTAACACGAAAGGATATATCGAAGAATTAGCAGGTGCAAGAAGATACTTACCTTAAATAGGAAAAAGGGGTTTGTCCCCTTCTTCCTACCACACAAATAATCCGACAATCATGGCACTAAGTAGTGAGACTGCCATTCCACTAACTAAAAGCTTCCACACATTTTTCCCAATAATACTTGAGCTACTTTCTCCGAATATCGAATTATATGTGCCGTAAATCATGCCGACTGTACTAAAGTTGGCAAATGAGGTTAAGAATGTAACAGTTACAGCAATCGTATGTGGAGACATGTCCTTTAAATGGCTTTTTAAGTCCATCATAGCGACAAATTCATTGGTTGAAATTTTGATTCCCATTAAGGATGCAACATACATGGCATCGTGCGTTCCTAATCCTAAGAGGAAAGCAAAAGGACTGAAAATAATACCGAAAATCTTTTGAATGGTTAATCCATGTACGAAGAACCCGAGTATTCCATTAAGGCATGATGTTATTGCAACATATCCAATAACCATTGCTAGAATAACAATGACCATATTTATGCCAACGAGCATACTGTTTGAAATCGTAGAGAAGAAATCTTTTTTTTCTTCTTTCGGTGGAACATAGACGATATCTTCTTCCTTACTAACTTCAACCGGGTTTAAAATGCTTGCTAATAATAATGCATTTAAACAGTTTAACGGAATCGCGGCAAATACATATTCAGCGGGAACCATGGATAAATAAGCTCCAAGAATGGAACCACTGACACTACTCATACTCATGATGCCGAAAGTAAGAAGTCGTTGACTTTTCAGGACAATCAACTGTTCCCGAATAACTGCCAAAGCCTCCGTATTTCCTAAAAACATCATTTGAATCGAGAAGAAACTTTCCATCTTTGGTAAACCGGAAATTTTCGATATGACCCATCCTACCTTGTCAATGATCCATGTCATAATTCCAAAATAAGATAAAATATCGAAAAAAGTAACAATAAAAATAATCGGCATCAAAGCGCTAAAAAAGAAATCAACCGTGTCATTTGCCATCACCGAAGGAAAAGCAAAGGCAATTCCATCATTGGCACATGAAACCAACCAAGAAAAGAAAGCGGCAATCTTATTAATAATCCATGTCCCAATTGATGTTGATAACATAAACCAAGTAATTACAAGTTCAACGATAAACAAGCTAAGAAGAGATCGCCACTTTATTTTACGCTTAGCTGGTGAACAAAGGAAAACCAGTCCGGCTACAATCAATACACCGAGTATATTTAATAAAAAGAACAAGTCATCACCCCAGTTAAATTTTTCCCTAAACAAAAAACACTTATTCAAAACATTAATTGTATCGAGTAGAAAGAACACATCTAAGCAATGAGATAAGAAGAAGGAATTAACTGTAATTAACAATCATGATGGGGTAAAATAAAAGCGTTGACTAAATCAATAGGGGATAGTAAGGCGAATCTAGAAAAGTCCACAAGGGGGAAAAAATGAAACGTTTGCCATTTGAACGACCTACTAATCATTATGATGAAAGAATCCGCCAGATTGATGAGCAGATTTGTTCATTAATCCAACAGAGGAAAGAAGTATCAAATGCTGATCCTGGATTTCCGCCAAAAAAATATATTTCTGAGTGGGCCGATAAGTATGATCTTTACGAAGATTTGTTACATGCGGTATTTAGCACGTTAAGAAATGACGAAGAGTTTCGACCTCAAGTTGAACCGAATAAATTCCAAAAGTATATGCCAATATTGAAATCAGTGGCAAAAGATGAATATTTTTATACAGTGGCATTCATGCGCCAGTATAATAATGCAAGTGTAGTAAACTTTACGATTGATTGGGATGATACAAAAGATTCTCATGAGGATCATTTTCGTAGGCAACGTCATTGGGAGTTATTCATAGCAGAGGAGTACAGCTGCCGAATGAATGACGGAGGGGGAACAGGTGGACATTTTAGCTACAATTTTATCGTGTCACCGCCACTGCCTGATGATCTTTCTGGATTGCAATTTGTATTTAAAGCATTTAAGGAGCCATACACATATAAGGAGACTCCAATCCTTTCTGAAATAATTATAGACATGGATTAATTAGGGTAATTTTGGGACAGTAGACTTTCTAGTGTCCTATTTTTTTTTGAAAAAAGAACATAGACTTATGAGATGCTATGATCCACAAACAAGAAAAAGGAAAAAGAAGTACCTCATAAGTGGGCTATGGGATACATCATTGATGAAAAAAGAAAGAGAAGTACCTCATAAATGGGCTATGGGATACATCATTGATGAAAAAGGAAAAAGAAGTACCTCATAAATGGGCTATGGGATACATCATTGATGAAAACAGAAAGAGAAGTACCTCATAAGTGGGTGATGAGATACATTAGTGAAGAAAAAACCAAAAGAAGTACCTTGTAAATGGGTGATGAGGTACATCAGTGAAGAAAAAACCAAAAGAAGTACCTTATAAATGGGTGATGAGGTACATCAGTGAAGAAAAAACCAAAAGAAACACCTTATAAGCGGGTGATGAGGTACATTAGTGAAGAAAAAACCAAAAGAAGTACCTCATAAGCAGTTGATGAGGTATATCATTAATGAAAAATTGCAAACAGGTACCTCAATGTAGTTTGTAAGAAGGTACATAATCCTCAAACCAGATTCCGATGTTGCATAAAATCAAATCGATGTTCCCTAAACACAAATATCCCGGCATTAGCCGGGATAGGTTATCAATCATTATTTATTCAAAAGCTTCAATGCTTCACGATTAAATGCGGGGATATCTTTCGGTGTTCGACTCGTGACAAGCTGTTCACCGCACACAACGACTTCTTCATCGCGAAAATTAACTCCAGCATTCTCTAAATCCACTTTTATTGAAGTATATCCAGTTGCATCTCTGCCATCTAGTGATTTTGCAGTAATAAGCAATTGTGGTCCATGACAAATAGCGAACACTGGTTTACTTTCATCCATAAACGCTTTGGCGAATTGAACAAAACGGTCATCTGCACGAAGTTGATCGGGAGAAAATCCACCTGGAATAAATAATGCGTCATAGTCATTCGGATTTACTGAGTCAATACTTTCATCGATTGTGACTTCTACTTCCTTATTTTTTCCTGTTATCTTCTTTCCTTTTTCCTTTTCAATCGTTACGACAGTATGTCCTGCTTCCTGAAAGGCTTTTGCAGGCTCACTATATTCTGAATCCTCAAACAGGTCTGTGATCACTGTTGCAATTTTTTTACTCAAGAAAAATCATCTCCTTTATAGTGTATATGTTCCCGATTTGGACAAATATAAACGTAAAAGAGATGAATCCTTATGCTGTTTTCACCAATAAATACACAAAATACGGAGCACCGATAATTGACACAATCAAACCAACAGGGATCTCCGATGGACCGAAGAAGTTCCTTGCAATCGTATCTCCAATCAATAAAATCAAAGCTCCGATCAAAGCGGCAACAGGTATCATGATTTGGTGTAGTGGCCCAACGATTCTTTTCGCTAAATGGGGTGCAATCAATCCAATAAAAGCCAAACCGCCACCAAAAGCAACACATGCACCGGCTAATGCGGCAGCAACAAAAAGAAGAATGCGGCGTTCCCGTTCCAATTTTACTCCCATTCCGACAGATAACTCATCACCGAGTCGCAACACATTAAGTGTCCGCGATTTAATCCATACATAGGAACCTAGCACAATAATCCACGGTAAAATAGCTACAACAAACCCCCAATTTGTTCCCCACAGATCGCCCGATAACCAAGTAATGACTTCGGAGAAGCTTTGGTTGGTCATTTTTAATTGAAAAATGATCAATAACGCACTAAAGGCCGAATTGATTCCGATTCCGACAAGAATCAACCGTTTAGGGGTAATACCATTTTTCCATGCCAAAACATAAATAAGAAACATTGCAATTATGGCTCCGGCAAAAGCAGCCAATGGCATAAGATAACTGCTAAGTGATTTGAAAACGGTATTCTCAGTGAAAAAAATAAAGATAACGACAAAAAGTCCTGCACCAGTATTGATTCCTAAAATTCCTGGGTCAGCTAAATCATTGTTCGTTATTCCTTGCAAGATGACACCCGAAATTGCTAAGCCTATTCCTATGAGCAGTGCAATTACAATACGTGGGAGACGGAAATCAAACAATACAATGCCATCCTGACTAGTCCCATAACCCGCCAAAGTAGCTATGACAGATAGGGGTGAAATACTAATTGTCCCTAATGATAAATTAATAAAAAAGACGGCAATTAATAAAAGAAGAAGAATGCCAAACACGATCGTTATTTTTCGTTTCATCACAGACCTCTCCCTTCTCTTCTAGCAAGATAGAGGAAAAAAGGTACACCAATTAAGGAAGTAATGGCCCCTACAGGTGTCTCGTATGGTGGATTGATCACTCGTGAAAGCATATCAGAAAAAATTAAAAGAAGACCACCGAGTATACCTGAACAAGGGATGATCAATCGATAATTCGAACCAACAATAAATCGGGTAATGTGTGGAATAATTAATCCGATAAAGCCAATCATTCCAGCGATTGAAACACTGGCACCTGTCAAAAGGACAACAGTAACCGATCCTAATAGCTTTGTCCAAAACACATTGATACCTAACCCTAATGCGACATCTTCTCCCATACTTAATACATTGATTTTTTTTGATATAAAGAGGGCGATTAGGATTCCGATGACAGCAACGACGAGAATAAACGGAATGCTCGACCATTTCGTCCCAACGACACCGCCTGCATACCAGAAACTTAAGTCTCTCGCTACATTAAAACGAATCGCAATTGTCGTTGATAGTGCACTAAACATCGTACCGATGGCTGTTCCTGCAAGGGCAAGTTTCACAGGTGTTAGTCCACCCTTCGTCCAGGATCCGATCGAAAAGACAATCATTGCACTAATTCCTGCCCCAATAAAGGAGGCAAAAAGCAGAAAGAGATAGGAGGTTCCATGAAAAAAAGCGAATACTACCGCAATCGCTAATTCAGAACCGCCCATGACCCCCATAATCGAAGGGTCAGCCAAAGGATTTCTCGTCATTCCTTGCATGATCGCTCCAGAAATCGCCAAAAAGATTCCAACAAATACACCAGCTAAAGCACGTGGTAAACGAATTTCCTTTATGTATTGGTGAACAATATTATCCTCGTTGTAATGGAAGAAAGAATTAAGAATCGTTGTCACGCTTGTTTTACCTTCTCCCATGGAGATGGAAACGATGATCGAAAGCAATAATAAAAGAAAACCGCCGATTAGTATGACCCACGCTTTTCCGTTTTTTGTTAAGAAAGGTTTATTCTTTTTATTTGAGGGTGCTTTATGCCCCATAATTCCTACATCCTTTATTAGTTACTAAATCCTCATCTATTTTATCATATAAACGTTGTTTCACTAAGGCATGTTAACCTAATACCTGTCATCATGAATTATACCAATACAAGCCATCATCCTACTAATAATAAATCAGTTTCTTGTCATGATGATGATTATAAACATCAATACTTTACAAACGGATTAACGAATGAGTGGAGAGCAAAAATAATGAAAGAATGGATTGTGGAAATAGATAACAAGATTAAAGAAAAATACATCAATAACAAATGCTTAGATTCACAGTTTTATTTGTAACAAATTATAGGCAAGAAACATATGAGGAATTGATATTAATGGTTTATTAGGAACACAACATCACTAAAGCAACTAATAGTTAGATAATGACAGCTGCCGTCCGTAATGATAATATCTATAAAAATATTACAGAACATTATATTTATAATAGGGCATTATAAATAAACTGATATATGTAAATTGGGCCAAACTTTTTTAATTGTAAAATGTTACAAGTTATTTTAATCATAATCATTATCGTTATCCAATTATTAATGATTTGCAAAATAATTCTAATTATTTGAAGGAGTTATACCTATTTTGTGGAATATTTACCATAGATTAAAATATGGGGGTAATTATGAAAAAAATAATTGTTACATTTATAGTAATTGTTTGTGCTTTTGTTTTAATAATTGTATTTCAAAAACCATCTCAACAAATTGAATCAGCTACAGAACATAAGACTAATAATCTTTATAAAAATGAAATTTCTTTAAAAAAATTACAAACTTATTTAAAAAATCAAGAAGAATTAACAGTTTATTTTTATCAAACTAGCTGTTCACACTGTAAAAAGGTTACACCCATTGTTATACCGATGGCCCAAAAATTGAAGATCGATTTAAAATTAATCAACTTGGAAAATTACTCCGAAACTGGTTGGGATGAGTTTAATATTGATGCGACTCCAACAATAGTCCATTTTAAAAATGGAAGAGAAGATAAAAGAATTGTTGGAGAATTAACAGAAAAAGCCTATGAGCTCTGGTTTAAATCAATCAAGGAATAGTTGAAAGAGAGGCGGTTAAAAACTGACCTCTCTACTACCATCTATACAGTTTAATATTTCGATGACAACATTTATTTTTGAATAAAAAGTAAAACTATGGCATAAAGCCTTAATACTATTGAAACTCCTATCTGAACGTAAATGTACATCTTAAAGCAATTGGACTATTCACATATAATCTGTTAGTACCTTCTAATTCAGCAAGTCACATACCTCGATTTCCAATTTCACACT
Source organism: Heyndrickxia vini (assembly GCF_016772275.1). Lineage (NCBI taxonomy): Bacteria > Bacillati > Bacillota > Bacilli > Caryophanales > Bacillaceae > Heyndrickxia > Heyndrickxia vini. Next base: position 3,461,317 of record NZ_CP065425.1, on the reverse strand, counting down.
TTTAAGTCGAAGATATTACTGCTAGTTTTTACCTCCACATATATCTTAAAAGATTGCAATTAGAATTAAACATTATAATAAATATTAGTGCCAAAAGGCATGAAAAAAATTGTTATACTACTGGAACAATTTGTATGTGAATCTGTATATTGCAACCCCATAATACTTTTGCATTAACGGTTACGGTTATTAATAACTGTAGTATTATTTATATTCAGTTAATTTACTAAAGATAAACTTGATTTGTTCTGAGTAATCTTCAGTACTAATAGAATAGTAGTCTTTAGAGGTAATATCTTTAAATATTAGCTCTTTCCCTTTAAACCAAATTTTAAATTTATAAGAAACTTCATCATTAAAATACATCATAAAATCATATTGCGGTGGTTCAGTAGGAGGATTTTTAACTTTTTTTAATTGTTGAAGTGCTTTTTCCCAAGCTTTATTCCATCGTTCGTCATTTTCTATTGTAGCAACCCCCAGAGGTTTTGGATATTGACTAGGAGTAAATGATTGGTCTGAAATTGATTTAGAAACAAATGAGCGAGTAATCTTTTTCCCTTTTATTTGCTCAATATAAGGGTTATCAGCAGTTTTAAATGATTTTGTATTAGAAGGTTCATTAAATAGGTTTGAGAAGCTTAATATCGCCAAAATAAATGCTACAGCGATGACACTAATTCCATTAATAAAAGGACTATTTTTTATGCTTTTCTGATTTGCTAATTTTTTTTCTAATAAATGAAATGTGTTAATTTTGCTTTCATTAGGACGGCTAATATTGTTTAATTGATTATAGAGTTTTTCCCATTTCAGTGAATTTTTCATTAAAATCCTCCTCTCCCTTAGGAAAATTCTCCCTTAAAGCTGCCAGTGCCCTTGAAGTTGTATTTTTAATTTTGGTTTCACTCCAACCTAAGATTATTGATATTTCTTTAATTGAGAGTTCCTTAATTTTTCGTAGTATAATAATCTCTCGATACTCTAATTTTAATTTGTTGATGGCTTCATATAATAACTTTACCTCCTCTCCTTTAATAAGAATTTCTTGCGGTGTAATTTCATCCTTTCTTGAATCATGTTTCTCGATTGAAAAAAAACGAAGAACCTTTTTTCGTCTAAAATGATCAAAAACTATATTCCTTGCAATCTTAATAAGCCATGTATAAATTGTGGAATTACCTTTAAATGAATTTATGTTTTTAAATGCTTTATAAAATGTATCATGGGTTAAATCTTCTGTAATTTCTTTGTTTTTAATATACAGAAAAATATAACTGTAAATTTTATCGCTATACTCAAAATAAAGAGACTCGAAATCTTCAGAAGTCATTATTATCCCCCCCTATATTAATTTAGACGAACGTGTGTAAAATTGGTATCACTTTTATTAGCTTCTTTTTATAAATATTTAATTATTTTGAAATTTCCATTTAAATGAATGGAAAAATATGACATAATAGAAAATGGTATACCAAATATTTTAATATATAGGGGGAATTGTATGAAGAAGTTTTTATTAATTGTTGCAGTATTAATCATGGTATTCGTAAACACAGGACTATCTAAAGCATCTAATGACTCGAATACAATCACCCAAGATCAGTTTCTTAAATACGTAAAAAAAAGTAAAATGTTTAAGGAACTAAAGAAAGATTTTCTCTCCAAAGATATAAAAAAGTATTATTTATTGAATCCAGTTATAAATGAAGACGCAGAACAAACAGGTTGGATTGTTCAGTACGAGGCTTTATACAATGTAGAGGAAAGTAAAGGTAAAAAAAATAAAGGAAATGAAAATCCAAAAGTAGAAGCAACTCTTACATCGCTTGTTAGTTTTATGTATGATTTCGAAACTAAAAAGTTAAATACCTATGTAATTGATTATAATAGACTAATAGATGAAAAGGCTATTTATCTAAGGTATCTTGACTCAGGTGAATCTGAAAAAATTGACGTATCAGATGTTGATGGCGTAAATGAAGAATTAGAACCTTTTATCACCACTGTTGAAGATGAAATAGCAAATAAAGAAAAAGATTTAGAAGAGGCTTCCGAGAATATTCAATCAACTTCCACAGCACCTGTCGCTATTACTGATATAGAACCATTAGCTGCAGGGAATATTTGCTATCAGTGCTCAAAATTACAAAAATACCAAGGTGATTATAGCCCAGAATGTAAAAAAGCTGTAGGTACCGTTTGTAGTGTTAAAATTACAGGTCCAAAACTATTAAAATGGGCAAAAACATTAATTTGTGCTGGGACAAAAATTATTGGTTGTTACATTCCTGCATATTATATTTGTGTAGAAGGTAAATGGATGACCACTTGCCCAGCTTATGATTAAATATTCAAAGTTAAGGCTTTCTGTTTTTGAAAGACAGAAAGCCTTTTGTGAATTATTTGATAATAAAAGGAATAAGAGAATAAATTTAATTTAAAAGGATGTTTTAAAGTAAACAAAAATCAATCTTTTATATTGTTCACCTTTTAAGCGTTATTAAATTTAAAAATTACATAATAGATAACTATAAATATAATTATTAAAAATTAGATTAGGGAGCCAGCAACATTTATAGAGGGAGGAAGAAAATGACGGAAAAGATAAACAGAAAAGCAATCGTAACTTTTATATTAGGAGTATTGTCAATCTTTATTCCGCTATTGGGTTTCGCTTTGGGAATACTAGGTATTATATTCTCTAACTTTAGTTCCAATGAAATTAAAGTTTATAAGGAAAGAGGGAAAATCCTTTTTATATTAGGTTGTATTTTTTGTGTAATAGGTATATTGATTCAAATTGTTGAAATAGTGGGTTTTATTGGAATATACTTTTTTGGTTTAGATTATTGATATCTATTCGTACAAATCTATTAGTATTCATAGAAGTATTAAGATAAAAAAATAAATCAAAGGGGAAATAAATTGCAAAGGTCACAAGAATATTTATTATTTATTATCTGGATTGTTTCGACTATTGCCACATTAGGTAGTTTATATTTTTCAGAGATACTTAAATTTGAACCATGTAAATTATGTTGGTTTCAAAGAATTTTTATGTATCCTATATTTTTTTTATCTGCAATTTCATATGTAAAAAAAGATTTTAAACAAGCAAATTATATAATTTGTTTAGCTATGATTGGTTTATTTATATCAATATACCATAATTTACTACAGTTTTTCGTTATAAATAATTCTTGTGGAAGGGTTTCTTGCACTACACATTATATAAAAATTTTCGGATTTATTACTATACCATTACTATCCCTAGTTAGTTTTGTTTTAATAACGGTAATATGTCTATATCTAATTGCTAAAAGAAAAACAAGTTTAAAAGAATAAATCTATGTCCAATTTATATTAGTGTACTGGTATAAAGTTAATTAATATAGAAGATAATCTTGCTGCAGGGTTGTATTTAACAAAATCCACATCTTAACAAACAGAACCCCTATTCTAATAAATAGGGGTCAGTTGACCAAATTTCCCAAACATGATCCATCTATACTCTTATCTTTTTTCTTAATTTCCGATTTTGACTTTTATCTACTATATAGAATATTCGAATTATCTTATCTCGACCTTTCCTTTATATCCCGCAGGAGTCAAGTGCCTCCCGCTCCAATCCATTCTGTGCTTTTTAACCATTTTAAAAGCAACAATATTTTAGAAATTAATGGAAAAAGATATCCACCATAATTGGCAAACATCTTTCCTCAAATTTTTCGTGGGAATAATAAATTATACGCATTGTGGGCAGCTTTTTTACATAAACTGTCTACGTCTAGCGCAAGCAGCCATCGACTAGAAAACTTCAGGACTTTTCCCTACAATAAGTCAAAGTCCCGTAAGTCTTTTACGTCGATGGGCAAGGCGCTTTCGCTTTTCTTACTTATTTCGCCATTTTTTCCTTTAAATCATCGAGTAATTTATCTTTTCCGATTGGTAAGAAGGATTGTCCGAAGTATGGTTGGTTAGGGAAGTAATAAACATTTCCGTTTTTAACAGCCTTTAAGCCATTCCATATCGAGCTTTTCTCTAATTCAGCTTGTGCACCTTTTGAACTGACGACGATTAGTACATCAGGATTCAATTTTGAGATATTTTCTAAATTGATTTGGGACGTACCAGTATTTTTGGATGCACCTTCAGGTCTTGGTAACTTCATATCATCATTGACGATTTGGCCTAAACCTTCATTTCCGAATGTGTACGTATTTTTTTCATCAGCAAGTAAAGTTAAGACGGTACCTTTACCTGTTTTCTTTTTAATGTCATTTCCAATTTCAGTTGCTTTCGCGTCATATTTAGCAAGCCAATCATTTACTTCTTTTTCTTGACCAAAGATTGTTCCGATTTGTTTAAATCGTTGTTTCCATTTTGTTAATCCTTCATCAAGAACGATGACAGGTGCAATTTTTTTCAGTTGATCGACGCTTTTAAGATGACGTTTGCTGACGATGATTAAGTCGGGGTGTGTTTGAAGAATCGCCTCTACATCGACTTTATCGACCATATAGTAGCCGACAATTTTGGCATCTTTCAGTTGGTCTTTAATATATGGCGCAGGTTTAGTATAGTCATAAGAATCAGAATTGGCTGTTGCGACAAGTTTATGTCCTAAAAGAACTAATTCTTCACTTGATCCTGAAATATCAGCAATACGTTTCGGATTAGCAGGGATTTCTACTTTTTCTCCACGAGCATCCGTTACTGTTACGGTAGCTGACTTCTTCTTGTTATTTGATGTATCTTTCTGATTACCACAAGCGATTAATACACTTGAGATAATGAGTAAAAAGGCAATTAAAGATAGATACTTTTTCATGATGACCTCCTATATGTTATGTAGTTACTTATTTATCTTCCAATGAGAAAGGTTATCATTTACATAATGAAAAATCAATATATTTTTTATTATCCCCAACAGCATAAAATAAATAAAAAAAACATAGCGGAAGAGGACATTTTTATTTTATGATATAAAAAAAACAATCTAATTTAAGTTAAGGTATTACTAACTAATTCGTAGTATAGTTTTATCATATTTATTTTTGACGATCAAAGGAGACTAGAAGTTATACATATGATAACAATTTCAAATACTTACCATTTTCCGCTTGTTTCTCTTTCTATTATAATCGCGATCCTTGCTTCATACGCGGCATTGGATCTGGGTGTTCGTATACATCAGGCAAAAGGTTTCGCACGAAATTTATGGTTATTTAGCGGCGCATTTGCAATGGGAATGGGAATATGGTCCATGCACTTTATTGGGATGCTTGCCTTCCATTTGTCAATTCCGGTCACTTATAATACGACTTGGGTGATTATATCGATCATTCCTGCAATCGTTTCTTCATGGTTAGCGTTAGCGATCGTTAGCCAACCAATTATACGTAAATCAAGAGCTGTTATCGGTGCTTTTTTTATTGGGACAGGCATAATTTCAATGCATTATACAGGCATGGAAGCGATGGTTATGCAGGCGACCATTAAATATAATCCCTATTTATGGGGGTTATCTGCCGTCATAGCTTATGTGGTTTCACTAGTCGCTTTGTACTTATTATTTCAGGCTCGGGAACAATCCGGCACTCCTAAGGCTAGGTGGAAAAAGATGGGGAGTGCCTTTATTATGGGGATTGCCATCTCGGGGATGCATTACACAGGAATGTCCGCGGCGACATTTAAACATGACCATCATCATATGGAATTATCCGGGTCATACGATAATAACCTCTTGGCGTATTTTATAGGAGTGGGAATGTTAATCATCTTAGGATTAGTGTTGATAAGCGTCCTTATTGATAAACGATTTGAATCTCAGTCCAAAACGTTAGGTAAAAAATTTAGTTCGGTAGTGCAATCGGCCAATGATGCGATTGTCTTAGCCGACTATAACGGTGTTATTATTTCATGGAATAAAGCCGCCAGTCTTATGTTTGGCTATGATGAAGATGAAATTCTTGGTAAGAATCTACAAATCATTATTCCTGAACGATATAGAGCGGCTCATCAGATGGGAATGGAGCGCTATATTTCCACTGAAAAACCACATGTAATTGGAAAAACGATGGAATTACATGGGTTGAGAAAAAGTGGAAGTGAATTTCCGCTTGAGATTTCTCTTGCCACCTGGAAAGAGAAACAAACAATCTATTTTAGCAGCATTATTCGCGATATCTCTGAACGAAAACATACTGAGGAAAAAATTAATCGGATGGTCTATCTTGACCCTCTAACTGGATTACCCAATCGTCACTTATTAAATGACCGTCTTACACAAGCGTTAGAACAAGCGCATGATAAAAAACAAATTATCGGTATTATGTTTATCGATTTAGACCGATTTAAGTACATTAATGACACACTAGGGCATGCTGCGGGTGATGATTTATTGATAGAGGCATCCAAGCGAATTCAATCATGTTTAGACAAAACAGATACTCTTTCACGTCAAGGTGGGGACGAATTTATCATACTACTTCCAGATACTACTCATAATGAGATTACAAAATGCGCCCAAAAAATCGTTCAATTATTTACTCAATCATTTGTTCTTAACGAACAAGAAATGTTTATAACCCCATCGATTGGTATTAGTTTATATCCATCTGACGGCAACGATATGGAAACCTTAATCAAAAATGCGGATACAGCCATGTATCGTGTAAAAGAACAAGGGAAAAACAATTTTCAATTTTACACACCAGATATGAATGAGGCAGTATCACAGAAAATAAAATTAGAGATGGGATTACGTAAAGGTTTGGAACGTGGCGATTTTAACGTTCATTATCAACCACAGGTGGATGTAAGTTTTGGAAGAATCATTGGAGTAGAGGCTCTTATTCGTTGGAATCATCCTGATTTGGGAAATATCCCACCCTCTGATTTTATACCAATAGCTGAAGAAACGGGTCTAATCGTCCCGATAGGCGAATGGGTACTCTATGAAGCGTGCAGACAAAATAAAGAATGGCAACAAGAGGGGTATGCTCCTTTACGGGTGGCAGTGAATATTTCTTCTCGTCAGTTTCAGCATAGTAATTTAGTTGAGGTAGTGCAAAGAACATTGACAGAAACTGGACTAGACCCACAATATCTAGAACTCGAGCTAACTGAAAGTATTATCCAAGATTCAAAGCATGCGATATCAACTATGCAAAAATTAAAAGATATGGGAATTCATCTATCGATAGATGATTTTGGAACCGGCTACTCTTCCTTAAGCTATCTCAAGCTGTTCCCAATTGATACTTTAAAGATTGATCAGTCATTTACAAAAAATATTTTTTCCGATACAAAAGATGCCGCACTTGTTCATACTATTATTAACATGGCACATAGTTTAGACTTAAAGGTGATAGCCGAAGGTGTTGAAACGGGAGAACAACTTCAATTTCTCCAGCAAACTCAATGCAATGAGGCACAAGGCTACTTCTTTAGTCGCCCTATTTCCGCCGAAGAACTATCCATTGTCTTTAAAAATGAATTATTACTTAATTAGTAGCACACAGATTTGTGTGCTTTTTTATGCATAATTGTCGAAAAAATACCTCTCCCTTACGGAGGTGGAGACACTATTTTAAGCCGGTAAAAAAGCACGTTTTATCATATACAAGGTAAATTTAAGGAAGAGGTGAATGAAAATTAAGGTAATTCTTTTCGGTCATCTGCCACCGGTAATTTCTCCAACCAACCCTTTTTCATCATTAATTTTCCGAACTGAGTAATTATTTTTAAATCCCTTAAAATAGCCGCATCACAATGTCCAAGTACATCTAACCTCATGCTTGTTATCATAGCAGTAGTATAATATGTAGCGGCTAAATGGAACAAAAAGCCCACATGAAACGTCATTAATTTATCTGAAAAAGGCGGGACGACAGAATTTGTGGTTTCACCGTCTAATAAGTTGGGTGAGTGCAAATCTTCTTCTTCAAATAAGGTTGTAAATACACCTATATTTTTAGTAATTGTACCTAAGCATTGTTCCATAAATTTAAGTACTTCTTTATCTTGAATTACCTGTTGAAACCCATTAATCAGTGTTTTAGTTACAATGCTCTTTTTTAAATTAAAATAAATATTTCCCGCTTCCATTGAATTCAGGGGCCTTTTATCTCCGAATAAATCCAAGACATATGTCAAGTCATTTGGAGATTCACTCTTTTGTTTTGTTGAAAAATAGGGAGAACGTTGATAAAGATCTTTAGATAAAAGAATTTCAATTGATTTGTTATAAAGATCCATTGTATCAATATTGCACTGATAAAAATGGTCTCGTACATCTTTTCTAGCTGAGACACTAAAAGAAAGAGTGTAACCAGCTAATCCATGCAAGGTCATATCATGTATATAAATTAACCAAAAGTCATCCGAAAATAAAGGTGGTGCACTTAAATTCACATCATTTTGAGTAAAACCATTTGGAAGATCCAAATTTTCAGTCTCAAAGAATTCCTCCACCATTTTCAAATGCTTTTTAGATAGTTTCAATGTATATTTGAAAAGAGAGGAAATCTCAGGATCCTTCACTGTTGCTAACACATAACTACTAACACATATTGACATTGTGTTTTGCATATATTGTGCCCATAAACCCGTAACTTCCGAAGTCGTTAACCTAATTTTCTTACTGTTCAAATCCACTACCTCCAATACCATTTAAAGGGTATTGTTCCCTAAACAACTTTTTTGTATTACGGATTTTTTTATTCACAACAGGAATGAAATAATTATATTTTTATATCGCTTCTTGGGATGTCAATTAGGTATCCCTGCTTTAAAAGGATTGGAACCTAAATATATACAATAATAAGGAGTCAACAACTTATGCCTAATGTACCAATCTATATTCATAAAAGTAATCACATAGAATTCACTGATTTATTGACAGATGAATTTTATTCCTTTGATATTGGATGCAACATTAATAATGGAGGATAATAAATGCCCAAAATAGAGCATGATATATTTATAAATGCACCAATTGAAGTATGTTTTGATCTGGCTAGAAATATAGAAATTCATACTAAAACAACATCTAAAACAAGAGAAAAAGCGATAGCAGGAGTTACAAAAGGGCTGTTAGAAAAAGGAGATATTGTTACTTGGGAAGCAATTCACTTCGGAATGAAACAAAGATTAACTGCACAAGTAATAGAAATGCAGAAACCTAATAGATTTGTAGATATTATGTTAGAGGGAATTTTCCATTCTTTTGTGCATACTCATCATTTTATTAGAGAAAAAAATGGAACTATAATGAAAGACCAGTTTCAATATAAAGCACCATTAGGGGTAATCGGACTAATTGCTGATAAATTATTTTTAGAAAAGTATATGGAAAATTTTATTATTTCTCGAGCAAATGCATTAAAGAAAATTGCAGAAAATAAGTAAAGGTAACTTGTAAAACAAAAAGGTGAATAACTTCAACAATTTAAATATTCACCTTATCTATTCTTTATAGTGATAAAATACCAGAAAATTCAGGGGTTATATATGGACCTATATATAAAATTACACCGATAAGTTTTAATACATAACAACATTAATTAAGAGGTATATTGTCTGGATTATCCGGATAAACAATTTGTGATAAATGATAGGGGGCTTTTTTATCGTTGACTTTTTTAATTGATCCCTTTTTTTCGTATGAGGCAAAATAATTTGTTTTTATATTAATTAGATTCCATGTATTTTTATCTTCAATAATAATTTCAAACTTTTCTGAAGGGCTATTATTAGGATCATGTACAATAATCCAAGTTTTTTTCCAATCTTCACTATGCTTCTTTTCATCAACTGTTATTTGAGAATCCGTTACTTTATAGTGAGTACTATCGGACCTTTTTGAAAAATACTTCATTCCACCAAGCGCAGAAAAAATGAGAACGAGCAAAATAATACCCAATAAAAAAACGAATGCTTTTCCTCTCAAGATTTTACCTCCTAATAATTCAAATTCATTTCCTTAAAATTATATATGTTTTAAATTACTAGTAAAGTAGCAAAAGGTAAAGCATATGGAAAGTATTATATTCTATTAAATACTAAAATTTGTATTCCTTGAAATTTGGAGAGATTCACTTTAGTGTCAAATATATAAGTTTGTAAGCATAAAATAAAATAAAATAATATTCCTTATGCCCAAAATACTTATATAAAAATTAGGTATCAATGATTTTTAGAGAAAGACGGGGAGGAGTCCTCGTCGTCTTTAATTAAAGGGGATTTAAGGTTTTAGAATAAAACCTGGAACAAAACTATATAAAATTAAAGGCTCCCGTTAAAACCCCTATTAAAAACCGCTAAAATAGTAAAAAAAATTTTATTAAAAACTCGAATAGGTTTTAAACGTTTTTTTAACTGAGTATAAAGACTTAAACAAAGAATTAGTATCGCAACTCCAATAACTATTGCTATTAAGTCAGTCCGGGTAAATGGCTTACTTATGTAACCGTCTAAGTAAAAATTGGTTAGGATTAGTACACTAAATAATATAAACTGCAAGCCGAAATATTTTAATAGGTTCATATTGTACTCTCTTTCAAAAGATTCCATTTTTGTATATTATAAAAAACAATTTTGCAAATTGAAACATCTCCGTTAACCCAAAGATTGGTAGCTTCCGTTTCACAATTCATTCAACAAAAGTGAAATAAACAATCCAAGTGCGGTTATAAAACCAACCGTAGGTCCACCTTCTTCAAACGCCTCGGGCATCATGGTGGACCCAACCATTGCAATGATACCGCCTCCGGCAAATGCAGCGATACCCGCCGTAACCTTCGGACTTGCACCTTCAAGGAAAAAGTAACCTCCCCAAGCACTGGCAGCTGAAATAAGAAGAACGGTTATCCATAAAACCAATACTCTCTTCTTGGAGTAGCCGCCTTTTAAAAGACCAGTCGTACTAGAGAGTCCTTCTGGTACATTACTAATGAATATAGCAATAACAAGGAGAAAACTTACCCCTTTTCCAGCCAAGAGGCTTGCACCAATCATAATCGATTCCGGAATCGCGTCCATGACGGTTCCGATAAATATTGCAAGTCCGGATCCGCCATTTGAGCTTTGCTTGTGAGACCGTTTCCGATTGTCTGCTCCTTTTTTGAAATAAAAATGTCTAAAAGTGTGAAAATGAATGCTCCCGCTAAAAAACCAAGCCCTGTAGCCAAAAAACCGCCATCCTCCACGGATTCACCTAACAGCTCGTATGCAGAAGCTCCAATTAGCACACCTGTTCCGAAAGCCATAATATATCCAATGAGTCGCTTTTTTATTGGCAAAAACATTGCGGCAAGTGCTCCAAGCAAAACAGCTGAACCGGATATGCCACCCCACATTAATGAATTCCACATCGTTACCTCTCCCCATAAACAGGTTTTCTTTCTATCTAACCTGTCGCATCTTTTTTAAACTTCTTGTTTCACATATTAAATTTAAATCCCATTAAACTCCTTCAGGATTCAACAAAGATTGCTTACTAGGAACTATTGACAATTGATAATGATTTTCAGCATAGATATAATAGGATTAGAGAAGGAAAATAGAAAGTTGGAAAGTTGTATGGCATTACAGATGTTAAATGATGTGGAATTACAGTTTTTGATTAATAATTCAGCGCTAACAAATGAGGCAGCGGCAAAAGATTCGGTGTTGATTCACCAAGAATCCAGTGGGAAACTTTCAACGGTGGTAGATGAATTAACAGAACGGTTGCAGTCACCACAAAAGGTAATTACGGCTGCGCAATTATCAAAGAATTATAGCTTTGCTTTAATTGTTCCCATATTGTATTCAATGACCGTTTTTCAAAAGGGGATTGACGCCAGTAGTTCCAATGGGTTTGTCGAATTGTCTAAAGAGGGAGTTTATTCACTTCATCTTAAAGAGATATCATTTGATGGATTTGTGCCTGGGGAAAGAAATGTATGGCGTGATAATATTTTGCAAAAGTTGTTTAAAGATAATCTGACGCTTCTCCATAAGTCTCTTTCAACAATCACAAAAATTCCCGAATCGATTCTTTGGGAAAATGTTGCCTCCTATATTTATTGGTTATATGAATCACGTCTTCAACAAGAAGATGCCGCGAGTCCGTTTACAAATGAAGATTTTCGGTATATTGTTATGGACGCGCCTGGTTCGATATTTGGGAAGGATTACAACCCATTCAAAAATTGCTTTAAATTTATTGAAAAAGAAGATAAAACCATCGTAAGAATCCGTAAAACATGTTGCTTAACATATAAATTACCGGGCTCACCCGTATTTTGCGGTGACTGTCGACTAAATCCGGTAAACAAGTATGATACAGCATGTAAACCTACACATATATTTGAATAGGAACAGTGGACTAATTCCACTGTTCCTCAAGGTCTGTTAGTTCACTTCAATTGTCCACTCAAATGGATCCGGTTCCGTTCCGTTTTGAATATTCGTGATGGTTTCGTATAATCTTTTTGCGATTGGTCCGGTTTTCCCATTGTTAATGACAAGCTTTTCCCCTTCGTAATTTAATTCACCGACCGGAGAGATAACGGCAGCTGTTCCTGTGCCAAAAATTTCTTCTACCCATCCCTTTTGAAAACTTTCATAAATTTCATCAATCGAGATTTTTCGTTCACTCACTGGTACTCCCCAATGTTTTAACAGCTGGATGACGGAATCTCTCGTCACACCTGGTAAAATACTTCCGTTTAAAACAGGGGTAACAATTTCCCCGTTGATTTTAAAGAAAATATTCATGCTGCCAACTTCTTCAATATAGCGTTTTTCAACTCCATCTAACCAAAGAACTTGGGAATAACCGAGTTTTTCCGATTCCTCTTGCGCTTTTAAGCTTGCTGCATAATTTCCAGCAGTTTTTGCCTTTCCTGTTCCGCCTGCAACTGCTCGGACATAGTTGCGTTCAACATAAATTCTCACCGGATTAATTCCCTCTTTATAGTAAGAACCGACTGGGGAGAGAATGATCATTAAGCGGTACGTTTTCGATGCTGCTACACCAAGATACGGTTCGGTTGAAATAATAAATGGACGAATATAAAGCGACGTTCCTTCCGCTGATGGCACCCAATCTTTTTCTAAGCTGACTAATTGTTTTAAACCTTCTAAAACAAATTCTTCATCAATTGGTGGAATACAAATTCGCTCATTGGATAAATTTAGTCGTTCCATATTTTTTTTAGGTCTAAAAAGGAGAACTTTATTTTCCTTCGTTCTATAGGCTTTTAAACCTTCAAAAACAGTTTGTCCATAATGAAAAATCATTGCTGCCGGATCTAAACTAATTGGCTGATAGGGCGTGATACGCGGATGATGCCATCCTTTGTCAACAGAATAATCCATGATAAACATATGGTCTGTAAAGATTCTACCAAATTCAAGTTCCTTCGTTTGAGGTTTTTGCTTTTTCGTTTCACTTCGGATAATTTCAATGTGATTTTGTTCCATTGCTTTCCCTCTTTTACTGTGAAGTATTAAAATATTTAATTTCTTATCATTATTTCACTATTCAAGCGATTTGTCATTAGTTAATTGGGTATTTCATACAATTAATAATTTCCATTTAGGGTAGTGGCTCGTCACAGTGTTTAATCGATTGAGCGCCAGGGCAAGATGAAGAGTAAAGACGATGTAAGGTGGTGGAAACGCATGGAAAAGGGATTCCGATTAGTAGGTACTTCAATTTTTATTGGTGGAATATTGCTGCTGATAGCTACTGTACTGCATCCACCGTTAGTAAATCCTTATGATGGTCAGACGGCTTTTCACGGATACAGTCATTCCCGATTATGGATGTGGGATCATATATTCATGCTCTTCGCCACTTTTTTATGGTTAATTGGTTTGGCAGGAAGTAAATTTTATTATTCCACCGGAAAGGTTTCCTCTAAAATAGGGTCCTATTTATTCATTGTTTCTTTATGTATGTGGGTTATTATTCTTACGGCTGAGCTAACGATTCTCCCGATTATTGGGGAAGAAGTCATTCAAAACGATGGATCGACATTGTTTAAAGTGTGGGAATCAGTTTTTTCCTTTTTATTGTTAGCGGGTTATTTTGCGGTTGCCTGTGGTTGGATGGGTGTTTTTTTATACGGATGGGGGATGCGAAGTACAAAAACACAGCATTTCTCTACATTGTTTAATAATAGTGCATTGTATTGTGGACTAATCGGCCTGATTGGAATTATCGTTACGTGCATATCATTTCCAATCGGTTATATTGTCATTCCACTTACTTCCGGACCGCCGTTTATTTGGACGATGTGGTTAGCTGTGAAAATGTTGAAGAAACAGGTGAGATGAAAAAAGAGTTGACCAAGTTAATAGGTACAACTCTTTTTCGATGAATTCTTATTCAACTTCTTCCTCTTCCACCCGATTTTTAAATGCTTCTCTTGTTACGATGAATTCTTCATCACCAATTGCTTCTTTTGTATGTTTTTCAGTTAAGCTGTCTTGTGGGAAATTACCCGGATGTCCTTTTTTCTTATGATTAAAACTGGTCCCTCTAGCCATTTTTCCACACTCCTGCCTTCTTGATTTCCTTCTTGTTTAGATTCTCCCAAAAATCGTTACATTATCACAGATTAATGATCAAAAGGTTCTTCTCTTTAGTGAAAATAGTTTGAATTTTGTCAAAAATATCAATAGGATCCTACGTCTTTATAAAGTAAAATCGATATAATAAAAGTAAGAAATTAATTGAAAGGGTGATTGTTGTGGACTTTTTTAGATTAACCGAGGATCGAATTCGTGAAGCATTTAAAAATGGTGAATTTGAAAATTTACCGGGGTACGGGAAGCCGCTGCCCGATGATGAATTAGCCAACATTCCAGAGGACTTGCGAATGGCCTATCGAATTATGCGCAATGCGGGATTTTCCCCTGAAGAGGCGTCGGTGAAAAAAGAACTAATGACGATCGAAGACCTCATTAAACAAAGTAAAAATGAACTAAATAAAGAAGAGCTCACCCAAAAACTGAATGAAAAAATGTTAAAGTACAATGAACTCGTATCGAAAAAAGGAGGGAAAACCAATTCCTCCGTATTTAAAAACTACGAGCAAAAGATAGAAAAGAAATTTTTGAAATAGAAAGATGAACTATTTGTCGAAGTTTTGCCGTTTTCCTCTAAAAAAATCCACTACCTTGTCGATATAAAGGATAGAAATAAGATTTTGAAAAATTAGGGTGAAGTAAATGGACAAAACATCGGTAATTGGGGTTATTTTAGGAGTAGTGGCCATTGGCGTGGGAATGGTTATGAAGGGCGTCCCCCTAAATGCATTAGTGAATCCCGCTGCGTTTTTAATTATTATTCTAGGGACCATTGCTGCGGTAACGATCGCTTTTCCTACGAGTGAAATAAAAAGAGTGCCAAAATTATTTGGTGTCATCTTTAAAGAAAAGAAAAATATGAGTGAAAAAGAAATCATCAATCTATTTTCTGACTGGGCACAAGTAGCACGAAAGGAAGGATTACTTGCACTTGAAGCGAAATTGGAGGAGGTTGATGATCCATTTTTAAAAAATGGACTCAGTCTTGCTGTTGACGGACAAAGTGCAGAATATATCCGTGATGTGTTAAGTGAGGAAATTGATGCGATGGAAGGTCGTCATCAAGCGGGAATAGCCATTTTTTCACAAGCAGGGACATATGCTCCAACACTAGGTGTTCTAGGAGCTGTACTTGGTCTTATTGCTGCTTTAGGGAATATGGGAGATACGGAAAAATTAGGACATGCGATTTCTGCTGCCTTCATCGCCACATTGCTTGGGATATTTACCGGGTATGTATTATGGCACCCTTTCGCCAATAAACTGAAACGAAAATCCAAAGAAGAAGCAAAAAGGAAAGAAATTATGCTTGAAGGGGTTCTATCCATTCTTGCTGGTGAAGCTCCGAAAGTCATCGAGCAAAAATTAGCTTCTTATCTTCCTGTCGGGGAACGGAAAAAGCTGTTTGAAGAAAGTAGTGAAGCGAATGAGTAAGAAAAAGAAAAGAAAAAACCACGATGAAGGGCATCCAGATGAATCTTGGTTACTTCCTTATTCTGATTTAATGACATTACTATTAGCTTTATTTATCGTGTTATTTGCTTCAAGTACAGTTAATGCACAAAAGTTCCAAGAACTTTCAAAAGTATTTAACGGCATTTTCTCCTCTGGAGTTGGAGTATTGGATTATTCCAATCCGCAACAAGAGGAAAATTTTCAAACAACAAAACCACAGGAGAAAACTCAAGTTAATAAAGAAAAGACAAATGCAGAACAAAAAGCTGCAGATGAAGAAAAAAAGAAATTTGAACAACAAAAGATAAAAGATCATGAAGAATTAGCTGAGGTACAAACTAAGATAAACGCATATATAAAAGAAAACAACTTGACAGGAAAGTTTGCCACTTCTTTAACAACGGAAGGCTTGCTTCTAACGATTCGGGACAATGTTCTTTTCGGTTCAGGAAATGCTAGTATTACAGGGGGAAATATAAAAATAGCAAAAGAAGTTTCTAAATTACTTGTAATGGATCCACCAAGAAATATTCTTATCAGTGGTCATACTGATAATGTACCAATCCATAATTCCAATTTTGAATCGAATTGGGAATTAAGTATGATGAGAGCCTATAATTTTATGAAAGTCATTTTGAAAAATGAGCATTTAGAGGCAAAAAACTTTAGTGTTAAAGGGTATGGTGAGTACCAACCAATTGCAACAAATGCAACTGAAGAAGGCAGAGCGAAAAATCGTCGAGTTGAAGTCCTTATTCTCCCAAGAGTAAAATCAAATTAACAAGCTTTTTGTACATTTGTACAGAAGGCTTTTGTTTTTTTAGATGAAAGCTGTCGAAGTATTTTCGACAGTTTTTCACAACCTTACAGATAAGGAAAAGCCTTTATTTCTTAGGAAATATTAAAAACTGTGCTTTTTGTACACAGATATTTCAACAATTAGCCGCCATTATTCAACATACAGCCTCATGAAAGTTGTTGAATAATGTATGGTGTATTTAAGGAAATATTTTTGCTATAACGTAGAAATAACGATATGATGATAGTGTTCATAACATAATTATTCGATATAAATATAGATAAGTGTAATTTTGAAAGGAAGAGGTAAGATGATCACATACAAATCACAACGTGAAATCGATATGATGAAAAAAGCAGGTGAACTGCTTGCAAGTACCCATAATGAAATTGCCAAAATGATTAAGCCTGGTGTGACAACATGGGAAATTGAAGAATTCGTTAATGATTATTTGAAAAGGAATGGAGCAACTCCGGAACAAAAAGGTTATAAAGGCTATGAATTTGCGACTTGTGCAAGTATTAATGATGAAATCTGCCATGGCTATCCGCGAAAACAGCCACTTCAAGAAGGGGATATTGTTACCATTGATATGGTTGTAAACTTGAACGGAGCACTAGCAGATTCAGCCTGGAGTTATCCGGTTGGAAAAGTAAGTGAGCAAACACAGCAATTATTAGACGTAACGAAAGAAGCATTATATAAAGGAATTGAACAAGTAAAAGTAGGAAATCGAATCGGTGATATCGGTCATGCCATTCAATCCTTTGTTGAACCACATGGTTTTTCTGTTGTTCGAAATTTCATCGGTCACGGCATTGGGCCAACAATTCACGAAAAACCTGAAGTACCTCATTTTGGATTACCTGGTAAAGGACCTAGAATTAAAGAAGGTATGGTATTCACGATTGAACCGATGGTCAATATCGGTGGATTTGAAACGAAAATGGACAACAATGGATGGACCGCACGAACAATGGACGGCACATTATCTGCCCAATACGAGCATACAATTGCCGTAACAAAAGATGGAATTATCATTATAACTGATCAAGATTAAAGCCTCGAATGTGAGGCTTTTTTTTTGAATTGATTAGATAAAAATGATGAAAACAGTTCTCGAAAAAATTTGATACAAGAAGAAAAAGCTGAGAAATCGGAGCTTACGTGAACGAATCCGTCGGATGCGAGAAGGAAAAGCGAAGAAATCCGAGTTTACGTGAACGAATCCGTCGGATGCTAGAAGGAAAAGCAGAGAAATCCAAGCTTATGTGCACGAATCCGTCGGATGCGAGAAGGAAAAGCAGAGAAATCTGAGCTCATGTGCACGAAACCATCGGATACGAGAAGGAAAAGCGAAGAAATCCAAGCTTAGATGCACGAATCCACTGGATACGAGAAGGAAAAGCGAAGAAAACCGAGCTTAGGTGCACGAATCTACTGGATACGAGAAGGAAAAGCGAAGAAAACCGAGCTTACGTGAATGAATCCGTCGGATGCGAGAAGGAAAAGCAGAGAAATCTGAGCTCATGTGCACGAATCCGCCAGATTAATGAAGGGATTCGCCTTTCCATTGATGAAATAGTAGATAGGAATATTTCAAAATGGAGGGATTAAAATTGATTAGAGGAATACTCATTTTCGTTTTTATACTTTTAACCGCATGCTCGAATCAACAGGGAAAAGAAAATTCTTTCGAAGCACAAAAAACGACCACAAATCAGCAGCCACAATCGATTTTACAAAAATTAAAAGTCCCATGGGCGATGGCAAAACATAAGGATACCTTTTACATCAGTGAAAGAGATGGAACAATCGTATCATGGAATGAAACAACGAATCAATTTCATCGATCCCAAGTAAAAACCAACAAACCAATTCATCACGAAGGGGAAGGCGGCTTTCTTGGGATTGAACTAACTCCAAATTTTGAACAATCCCATCAAGCATATGCCTATCACACATACAAGGAAAATGGCAATACATTTAACCGTGTGATTCTTATTCAAAAAAAAGGAGAAACATGGGAGGAAGTTTCGGCTTTACTAGAAGGCATCCCCGGATCAACCATCCATAATGGTGGGCGTATAAAAATCGGACCAGATCAAAAACTTTATGTAACTGTTGGAGATGCAGCCTTACGAGAAAATGCACAAGACTTAAATTCCCTATCGGGGAAAATTTTACGAATGGAATTAGATGGAAGTATTCAGGGTGATAATCCGTTTAAAAATAGTTACGTCTATTCCTATGGACATAGAAATCCACAAGGACTTGCATGGGATGAGCACGGAACGATGTATAGTACAGAGCATGGCCAAAGTGCACATGATGAAATTAATCAAATTAAACCCGGAGCCAATTATGGGTGGCCAATCATTGAAGGAAATACACGCAAACAAGGGATGGAGACACCAATTTTTCAAACAGGTAATACAACATGGGCACCTTCGGGCATTCAATATAAGGATGGAAAAATATACATTGCTACACTACGGGGGGAAAAACTAAGGATATTTGATCTAAAAGAAAAAAGTTCTACTTATGTAAGAGGCGATTTTGGAAGAATTCGAGATGTTTATATCGAGGGAGATAATCTGTATTTTATTTCCAATAATTTGGATGGCCGGGGTACACCAGCCGCTGATGATGATCAATTATGGAAGATGGATATAAAGGAGATTAAATAAATTGAAGGCGGACACCGGTTCCGTTATTTGTGAAAAAATAGGTTATTTCCTTATTTTTGCGGACACAGAATCCGCTATTTTACAAAAAAGCAGTAATTTTAAATATTTTTTTGTAAATAGCGTACCCTGTGTCCGCTTAGCCCCTGAATCAGGGCGATTTTAAAAGAATAACGGATTCTATGTCCTCATTAGGTTTTCTTGTCCTGTATCAACGAGACTACTTACGTAAATTACCCAATTCTTCTACGATTGCTTGCATTTCATTTGGACTGAAGGTGTTTTTTTTCATCACCATTTCGTAAATATCATGTAAATCCTCATAAACATCTTCATTGTATTGTGAAGATTTTATCGCATCTACGTTAACCATCCGTAATTTTGTTGTGATTTGGGAAATCATATATTGAATATTTTCTGTTGATTTAATTGTAAGATCCACACGTGTCATCCTCTCATTTTTTCATAAAAGATAATACTATCTTTCCACGAATTAAAATAGGTGTCAAATACATATTATGTTTTATTGGAAGAGCTGAGGGGAAGATAGTATTACAACTAACCGAATTAGAGGATTTTTTACGAGGTGAAAAAATGGGGAACTCAAGAATCATTCGAGATAAAAATTTTATCATTTCGATCATTAAACATTCAACGTACAATGACATCACTGGTTTGGCTGCACAACTAGCTTATTTTTTTCTGTTATCTTTATTTCCATTACTTCTCTTTATTGTTAGCTTACTTCCTTATCTGCCGATTGATTTGGATGACATTTTGAACGTATTACGTAATTTTGCGCCGAAACAAACATTGAAAATGATTGAATCGAACTTAGCAGACATCCTGAATAATCGAAGAACAAGCTTGCTTTCTTTTGGAATTATTGCCACGTTATGGTCGGCATCAAAAGGGATGAATGCAATTACAAAAGCATTAAATCGTGCGTACGAAGTAAAGGAAACCCGTTCGGCAATTGTTGCACGAGCCATGTCGGTTCTTTTAACACTTGCGATGATTTTTGTTTTTTTAGTTGCATTGTTATTACCCGTGTTTGGACAATATATCGGTTTTTATATTTTTCAACTGTTTGGGCTTTCTGAACAATTTACACATATTTGGACAGCGTTAAGATGGGTTATTAGTCCACTCATATTATTTGTTGTTTTTGTTGGAATTTACTACTTTGCCCCGAATAAAAAAATTAAGTGTCTTGCTGTTTTTCCAGGTGCGGTTATCGCTACAGTTGGATGGGCAATTGTCTCATTAGCGTTTTCCTTTTATGTAAGTAA
The DNA here is from genome assembly GCF_016772275.1 of Heyndrickxia vini. Lineage (NCBI taxonomy): Bacteria > Bacillati > Bacillota > Bacilli > Caryophanales > Bacillaceae > Heyndrickxia > Heyndrickxia vini. The sequence continues at coordinate 3,440,492 of NZ_CP065425.1, read as the reverse complement.
TTTTGGCCACTACTCAACGACGTACGGAAGTTTAGGCGGGATTATTGTACTTATGTTGTGGTTCTATTTCAGTGGAATCATTTTAATCGTTGGGGGAGAAATCAATGCATTGATTTCAGCGAAAAAGAAAACTTGCTAAGGCTGTTAATAAATAACGGGGAAACTTCACGAAAAATGAAACAAACTATTAATGATTATGAAATACATTTGAAAGGAGAATGGACATGGGTAAAAAAACAAAACAAAACAGTAAGCAAAAACCAAAAGGCAAAACTTCCGGATCAGCAAACGGACAAAATGGATATCACTAATGATAAGCGACCTCTTCTGCAGAAGAGGTCGCTTATGTTAATCTACATCTCTAAAATGAGACAGTGGGAAAAAAACAAATTCACTTTTTCCTACAATACTCTGCTTTCGAATAAAGCCTAAACCATTTCTGCTATCCTCACTTTTTAAACGATTATCCCCCATAACGAAGTATTTATTCTGAGGTACGGTAATTGGACCAAAATCACCAGTCAACTTACTTCCATCTTCCATGGCTAATTTTAGGTTTTGTGAAAGGTAGGGTTCTTTGCTTAAGACTCCATCTATAAATAATTTATCATTTTCCATATAAATTTTTTCCCCTGGAAGACCAATAATTCGTTTAACATAATTCTTTTCTTTCCCTTTAATGATGATAATATCTCCTCTATGATAACGATCGTTCATAGTAAATTTATTCACAAAAATTTTTTCTTGATCATGTAATGTTGGTTCCATTGACACACCTTTTACTGTATATGGAGCAAAAAGGAATGTTCTGGCAACAAATGCAATTCCTAATGCAATAATTAATGCTTTTCCCCAACTTTTCAATTCTTTTTTTGTTTTATGTTCCATTACTTTAACTCCTTCCATCTTCCCTATAAAATAATCTATTCTCCATGTTCTTATAAAATCCTTTTTATTAAATAATATACTAAGGCCGTTTTCAAAAGTAAAAGCACCTCATATCGATGAGGTGCTCCTTACTAATTCTTTTATCCCCGAAGACATCTTAGACCATTCAAAATCACTAAAATGGTGCTGCCTTCATGGCCAACAACCCCTAAGGGAAGATTTAAAAACTGTAAAAAGTTAGAGGTGATTAAGAGTAGGATGACTGTTAATGAAAAGATGATATTTTGTTTGATAATTCGATTCATTTTTTTTGATAAGCGGATTGCTTCGGCAATTCGGGATAGATCATTTTTCATTAAAACGACATCTGCTGTTTCCATGGCGACATCGCTTCCTTCTCCCATAGCAATTCCAATATTTGCTGTAGCAAGGGCGGGAGCATCATTTACACCGTCACCAACCATGGCTACCACCCCATATTTATCTTTAAGATTTTTTAAAGAAGTTACCTTTGTTTCCGGTAAACATTCAGCAATGTATTCATCAATGTTTGACTGCTGGGCGATGTTTTTTGCTGTATTCTTACTATCACCGGTTAACATTACTGTTTGAACGCCTTCGTTCTTCAACAATGTTAATGCGTGTTTTGCTTCTTTTCTAACGATATCTTGAAGACCAATTGCAGCAACAATTCCAATTGAGTCTTTGATATAAACGATTGTTTTTCCTTCACGTTCAAGTTCCATTGCTCTTCCGTTTTCAAATGCTAGGGCATCTTTACCAACGAAATCTTTTTTACCAATCCACCATTCTTGATGGTGGAGCCAGCCTTTTAATCCCCATCCAGGGATATCTTCAATTTTCTCAGGTTGAAGTAGTGGCTGATCATGTGCCTTTTTCCAATAGTCTACAATTGCATGTGCAAGTGGATGATTAGAGCGATTTTCAATTGAAGCAATGGTGTGCAATAGATTCTTAGTATCCACCCCCGTACGAACAATAATATCCGTCACTTCCGGTTTTCCCTTTGTTAATGTCCCTGTTTTATCAAAAGCAATAGCTTTAACATGACTGAGAGCTTCAAGATGAACACCACCTTTGAACAAAATTCCATTCCGTGCACCATTCGAAATAGCAGATAAAGTTGCTGGCATAATAGATGCAACTAGGGCACATGGTGATGCTACAACTAATAAAATCATCGCTCGATAAAAGGTCGTATTCCAACTCCAATCGAACAGAAAATGCGGGACTACCAACATGAGCAGAACGACAAGCAATACGATTTTTACGTATACACCTTCAAATCGTTCGATAAAAAGCTGGGATGGAGATTTTTCACTTTGTGCAGACTGAACGAGCGCAATTATTTTTTGAAATACCGTTTCATTCGCATGCTTCGTTACTTTGACAATCACTGAGCCATTTACATTCATTGTGCCAGCAAATATTTCAGCTTGAATTCCCTTCGTGACAGGAATAGATTCACCTGAAATAGTTGATTCATCAATTGTTGTCGTTCCTTTTATAATCATTCCATCAGCGGGTATTCTTTCACCTGGTTTCACTATGATTTGGTCGCCCACTTTTAAAAGAGAAACATGGATGACTTCTTCCCGACCTTGGATAATTTTTGTTGCGGTTTCTGGTTGAATATCTAGTAGGGAAGAAATCTCTTTTTGACTTTTATTCATCGTATAAGTTTCGAGTGCACCACTTAATGAAAAGATAAAAATGAGTATTGCACCTTCAGTCCAGTAGCCAATCACCGCTGAGCCGATAGCTGCAAAAACCATTAACATTTCTACATTTAATTCTTTATTTTTTACAGTATCGAGAATTCCTTCTTTCGCTTTTGCATAGCCTCCAATGATAAAAGCTACTAGGTAAAACGTCATCGAAATCGTTTCATGATTCCATTGGGAAGATAGCCATCCAATGAAAATGAAAAGACCACTTAGAAGTGCAGCAATCAGTTCGATATGTTCAAGGAGTTGATCAAAACGAGATGATTCTGTTAATGAAATTTTTTCACGACCCGTTGTTACGATTTGCCCTTGTTCCATGGATAGACCTCCTTAATTGAGAAAAAGAATCAAATTCAATACCCTTAAAAAAGACGAAAGCTGTCATCTCAGGGAAAGATGACAGCTGTACTTGCTTTATAAATTTTCTATATCTTATCATATTCAGAAGCGTGCGAAAAGTTTTTTCTATTGTGAAATACCCGAAAATATTTTCTTCTTCTCCGAAGTACGGAATGTACATAATGATAAAAGAATAATCAATAACATAGCACTAATCAAATAGAAGAAACTCGCCCCTTGTATGTGCTCGATAATAAGTCCTGCAAAAAAAGGACCGAGCATGCTTCCCAGGCTAAATAAGATTCCGCACATAATATTTCCAGCAGGGAATAACGTTTTTGGCAGTAAATCGGCCATATAACTAATTCCTAATGAAAACGTGGAACCGACTGCCATACCAGCAAAAAGGAAGCAAAGAAGTAACCCGATGACCGAATGACTCACAAATCCTGCAGCGATAAAACAAAGGAATCCGATGAAAATTACGGTAATTAACGTGTTTTTACGACCGAAACGATCGCTAATCATTCCAAGTGGTAATTGTGTGATAATCGTACCGATTGCAAAAGCAGGAACAATAATTGAAACCGCTTCGACATTAATCCCATTTCTTAAAGCAAAGACAGGGAAGCTACTATTTAAAGAGGCTTCCATAAACCCAAATCCGAAAGGGGGGAGAAGGGCAACCCACGCATATTTCCATACTTTCCCGAATCGTTTAAATGTTCCAAGGAACGAAACAGATTCCGTATCCTTTTCGGGAAAGTCGTTTTTTAACGTAATAACAGTGAACGTTAAGATTAAGCTTAACGCAGATGTAATCATAAATGGCAATGACTCATTTATTTTCACTAAGTTTGTTAAAGATGGTCCAAATGCAAACCCTAAACTGAAAAATAACCCGTACAATGAGATATTTCTTCCAAGCTTTTCTTTGGAGGAAGAAGAAGTAATCCATGTTTGGGTTGCGAAATGGAGCGTATGATCGCCAATACCGATTAATAGTCGTAAAATAAACCAGAACCAAAAGGATTTCCATACGGGAAATAAAAATAACGTAATCGCTACAGTGAAGCCTCCCATTAAAATTAACGGTTTATACCCAACTTTTCGTAACGGTGCCTCCATTAACGGTGAGGCAATAAGTACACCGATATAAAGTGCGGTTGCATTTAATCCATTTAAGGAAGAAGCCATTCCATCATTTTCAAAGATAACTGCAATTAAGGGTAATAACATACCTTGGGAAAATCCCGATATTGCGACAATACTAACTAATATCCAAAAACGATACTTATCTGTTTTGACCATAGAAGCAAACTCCTTATAAAAAAGACTTTCTATCAGTGATGTTAACCGTATACCGGACAATTGGCAAGATAATAATTATTCCGAACATACTGTTTGGAATAAACTGTACATACGATCAAGCGAAAATAAAAGATTTGAGAAGAAACAATAGGGAAATATAAATAGAAATAAGAATAAAATTAACCTATATTTAAACATATGCTTTAATAAGATGGAATTTTATGCTATAAATTTTTTATTAAGGCTCTTTTAGGAAATGAAATTATTCAAAAAACGAATAAACCACCTAATACCGGGAGGAGAAAGATGAATAAAGTTTTTGCAATTATGGTTTTTATCGGGGTTCCGATATCAGTTATTGGTTCTTTATTGCATTGGCCAAGTGTGCTTATGTTTATCATTTATTGTTTGACGATTGTTGCATTGGCAAGTTTTATGGGACGGGCAACTGAAAGTTTGGCAATTGTAGCCGGTCCTAGAATTGGCGGATTGTTAAATGCAACATTTGGGAATGCAGTGGAGCTTATCATATCCATATTTTCCCTTCAAGCCGGATTAACGGGAGTTGTGTTAGCTTCGTTAACAGGGTCCGTTTTAGGAAACTTGCTGCTCGTCGCAGGAATGGCATTTTTTATTGGAGGGGTCAAGTACAAAAGACAGAAATTTAATGTGTATGATGCAAGGCATAATTCGGGGCTATTAATTTTCGCAGTGATTGTCGCTTTTGTGATTCCGGTTGTATTTTCGGTTAATTTAACTGAAGCAAAAACGATGAATCTAAGTGTTGGAATTTCCATTATATTGATTATTCTTTACCTAGCGGCATTATTCTTTAAACTTGTTACACATCGCGGAATCTATCAAGATCCAGAATCGAAACAAGAAGAACATGAAGAGGAACCGGAATGGGGAAAAGGGAAGTCGATCTTAGTTCTAGCTGTTGCTACATTAGCTGTCGCCTATGTATCTGAAAACCTTGTTCATACGTTTGAAGCAGTGGCAAAAAGCTTCGGTTGGAGTGAACTCTTTATCGGGATTGTTATTGTCGCGATTGTCGGAAATGCGGCTGAGCATGCTTCTGCTATATTAATGGCGTACAAAAATAAAATGGATATTGCCGTTGAAATCGCCTTTGGGTCCACTTTACAAATTTCGATGTTTGTAGCACCTGTACTCGTTATTCTTTCATTATTCTTTAACCCGAGCATGCCATTAGTATTTACACTTCCCGAATTAGTCGCCATGGCAACCTCAGTCTTGTTGACAATCGTGCTTGCTAATGACGGGGAAACAAACTGGTTTGAAGGTGCGACCTTGCTCGCAGCTTATATTATTATGGGAATCGGATTTTATCTTTTATAAACAAAAAGCCTCTAAGCATAACGAATTTGCTTAGAGGCTTTTACCATTCAATATTCATATAAAATTACAGCACGGTTTTTAAAAGTAAGATTACAGAGAACTACCTCTTCATCCATTCCCCCTTTATGAGCCTAAGTGCTGCTAACGACCCTCCTTTTAAATAAGTTAAATATAGTATATATTATTATTTAAAATTTGTAAATATTCAGATTTAAATTGATTTTGTCATTAAATTGTTTGGAGAAGATGGTACGAGCACCTGCTATGGTAATTACAATCTAAGTTTTAATAAGCACGGAAAGAAATATTTTTTATAATGGATAATAATTAAAGGAACGGAAAAAAATAAGAACAAAACAATGAAGGGTAAGAAAGGAGTACACCAAAAATGAAATGGCAACGAATTCTTCTTGTGTTTTTATTAATTCTTTTATCAGCTTCACCATCAGCAATGGCGAGCAAACAGGTTAACAAAATAGAAAATGTGAAAATTCCTACTCATGTTTTAGACATAGCAAAAGAAAATACGTATCCGAATCCGACACAGGATTTGCCATATCTACAACCAAGTGAATTTACGAAGAAAATAATTAAAACATCAAAAGTGAAAATTGAAAATCCTAATTTAATCCGAATGCTTAATGAAACATCTGTAAATAATTCACCATTTTCTTTAGGCCTTCGTGCAACGATTTATTTAGGGGAATGGCCGCTTAATTACGATTCAATTGAAACTGCTCCAAACTGGCAATATCAAAAAATTAATACGAATTATTTTGATAATCGCGGCGGGAAAACGAATTACAAAATTCACTATGTTCAGGAATCTCAAAAAGCGGTAAGAGGAGGGCTAACGGCAAAAGTAGCTAAATCAGAGGATGTCCGCAAGATGATGCTGCTAAAAGCAATGGAAAAAACAAAATTACCTCTATCCTTTGACACAATTATAGGTGCAGGTACGAAGAAAGATCATTACTACAATGTACCGGCTAAACGTCTTGGCTATTTGTATGGCTATGCACCAGCTATTAATGAAAAAGGAAAAGTTACGTATGGTGAAGTATACCTCGTACTAAAAGGAACAAAAAAGAAAATCGTCGTCAAAAACGTTACATCTCAAGGCATCGGTGCTTGGATTCCGGTTCAGGATCATATATCCTTTGGTTTCCGGGCAACAGAACATCCTTAAATAGTTCTCTATTCAGCAGACCAAATCGTAGTAATGATTTGGTCTTGTTGTTTGAATTTAGTTTGTGTAGGATCGAACGTGATTTGTGGAACATACAAAGTCATTTGTGAATCAAAGCCACCTTTTCAAATGGTACATTGTCTGTTTTTTTCATTTAAAGCAGGATTTTTGAATTCGAATAGGGAAATTATGTGTAGCATTTGAAGGGGGGATAATATGTGAAAACGATTGAGTTCATTCAGATAAACAAAGAAAATTTAGACGATCAAGGTTGTTATTGTCTACGCAGCAAACCAAATTCCACAGGTTACACAAATAAAAACGAGTGGCTAATTGGACAGTTCCATGAAGGGTTAAAGTACATAAAAATAATGGAGGACAATAAACACGCGGGATTTATCGAATACACACCGATTGAACATTCTTCACGCGTCGTATATGGTGAAAATTATTTAGTGATTCATTGCTTATGGGTAAATATAACAGGAAAAGGGTATGCATCGAAATTAATCCAAACATGTATCCAAGAGGCAAGGGAGCAAAGGAAAGATGGTGTGATTGTCGTAACGAATCCCGATACTTCCTGGACACCGAGTAAGGAAATTTTTATAAAAAATAACTTTATTGAGGTAGACACTGCTCCTTATGGATTTGAATTGCTTGTTCATAAATTTGGCCATTCACCTAATCCTTATTTTCCAACAGATTGGGAGAATCGGTTAAAACCTTTTACAAATTTAACAATTATTCGGACTCAACAATGTCCGTTTGTTGATATAGCAACGGAAAATATCATAAAGGGAGCAAACCGATTGGGGATTCAAGCAGATATTATTGATATACAGAGCAGGGAAGAACTAATGAGACTTTCACCTACTCCTTATGGCATTTACGGTGTCATCTTTAAAAAGACATTTATTACATTTCATAGATTGACTGTTCACTCAGCACTGAAACGGCTGAAAGAATTGATCTAAGCAACACTAACAAAAATATCCGTATATAATTTAGGTATTTTGAAATAAAGTTCGCCTTTTGACTAATTAATTACTTAATAATTGCCTCTCCTCTACTGAATATTCGGATTTTAGTTATCTGAATAGTTTTATTTATATGCTTTTTATTGAATTCCAAAAATGACATGCTATAATAATAACAATCAAAAATTACATAACATTCACTCATATAATAGCAGGAATATGGCCTGCGAGTTTCTACCAGTTTACCGTAAATGAACTGACTATGAGAAGCAAAGAATAGTAATAGACTTTTATTAATCTATTAACTATCCTATTCGACATATAGTCGAAGGACTTTTGCTCCACTCGTAGATGATTGGATGTATTAGTTCTTCGGCTTTTTTTATTTTACAAAATAAGCTTAAGAACTAAAATGTTTGGAATACTTCCCATTCCCGGTGAAGAATCCTGACACCACACTTAGGGGAGTTGATAATAATTTTAGTGGCACGTTTGAAGTGACCGCTCCGGCTTAATTTCAAAAAAATATAATAGTAATCACATATAATCATAGTTTATAAGCCGATTTTACGTAATCAAATTGTCTACGGCAGGAGGTCACACGGAATTGAATAAAGAAGGAAAATTAGTAGAGAAAAAAAGTTGGCTGGAATCAGTCTTTCATTTAAGTGAGTTAGGTACATCTGTCAAGAAGGAGATGCTGGCGGGGCTTACGACGTTTATCTCCATGTCTTATATTTTATTTGTGAATCCAGATATATTGGGAGATGCAGGAATGGATAAGGGGGCTGTTTTTACAGCGACAGCCATTTCGGCAATTATCGGTTGTCTGTTGATGGCCTTTTTAGCAAATTATCCGATTGCTATTGCTCCAGGGTTGGGGGACAATGCCTTTTTTACTTATTCAGTCGTTATTGCGATGGGAGTGCCTTGGCAAACGGCCTTAGCCGGTGTCGTAGTCGCTTCGATTTTGTTTTTTATCATCACATTTATGAAGATTCGCGAAATAGTCATTGATGCTATCCCTCATGATTTAAAACTAGCAATGTCCGCTGGGATTGGAATTTTTATTGCTTTTGTGGGCCTCCAAGGTGGTGGGCTGATTGTTAAGGAAGAATCCACGTTGGTTACTATTGGCTCGTTTACAAACGGAGAAGTTTGGCTAACGATTTTTGGTTTTTTAGTTATTATTATTTTGATTGCACGCAAGGTATCGGGAGCTATTTTCATCGGTATGGTAGCAACTGCAATTTTAGGTTTGGTTACTCATTTGATTCCTTTACCGAATCATATTGTTTCCTCCATTCCTAGTTTGAAACCAACCATCGGTGTAGGCTTGATGAATATTCCAAACATTAATACGTTTCAATTATGGTCGGTTGTTTTACTGTTTTTATTTGTAGCTTTCTTTAATACTGCAGGAACATTGATTGGATTAGCTGAACAAGCGGGGTTTATGAAAAATAATAAAATGCCGCGTATTGGCCGTGCATTGGGAGCGGATTCGGGTTCTTTACTAGCTGGTTCACTATTAGGTACGACTCCAACTGCGGCATATGTAGAATCTTCCGCAGGAATTGCCCTTGGTGGTCGTTCCGGGTTAACGGCGCTTGTGGTAGCAGTTCTATTTTTCCTAAGTATGTTCTTTTCACCGTTGTTGACTGTCATTACAACAAATGTGACGGCACCTGTTTTAATTGTTGTTGGGATTTTAATGGCTCAGCCTTTAAAAGGAATTAATTGGCACAAGTTTGAAATTGCCGTTCCGGCGTTTTTAATTGTTGTGGGTATGCCTTTAACATATAACATTTCTTACGGGATTGCTTTTGGATTTTTAACGTATCCCATTTTGATGATCGCAGCTGGTAAATGGAGAAAGGTTCATCCGGTTTTATATGTTTTATTTTTTGTTTTTCTATTATTGCTTTATATCCTAAATACTTTGAATTAATGAAAGGAGAAATATGAGATGAAAATGACAGCAGCATTATTAAAAGAATACATACAAGCAGGAGGGGCGAAAATTCCTTCCGAAAAAGTGATTCAAAATGGTCAATTAGTCAATGTTATGACAAGTGAAGTATATCCCGCTGATGTGGCGATTTATAAAGGAAAAATTGTAGCGGTCGGTGATGTGACTGATTATATCGGTGAAGATACACAACGAATCGATGCGAAAGGTAAATATCTAGTTCCGGGGTTAATTGATGGGCATATTCACATAGAATGCAGCAAGATGAGTATGACAAGCTTTACTAAGGCAGTGATTCCTTTTGGGACAACGAGTGCAATTTCTGGTCTTGATGAATACATTTCTGTCGTTGGAATGGACGGCCTGAAGGAAATCTTTGAAGAAATTGAACAATTGCCGCTTCGTGTTTACTGGGGTGCACCTTATAAAACACCTTATACAATACCAAAATCAACAATTGCATACAACATAACACCTGAAGTACAAAAAGAAGTTCAGTCTTGGCCACAATGCTTTGGTGTGTGGGAAACCGTTCGTGAGGCGGTTCAAACCCTAGACGAAGATACAATGGAAACATTGGCAATTGCCCATAACAATCATCTTCCAATTTTTGGATGCGCACCGATGGCACGTGGGAACAATCTCAACGAATACTTGTCTGCGGGCATCCGCTTAGATCACGAAAGCTATGATCACGAAGAACTTGTGGAGAAAGCACGCAAAGGTATGCATGTTTTGATTCGGGAATCTTCTGTGACAAACTTTTTGAAAGAAAATATTCGTGCGGTGACAGAAGTGAATTCAGCGATTGGCCGCAGAACTAGTTTTTGTACAGATGATGTGCATGCCACTGATATTTTGAAACATGGTCATGTTGATCATTTGGTTCGTTTGGCTATTCAAGCGGGAGTGACACCGATGGTAGCAATCCAAATGGCAACAATCAATAGTGCGGAAGCATATCGAATTGATGATCAAGTAGGTTCAATTTCACCGGGGCGTTTTGCTGATATTTTATTCGTTGAATCATTGGAAGATTTTCAAGTAGAAACGGTAATTAGTAAAGGTGAAATTGTTGCAAAAAACAATCGAATGATAGTGGAACTTTTAGAACCAAAACGCAGTCCGCTTTTAGCCTCAAAATTAAAATGTGATAAAACGACACCAGAAACATTTGAATACAAAGTTTCCATTGATAATGGAACAGCGAAAATTCGTGCGATTGAAAGTCATGGCGCCTTCGTTCGGAAAGAGAGATTTGTTGAACTGGATGTAAAAGATGGAAAAGTAGTATTGGATGTAGAGAAAGATGTAGCTATGGTGTCTGTCCTAGAACGATTTGGTAAAAACGGCAATAAGTCAATAGGATTTGTTGCAGGTTGGGGACTGAAACGTGGAGCAATGGCTTCTTCTTCTGCACCTGACGATAACAATCTTATCGTAATGGGCACCAATCCTGAAGACATGTCCCTTGCTATTAATACATTGATCGATTGTGGTGGCGGACAGGTTGTCGTCGTGGATGGTCAAGTCATTAGTTTGTTAAAATTGCCGATTGGTGGAATTGTGACAGATGAAGATCCTGATCACTTAGTCGCTGCGGAACATTCATTGCATGAGGCAATCAAAGTATTAGGTGGAAGTGTACCGGATCCAATGTTTTATATGAGCTTTCTCCCAATTACAGCTATTCCAGATTTGGCCATCACTGATGTAGGGAATGTGGATTGTGTAACCTTGGAGATTTTTGATCCGATCACAGAATTGACTCCGGAATAAGTAATCTAATACAGGGGGAAGACAAGATGAAAAAACATGAATTAACACAATTGATCGATGTAGCTGCAGGTCGTAAACAAGCAGATTTGGTTTTAAAAAATGGGAAAATCGTTGATGTCTATCAAGGTTCTATCCTTACTGGCGATGTGGCAATCGTAGACGGAAAAATTGCCGGTATCGGAGAAGTGTATGACGGTAAAGAGATTGTTGACGTAAAGGGAAAGTACATTGCACCGGGTTTTATTGACCCGCATATCCATGTGGAATCTTCTTATGTGACTCCGGAAGAATTTGGTCGTTTACTTGTACCTCATGGGACAACGACTGTCATGGCGGATCCACACGAAATCGTTAATGTGGCGGGACTTAAAGGACTGGATTATATGATTGAAGCGGCCGGTCATACAGCATTAGATATTCAATACATGCTGCCTTCTTGTGTCCCTGCTACAAATATGGAAAATGCCGGAGCGGTTCTAAATGCTTCGGATATGGTCGCACCATTAGAAGAAGGAAAGGCCGAGGGTTAGCTGAATTTATGGATTTCCCCGGCGTGATTCAAGCGAATGATCGTGTGTTGGAAAAACTTTTAGTGGCTAAAAATATGAATAAACGAATTGATGGGCATAGTCCAATGGTAAGTGGCAAGGAACTTAATGCGTACATTGCTGCCGGAGTAGAAAATGACCACGAATGTTCCACTATAGAAGAGTTGCAAGCTCGTATTTCTCGAGGAATGTATGTTTTCTTAAGGGAAGGCTCAGTTACTCAAAATTTACGAACTTTGTTAAAAGGTGTCACCCCTCAAAATGCACGTCGATGCGTATTATGTGGGGACGATGTACAAGCAAAAACGATTTTGGAAAAAGGTCATTTAGATAACAGCGTTCGCATTTGTGTGGAAGAAAATGTTGATCCGATCCAGGCAATCCAGATGGCGACTATAAATACGGCAGAATGCTGTAAATTGGACGATCGTGGAGCTGTAGCCCCAGGGTTAAAAGCAGATTTGGTTATTTTCAGTGATCTTAATAACCTAGTGGTAGAACAAACATATATTGATGGAAAACTTGTGGCAGAGCAAGGAAAATACGTCGTGCCGTTTACAAGAGCGGATATTACTTCCGTTCAATCGAGCGTACACATCAGCGATTTTTCAAAAAAGAAACTTCGTTTGAAATTGGATTCAAATAAAGCAAGGGCAATTGAAGTTGTTCAAACGGAAGCATTGACTAATGAAGCGATTGTTGAAGTTGAACGAGACGAGGCAGGAGAGTTTGTGTATAATCCTGAAAAACTAGTTGCAAAAATTGCTGTAATTGAGAGACATAATAACACCGGAAATGTGTTCGTTGGGTTATTGAAAGACTATGGAATTCAAAAAGGTGCTATTGGTATCTCGATTGCACATGATTCCCATAACTTAATTGTAACTGGAACCAATGATGAGGATATGGCAGTTGTCGTTGAAACGTTAAAAAAACAAGATGGTGGTGTGGTCCTTGTCGACAATGGTGAAGTCCTCTGCAGTATGGCCTTGCCGGTTGGGGGACTGATGAGCAATCTTTCGGGAGAAGAAGTTGTTGAACAACAAGAAAAAGTCAATGAAGTGGCACGCAAAACTTTAGGTATTGCAAAGAACGTTGATCCAATCATGACGTTAGGCTTTATGTCCTTAGCTGTGATTCCTACGTTAAAAATCACTGATTTAGGACTTGTTGATGTGACAAAATTTGAATTCGTACCCGTATCTGTTAGGGAAGAAATTATAAAAAATTAGTTTCAAGGAGCCTGTTATGATTCAAAGCAGGCTCTCATTTTTTTTTGAAAGGGAACGATCCTAGCTTTATTAGTTTGCTTCTGACATATTTTCATTATCAAGTATTTGGTCTAGGTCAAGATTTGTTGATGGAGTGGTATCTACATGCAGAAGTTCTTCCATCTTTTTCAAAGTATAGTGATGATCATCTATACTTTCGGAGGCAACACAATCTTCAGGAATATATAGTTGATAGTTTCGCATAAACGCATCATTTGCAGTAAAAAACACACAAATATCTGTCTGCACACCAGTAAGGATGAGCTGTTTGACTTTGAGTGAGGCAAGCAGGACTTCTAAAGTGGTGGAAAAAAAACCAGAATGTTTCGGTTTTATGATGAAATAATCATCTTCATCCGGCTTAAGCAGATCTGTTACCTGATTCCCAATGCTACCTTCCTTCAATGCTTCGTTAATAATCTGCTCCCGATCCGAGTTCCATTTCCCATAATTATCATTTATATATATAACCGGGATATTCTTTTTCTTTATTTCCCTCTTTAGAGTGGACAGTCGTTTCGCCATAGGTAAAGCGTTCTTTAATAAATCCTTTCCTCCATCGAAATTCATGCCGTTTATAACATCAATCATCAAGAGGGCGGTTGTTGCCTTTTTAAGTGTATTCCCGTGTAACGTGTGATCTTTAGACAATGAATTCTCCTCCAAAATTTGAAAGTAAAACTCCAAAACACTTTTGTCGAATTTTATAGTTTTTATACCCGATTTACTAATGACGAAACAAAGGGACTCTTTTGAATGGGGAAAATTCGGTTTGTGGATCATAGAAAGGGATTAGTGCCGAACCGAAATGAGTTTGTGCATCATAAAGAAAGATTTGTGGACCAAAGGCACTCTTTTTTGCGGGGAAAATTTAGTTTGTGGATCATAGAAAGTCATTTGTGCCGCATAGAATTCGGTTTGTGCATCATACAAAGAGATTTGTGGATTAAAGGCCCTAGATAAAGTAAATACCAAAATATTAAATATTCCCCTTGATTCCCTGTATACAATCGTATACAATGCAATTATAACGATGTATACACTTGTATACAAAAGGAGGCCTTTATATGAAAAACGAAGGATTTAAAGAAAGGCGCCATCATGGGGATGTCCCAAAACGAAAAGAGCATCACATGCATGGGCGTGGTGGGGCAAAAACATTTCGCCGTGGAAGAGCGATTGCATTTTTAGAGACGTTGAATCTCAAACGCACGACATTAAAGCAACAGTTAGAAACACCAGAACTACAAACGATCAACCCCATTTTAGTTGGAGAACTAAAAGCAATCGAAATGGTAATTAACGAGTTTGTTCAATTATTTGAACTTCATGAATTTGAGGATATGGATACCGACGAAAAAGAAGAAATTTCTAAAGTAGCTACTGCCGAATCTCCAGAAGACAATGAGAAAGACATTTCTCTATCGAATGAGGAAACTTTAAACAAAGATGAAAAAGAGAATAAATGATAAAAGGAGACTAATATGACTAAATCTGAAAAATGGAATGAAGTAGATCTTTATTTTACATCTAAACTTCACGCGTCAGATCCCGTAATGGATTCAATCCTTAAAGCAAATGCAGAGGCCAATTTGCCAGCGATTGATGTTTCTCCCAATCAAGGCAAGCTGCTTCATTTACTAGCAAAGTTAAAAGGGGCAAAAAACATTTTAGAAATTGGTACGCTCGGTGGGTATAGCAGTGTTTGGCTAGGCCGCGCATTACCAGAAGACGGGCGTCTTATCACACTTGAATATGAACAGAAACATGCTAAAGTGGCTGAAGAGAACATAAGAACTGCAGGATTAGAAAATAAAATTGAGGTAATTGTAGGTCCTGCATTAGAATCATTACCAACTCTTAAAGAAAGAGGATTTGCAAACTTCGATTTAATATTCATTGATGCCGACAAACCGAACAACCCGCACTATTTAAAATGGGCATTGGAATATTCCAAACCAGGAACAGTTATCATTGGAGACAATGTGGTTCGCAGGGGTCGTGTTATTGAGGAAGATAGTGAAGATGAAAGTATCCTAGGAGTGCGCAAATTTATTGATTTATTATCAAAAGAACCCCGAATTGATTCAACAGCAATCCAAACGGTAGGTAGTAAAGGGTATGATGGATTTGTTTTGGGGATTGTAAAATAGAATAATAGCAATGTATGGAGAGCTGTTTATTAACAGCTCTTGTTTATTTATAGTGCATATTTTCGAATAAGATGTCTATGAAGTATCTATTAATTGGAATTTACCACCGAGTTTACCAAGAACACCGTTCATGAGATAGATGATAAGAAAAATTAACAATAGAAATACCTCGAACAATGATTATGAGGTAGATGATAAGGAAAATTAACAAAGGAAGTACCTCGAACAATGATTATGAGGTAGATGATATAGAATATTAGCAAAGGAAATAGCTCGAATGATGGATATGAGGTAGATGATAAGGAAAATTAACAAAGGAAGTACCTCAAACAATGATTATGAGGTAGATGATATAGAATATTAGCAAAGGAAATAGCTCGAACGATGGATATGCGGTAGATGTTAAGGAAAATTAACAAAGGAAGTACCTCAAACAATGATTATGAGGTAGATGATACGGAATATTAGTAAAGGAAATAGCTCGAACGATGATTATGAGGTATATGATATAGAATATTAGCAAAGGAAATAGCTCGAACGATGGATATGCGGTAGATGATAAGGAAAATTAACAAAGGAAGTACCTCAAACAATGATTATGAGGTAGATGATATGGAATATTAGTAAAGGAAATAGCTCGAACAATGATTATGAGGTAGATGATAAGGAAAATTAACAAAGGAAATAGCTCGAACAATGATTATGAGGTAGATGATATGGAATATTAGCAAAGGAAGTACCTTTGGATACAATTATATGGTAGATAAAATGAAGAAATCTCCAAGGATATACCTATTCCAACCACACATGTTTTATTTTTCTAGTGAAAGCTTGTGTTAGCAGCCTTGTCGGTTAATTGTTTTCACATGAAGTTTTGTCGTTTAAAGGATTATCGGTGCAATCCTTTTATTCCATGGTGGTATTTTGTCAACGACTAGATTGAAGTTTAAGAAAAAACGGACGTGCAAGAAAGGGGAATGTACGTTTGTCTTTTGTGGTATAATCAATCTATCACAATGGGGAGGTCCAATATGGGGCTAAATCTTTTAAATATTAAAGAGCGTATGGAACATTATCGTGTAGCTGGTTTAAGTATTGCATCCATTGAAAATGGCAAAATGAGTACTAACAAAAACTATGGTGTCATTGAGGCAAATACGAATCAAGTCGTAAACAATCATTCTCTTTTTAGTGCTTGTTCAATCAGTAAATTTCTTACGGGAATGCTCATAATGAAATTAGCAGAACAAGGTCTTCTTCAATTGGATGAGGATGTAAACAAAAGACTGAAAGCATGGAAGATACCAAATAATAAGTTTACTAGAAATAAAAAAGTATCTTTACGACATTTGCTCAGCCATCAATCTGGAATCATCGATCCAGACGGAGGTTTTACTGAACTTACCACCATTAATCATGCACCTTCAATGGTCGAACTGTTAGAGGGAAGTACACCTTATTGTAAAATTCCGATTGAAGTAAAGATTGAACCGGTGACAGATTTTCATTATTCAGATGCGAACTTCTGCATCATCCAGCAACTAATTGAGGACGTGACAGAAAAACCTTTCACGAAAGTCGTACATGAACTTATTTTCGAACCGTTAGAAATGGAAGATAGCACATTCAGTCTGACTAAATTAGCCGAAAATGTTGCTTCAGGTCATCATAAAAATGGTCAGCTAGTAGATGGTAAATATCCGATTTATCCATATCCAGCAGCTTCCGGACTATGGACAACCCCAACAAATCTTGCCCAATTAGTACTTGAACTCATGCAAGCTTTACAAGGTGAAAGTAAACTTGGAATTTCCGCTAATCGGGTGAAAGAAATGATTAGCGCTCAAGGATCCAAGGAATGGACAGGATTAGGGGTGTTTTTAGAAGGTATGGGTAAGGATTTAGAAATCTCATCATTAGGATGGGGAGTAGGATTTCAATGTATCATGACGGCCAGTCCCTATCAAGGAAAAGGATTAGTCATTATGACAAATACAGATTTAGGGGTTCATCAAATGAAAGGGTTAATTGGTGAAATCTATCATTCATTCACCAATTAGGGGGAAAAAATGACTCAAAATGGAATCGTTTTAGTAGTAAGTGTCTCCATCATAAAAGATGGAAAGGTTTTACTCATAAAAGAAAACAAACCATCCGCAAAAAATAAATGGAATTTTCCATCCGGACATATTGAAAATAAAGAGGACATTCGTAAAGCTGCTTGCAGAGAAGTAAAAGAAGAGACGGGATATGAAGTGAAGCTTAATGGTACGACAGGAATCTATAACTTTATTAGCGATACAAATGATCAAGTAATATTATTTCATTTTACTGGTGAAATTATTGGAGGGTCATTGAATTTAGTAGAAGATGAAATTGTAGATAGTAAATGGATTAATGTCCCAGGGTTGATAGATTTTAATCAAAATGAATTTCGTAATGCGGGAGTTATTAAGCAAATCATAAGCAGGCTTCAAAATGAACAAATTTATTCGTTAGAATTTTTTAACGAACAAATTTTTCATTAAGAGTGAACTGTTTTACTGTTAGTACGGACCTTATTAACACAAATAACATGTCGAAATTTGATGAGCTATTGCATCTGTTCTTTTTCACTTTGTGTGTTATCTGTATTTGGTTTTTTAATCTTACTTACAAATAACTTCCTTTTTTTTAGATTAGATGGTCTTCATCAACATAAAATGGAAGTAAAGTGTGCATTATTGAATTTGCACACCCATCAAATAAAGGAGTGATTGTGTGGCCGATTTGGAAGTAATTCATACCTACAAAAATAATCTTCAAAATTATTCGCTGGAACAATTACACACAATAACGGAGGAAGGAGTATGGTCCATTGGGCAAATGTATGACCATTTGATTCTTGTTGCCCATGAATACCTTGACAATGTGGAAGCTTGTACTGCAACTGAGAAAGTACAAACACATGGAAAAACAGAATTTGGAGAACGGCTTTTTAAAATGGGTGGCTTCCCACCGATTAAAATAAAATTACCATCTGAGCTAAACAGCCCTCCGAATAATTCGGATAGTAAAGAGGAACTGATGAACATGCTAGATGAGGTAATCCAAAGAATGAGACAATTGGAATCAAAAAAAAATAAAATAAATCCTGATTATAAAGTAAAACATGGTGGCTTTGGCTGGCTTAACGCGAATGAATGGTACGATTTGGTCTCCATGCATTTTCGTCATCACTTGCGTCAGAAAAGTGAGTTGGAAGGGAAACTGGGGATAAGGTAACGAAACACATGATCAAATGAGCGGATCCACTTTAGCAATTTAACTCCTATTGAATAATTCTCCAATTAGGTAATAGATAGCAGCATAATTAACTTCAAAAATAATGTGTTATTCGCGTTAGATTCAATAAGAAATGACCGACTCGTAGAAAAGTCGGCCTTTTACGTTTATTTTTAAATAATGTCGTCTTCAACCAATGCCCTTTATTTGCACTACTTGCCGTCATAGTTATTAATAATCTCTTGTGTGATTTTTTTATTAACATTTTTCCATTTTCCATCCTCAAATATTTTTAAAATATATCCTTCGCCCGATATAAAGTTAATAGTCATATTGCTATCTTTGTATGTTGTTATTGGTAGTTCAATTTTTACCTTTATTTGCTGATTATCATGTAAAAAATCTACATCGTAAGTAACTGCATCATAGCCTTTTCTTACTTCATTTCCTACTAATGAATATTTTATTGAGCCTTCTATTTTCTGGGCTAATAACATTTGCTGATAATACATCTCCCGAATTTCTTTATAGCTGAGAACTTTTGTCTCAGTTGTAACTTGTTTATTATGATCGAAAGAATATTTCTTAATATGGGCAATAATACTTGATAAATTTATCAATATAACGAGGAGAATAACGCCTAGTATGATGGAAAAAGTCTTTTTCACAATTTTATTCCTCCTTCCTTCATTTCTATGTTAGATCACTTTTCTTTAACAAGCCATCTTATCAAATTTGAATATTCGTAAATTTCATATAACAATTATGGGATATTACTACTTTAATTAGCAAAGTAAAATCGCAGCCTAAAAAACACCTTGACCATTGCTGTTGTCGACATGCCATTTACAGTGTTAATTGATATGCTATTTGGTAGGGTGATCTTTTTACACTTAAGTAGCTAATTGATGTCCTTTTTGAGTAATCGAGGATCATTAAAATAAGCGGATATTTTCCGGTTAGCCAGCAGAATAGAGCGCGTTTTGGGGGAAATAAGCGGAGGTTTTCCGATTAAGCAAAGCAAAATTACCCAATTTTCACGTTTTTTGATTTAGTAGTCGGAATCCTTCCGTCTATTTAAGGGATTTTCAGTGCTATTTTCTACATAAGAGAAAATTCTCCGCTTATTAAACTCGATTTGTCGTCTAATGAATTAGTACAACTTCAGCTTTAATGAAACAAAAAACCATATTAAAGTCATAGGTATTGGGAAAATCCCAAGCTTTTGTGTGCAGTGATTTTAGTTTTTATCCACGTTATCTGAACTTCTTATTCAAACTAGTAGCAACATTTTTCTAAAGAAGTAGGAGGAAATTACCATAAATATGAAGAAGTGATAAAATATCTGGGGGATAAATATGGAAAAATGGTTTGGTGCTCCGGTGATATGTTTAAATGATAACGCTGAATTATTAATGGTTTTGCAAGGAAAACCTGAAGAAGAATATTCAAGACCCAGATGGACTGATTTATGAGATAGCATGGAAAACCGAGGAAGAAATAGAGAAATTAGAATTAACCTATCCAGAAGATAGAAGTATTTTAATAGAACATATACAAAATCATAAAAATCACCTTTATTAGCATAAGGTAGACACAACGGAGAAAAATGTAAATTAAATTAAAACAGTTTACGATTGAATAGATTGAACAGCAGCCTTTTAATTATTTAACTGAAGGTGCTGGACAGTGTAGAACAAAAAATCACAGAACTAATGAGAGGGTCAGTAAAAGTTTTCCATCTCTTAACTGTGCCTGTGCTAAGATAACAGTAAAAAAATAGTATTAATCTTATATACTGTAAGCTTCTTCTATGGAATCCACAAATATTCCAGGAAAGATAATTTTCCTTACACAATTTTCAACTTGCATTCTTGAAGTAGGAGAGGAAGGATTAATAATTAATATCTTTTTAAAATTAGCCATCGAATATAATTTTAAAACGAATGTGATATCATCCACCACCTGGTCAGCCACTTCCTCTTGTTCGCGGCCATCTATAATTAATTTATACCTTGAAGGATTAATAGTATTTACGATTGTTTGGAACTCGCTTAAATATATTTTTGCATCTTCCTCTTTAAAAAAGCCGCCTACTTTTATAAAGAAAATGCCTTTCTCTTCATCCAATTCAAAGGAATATAGCTTTCTCATTGTTTCTCCTCCAAAGTGTGAAAAATAACTACTGTACTATAATACATAAAACGACTCATTTCGACAATCCTTGCATTCTAATCTGGCTAGCTAATAAGTTTAATTATAATGATACTATGCGTTACATTTTACTGAAATTAAAGGGGTAGAGTAATTCAATAGTATAATTTCTCTTCCCTATATATTTTCTTGAGTAATGCTCGACAGCCAGTCGAAACAAGTCTATATGTTTCTTCAAAGTCGCCAGTGAAAAATGGATCGGGTATATCTTTCCTTTCTTTGGTCAAGTCTAGCAACCTAATAATCTTTGGATGATTAGGTTTGCCGGTTATATTATAAATATTTTTTATGTTATTCTTGTCCATACCTATTATATAGTCGAACCTCCAAAAGTCTTCTTTAATTAGTGGGCGTCCGATAAGCCCCGTAGAAGAAATATTGTATTTTTTTAAAATATCAAGGGTTCCTTGGTGAGGAGGTAAGCCGATTTGCCATGAACTAGTTGCAGCGGAATCAACTAAGATGATGTCATTCAAATTTTCTTTAATGACTAAGTCACGAAACAAAGCTTCAGCCATCGGTGAACGGCAAATATTCCCCAGGCATACAAATAAAACACTAATCATGCACTTTACCCCTTTTATCTCTTATTTTCTCAAAAACTATTTCATGTACAGAACACCCTATTTGTCATTACAAAATATGTACTACATAGAAATTTGGAACGGCGGCGTACGTATTCAGCCACTGTTATGGGGAAGTAAGACTAAACTGAATTTTAGAAATTTATTTAAGAAAGAGATAAGAAAACGTTTGCTTTTGAATGAAATTACGGAGTAAAATGAGAATAACTCTATTTGGAAGAAAGGATACAGGAGAACAGTATGCCAATATTTACTTTGTAATGAACAATAAATTGGATAGCATCCCCCTGAAAAAACACGGTGTTTTTTTCAAGGGAGGAGTATGCCCATTTTTCTCATTACAAAGGAACCAAGCAACCCTGTAGTCTCGATGCGAGAGGAGGTCCTTGTGTAGGATCTCCTATTTAATTTTTCCATTTAATTTTATAATGCGCGCTGCAAGTTATCCAAATAGATGCTTGCGTTCCTTTATCTTATTAAGAGGTGAAGGATTAATGTTAAATATAACTTTCCACTGGAAACTTTCTCAAATATCAGAACGAGCTGTAAAGAAGCACTGCAAAATGTGTAGAAAATTATCAGTTTTTTCGGACACCAATGTGCGAAGGCATAATGCAAACGGAAAAAGCATATACAAATATGCAATTTATAAATGTGAAAAAAATCATACGTGGAACAAAAAATTAGCTGTTTATAAATCGTTCACAGAGCACGTTGCTGAAATGGAGGAGCAGAAGGAAGAATCTTCAATTTTGTCAGCCATTCCAATAACCAGCTTAGTGGAACAAGGAGTAAAGGTGATACACATTGTACTAGAAGATGTGATAGGAAAACATCGAATTGATAAAGTACTTGCAAATCAAATTGAGGATTGGACTCGTTCACAGATCATAAAAAAGATTGAAAAAGGAACGATTCAATTAAATGAACAAGTCACTAAACCAAGTTCAAGATTGTCAAAGGGAGAACGCATTTCCATTTTCATTTGACGAAAAACATTTAGCACCAGAAATAAACTTTAATATTAGTGAAAAAGGTATTTTAAATTATTCAACTTACTGGGGCATTCCTTTAAAAAGGGATGCCCTTTTCCTATTGAAGGAATGAGCGGGTTAGTTGAAGATTATGGTAATTAAAGCTTTTTTTATGTTAAAGAGACAAATTACTTCAACAAAGATTATGCCTTTTTTATGCAACTTATCTCCACCTAAACTTAGAGGAATTAATTGCTTTTCACTTACGATTAAATGCTCCATTTGGAAGGTATTACCTCCGTTTTTGTAGAAAGATAAAAGAAAAGGGGGATTTATAATGGAAAATCAAGGTTTATTTTTAATTGATCAAAAAGAGGGTTTAAGTTTGGAATTTAGCAAGCTATTATCCATGATGGATTATACGAGGGTGACGACGTTGGCGAAAGGTGGTATGAGATATGAGGATCAATAGAATAGATCATGTGAGTATAAACGTAAATGATCTTTCAGGGGCTAAAGCTTTTTTTCTTGATTTAGGTCTTGAAGTGCAAGCGGAATGGGAATTGGATGGAGAACAGTTGGACAGAATAGTTGGGCTTAATGATGTTAAAACTTCATGCGTAGGATTGGGGATGCCAGATGGGGAGGTATGGATCGAGCTAGTCAAATTTTATTCGCCGTCCGATGAAAGTAATATTCTGCAACCTTTTGCAAATACGCTTGGTATCCGACATATTTGTTTTAATGTTGAAGATATTGAAGCTATTGTTGCAAAGTTGAAAAAGAAGGGTACAGAAATCTTTAGTGAGATACAGCAATATGAAGAAAGTTATAAGTTATGCTACGTTCGTGGTCCAGAGGGAATTATTTTAGAGTTGGCGGAGAAAATCGGATAAATATTGAATGGAAGTTAAATGATTTATATCTCCAACATTAAGATTCCTTCATAAACTATCAAGGGTATTCTTTTATAAGGGATACTCTTTTTATTTCAAGTAAAGGGAAGAAAGGTAAAAGAAGGAAGAGTTAATAGGTAAGAAGAATAATAGGAGAAACCGATTAAAAAGGAGAAAATGATGAACTATATCCAGTCACTTAGAAGTATTATTGGTACGAGGCCAATTATTGCTCCTGGCTCAGCAATAATCGTGATAAATGATAAGAATGAAATATTATTGCAATTACGTTCAGACACACACGATTGGGGAATTCCTGGAGGGGGTATGGAGTTAGGGGATAGTTTTGAAGTGACAGCTAAAAAAGAACTATATGAAGAAACAGGACTTATTACCAATCACTTGGAAATAGTAGGAGTAGCTTCTGGTAAGGAGTTTTATTATAAATTTCCTAACGGAGACGAGATATATAATGTCACTGTTATATTCAAGGCTTTGGATGTAACCGGAAAAATAATAAAGGATGAAGAAAGTTTGGAATTAGCTTATTTTCCCTTAGATTCTTTACCCAATTTAAACTATACTACTAAAAAAATTTTAGAAATGATTGGATTCTTAAAATAGTAACGTGTCATCAGTTTTTTCTATTTTTATTAAAGGGGCAGGATAAATGAACAAGGAATTTCGTCTTGAGGGAGAAAATCGATTTATGGGGGAAACATATTGAATAGAATTGAATTTATTCGGAATGAAGAGAAGAAGTATCACGATTTTTGCTATGATAACTATCAATTATTTAAAGAAGGTTCTTGGCTACATAAACCAGTTAAAACTGTAATGGACCTATTGCCTTTATTTAGTAGTAAAAAGAATATAAATGTTCTTGATTTAGGTTCCGGGGTAGGTAGAAACAGTATTCCAATTGCAGAAACAATAAAAGATAAAAACGGTAAAGTTGTTTGTGTGGATTTACTAGACTCGGCATTGTGTAAGTTAGAGAAGTATTCAAAGATATATAATGTTGAAGAAGTGATTCGACTGGAAAAAGCTGATATCGAGAACTTTCAAATACAGCCTAATGAGTACGATATAATTATTGCAGTGTCTACATTAGAACATGTCAAATCAGAAGAAACTTTTGAAAGTGTAGTCCGAAAAATGGAAGAGGGTACGAAAAGGAACGGAATAAATTGTCTTATCGTTAATTCAGAAGTTGAAGAAAGAGATTTAGAAACTAACAAAAAATTAGATGCCTTAATGGAATTAAACCTTTCGACGGAAGTTATGCTGAATAAGTTGGGTAGTATTTATACTGGGTGGGAAGTGTTAAAAAACATGGTAAAACCGTTAGAGTACAACATTATTCGAAATGAAAGACCTGTATTACTAAGGACCAACGCCATAACATATGTTTTGAGAAAAAATATTGGATAATTCTTTGACTAGCATGGTCAAGAGTTAAAGAAATGGGGTCGCCACGGTGCTCTTTTTTTGCTCGACTAAAGGGATGTTATTGGGTTAACATCCTTCTAAAATCGAGAATTGTTTGTATTTAATAGCAGTCATCATGTCTTTTTCCAAAATCACTTTAGATAAGTCAATATTATTTATATTTGCACTTGCAACAGTGTAAGGTATTGACGTTTGCTACCTCTTTTCTAATGAGAAGCTTCCGCTATTTGACTTCTACCTTCTATCTGATTTATCACTTCAGCTACCTCACAAACTTCTTCAACCAACTTATTCTAATTGTTCTAAAGGGATCGTTTAACAAACGAGTAACTTTAAACAGGATAATTTTGTAATTATGTAGAATACCTTAATTGGTAAATGAAATGGAGGGTAAAATGAATGAGGAAACCAAGTATTCTTGTTCTTGGTACTGCACATTTAAGTAATCCCGATAATGGAGATTTATTTAAGATAAAAACGGGTGACATTTTCAGCGAACAAAAGCAATTAGAAATAGCAGGAGTGGTTGATTCTTTAAGGAAGTTCGAACCAACAAAGGTTGCATTAGAAATCTTACCGGAAGATAGTGAATATATAAACGAAACTTATAACGACTTTCTACTAGGTAAGTATGAATTAACTAGAAATGAGTATCATCAAATTGGTTTTCGATTAGCAAAAGAAGTGAATCACAAGGAAGTATTTTGTGTCGATTGGAATAGTTCTGACCCGGATATTCCCGATATAGAATTATGGACTAAGGGACACAGTTCAGAAAAATATAAGCAAACTATAAAAATAGGCGAAAAGGTATTTGCAAAAACTCAAGATTTTTTAAATAACCACTCCATCAGAGATTCCTTATTATATCTTAATCATAAAGAGTTCAATAATGAAAACCAAAGATTTTATATGAATCTTGCCCTAGTAGGTGATAATAGCAATCCAGTGGGTGCTGTATGGACAGCTAAATATTGGTATTATAGAAACTTAATCATATATAAGAACATAGTTGAACTAATTGAATCGGATACAGAAAGAATTTTTGTTCTATACGGTGTAGGACATCTTCATTTACTTAATCAATTTTTAAATGAAAGTGGACTTTTTAATGTTGAGAAGGTTGAAGATTATTTATAACCGAAAGGTGTTCTAACAGATAGCGTTTCGATGATAATATAGCGGTAGATTAATGGGAGAATAAAAATATATTCTTTTAACGTTAGACAGGGGTGAAAAAATTGAAAGTAGCCTATTTACAGCTTGCTCTATCAATGGCTTTTGTGGGAGCTAATGTAGCGGTTGGGAAAATTATTGTTAGCGATGTCCCTATATTTCTTTTTTCCGAAATAAGATTCTTGATTGCTCTACTTTTTTTAGTGCCTATGTTATTAATTAACCGACAAAAGCAAGCGCTACAGCTGAAGAAAAATGAATGGGGATTTTTGTTTCTACAATCGTTTTTTGGGGTTTTCTTGTTTAGTGTTTTGATGCTTTATGGGGTTCGGTTTACCTCGGCTACCGCAGCCGGAATTATAACGAGTACGGTTCCAGCAGTGATAGCCATATTGTCGTTTATATTTTTAAGAGAAAGGCTGTCCATCTCTCAAACACTTTCAATTTGTCTTGCAGTATTAGGAATTTCTATCATTACCTTTCAAGCAACCCCATCAAATACAGAAGGTACGCCATTAGCACTAGGCAATATCCTTGTTTTTGGTGCTGTTATATCAGAAGCCTTGTTCACTATTTTAGCAAAAAAACTATCAGGTGTGCTTACTCCAATTCAAATGGCCGCCGGAGTCAATATCATTGGATTTCTTCTATTTCTTCCTTTTGCAGTGAGGGAAGTTACATCGTTTAACCTTTTAAATCTCGGGTGGTCAATCTGGATACTCATCTTCTATTATGCAATAACAGCAAGTGTACTGTCATTTGTTCTTTGGTATTGCGGTGTGGCGAACGTAAAGGCCAGTGTTGCGGGGATTTTTACGGGTTTTATCCCAATATCCGCAACACTTGTAGGTATTATATTGCTAAAAGAACCTTTTGGCTGGAATCAAGCTATCGGAATCATGAGTGTCTTAGGAGCAATATTTCTCGGAACAAGAAATAAGACAATAAAAAGAAAGGAACAACATACTCAAAATATTTCATCCTAAATACTAGTCTTACCTATGTTTGTTTTTCACCAAATGTATGATTCTTTAACATGAATTGTGCCCGTTCTTACGTTTTGAGAAATACACATGTAAATTTTTTGGACATCCGATCCACCCTTACCTTTGAATGAGAAACTTATATGCGGATTTTCTTACCATAAAAAAATAGTAAATACTTTGAAACTATACGACATATAAAGTGATGAATCCTGTGTAACAGAAAATGCATAAAAGTCAATTCTTGAAAAAGAACGTGCGTTCTCTTATATTAGTATCTATAGAGCTTATAAATGAATTAAATTCGTTTGAAGGTAGGTAGGTATAGAGTGAAGATCGACACACCCAAGATCCCTGAAGATCTAACGGAGAGAAGATTTACAGATATTTTTTACGAAGAAGATCCGGAATTCGAAATGTGTATGATTACCGATTCAGAATTTGCCAACGAAGTATTAGAGCGAGTGCGACTATATAAAACAGTGATCAAGAATTGTAATTTTACAAATACGGATTTTAGCCGAATTGATCTTACCGATGTGCGCTTTGAGAATTGTGATTTATCCAATACTAATTTGGGCAATGCCTCAATGAATCGAGTTGAATTTCTTAATTGTAAGTTACTTGGCAGCAGCTTAACAGAGTCTTATATTGGTAATACAAGATTTAGGAAATCAATTCTTAATATGGTTGCGTTCGGTAATTCAAAACTTGAAAAGGTGATTTTTGATGAAGCTGCATTAGAAAGCGCTGACCTTTTTAACTGTAAGCTTAAGAAAGTAGAATTTCTCTCATGCAATCTTAATGGCGCGAGTTTTGAAGGGACACCATTAAAAGGAATTGATATAAGCTCATCCGATTTTGACTCATTAGTTGTTTCAATAGAAAACCTAAAAGGATGTATGGTATCAACGTCCCAAGCGATAAAATTTGCTTCGTTATTAGGTCTAAATATCCGACAGTAGTGAAATTGGTATATCCCCTTTACAGATTTTAAGTGATTAAAATAGCTTAATATAACTATAAATTAAAAATTAAAAGGCATCCTTTGGGGTGCCTTTTAATTTGGAAAAAGAAGGTGAGCTAATGAAATTTACTAATCAATTAAGTTAGATTTCATTCAAAAGTTATGATGAATGTTCATCGATAACGATAATGGGTTTAGGCTTTATTTTGTCTCACACAAACTAAGGACAATTGGCAAATATGAATGTAAAAAAAATAGTTGGATAATATAAATATGAAAAATAAGTAATTTAGAAAAAAAGGTAGGTAGCTATTCAAGATGATTCGATTTCGAAAGAAAATGAAGCAATTAGAAGAATCAAGTGAAGAGTCAAAAGATGTAATAAAGGGAGTATTATCGGATGACCTTCAATATTTGAAAGATACCTACAAAGATTGTTATGATGTTGTATTTCATTTTTTTGAAACAAAAGAGCAAAAAAGCGCTGTAATCATCTATATACAAGGCTTATCGAACATAGAAGAAATTAATGAGAATGTGATCAAACCACTTTTATTAAATAATTGGACTACAGATGCACGATTCTTAAAGATCCCCATTTCTGAAATTAAAAATAATACAACCTACAATGATTGTATTCAAGCAATTGGTTCAGGCCAGCCATTATTAATGATAGATGGAGAAAAGGTAGCATTATCATTAGGAATAGTGAAATCGGAGACTCGTAGTATTGAGGAACCAGTTGGCGAATCTGTTATTCGTGGTCCGCGTGAAGGATTTATAGAAGCCATTTCGGTAAATACTTCTTTATTACGGAGAAGAGTTCGTAGTCCCCAAATGAAAATGCAGCAATTCACTATTGGAAAACATACACAAACTACAATAGTTATTGTCTATATTGAAGGATTAGCTAGCATCGAGTTAATTGAGGAATTGAAACATCGATTGGACAAAATCGACATTGATGGAATATTGGAAAGTAGTTATATAGAGGAATTAATTGAAGACTCTCCAATTTCACCTTTTCCACAGATACTTTCGACAGAAAGGCCGGATACGGTTGTAGCCAATATACTTGAAGGAAGGGTGGCCATAGTAATTGATGGAACACCGTTTTCGTTGATTTTACCTGTAACCTTATTTTCCTTTTTACAATCAGCAGAGGATTATTATCAAAGATACTTTATTAGTACCATGATAAGATGGGTTCGATTTTTATTCTTTTTTATATCCTTGTTACTCCCATCCTTTTATATTGCACTCGTTACTTTTCATCAAGAGATGGTCCCGACTGTTTTACTTATATCGATGGCATCAGCTAGAGAAATGGTCCCATTTCCCTCGTTAATAGAGGCACTTTTTATGGAAATTACTTTCGAGGCTCTGAGAGAAGCGGGTGTAAGGCTGCCAAAACAAATTGGTTCGGCAGTAAGTATTGTGGGAGCACTTGTAATCGGACAGGCTGCTGTTCAAGCAGGAATTGTATCACCGGCCATGGTTATAGTTGTATCTATAACCGGAGTAGCATCATTTATGACTCCTCGCTATAATTTGGGGTTTGCTATCCGCATTTTACGTTTTCCAATAATGATTCTTGCTGGAACATTAGGAATTCTTGGTATTATGCTCGGTATATGTGGAATTGTCATTCATCTATGTAAACTTCGCTCTTTTGGTGTACCTTATTTATCAACATTAGCGCCCATCCATATGGATCAACTTAAAGATACACTCGTTCGTGCCCCAATTTGGAAATTAAATACACGCCCACGATTAACAGGAAAATATAATAAATATCGCCAATCTAAAAATCAAAAACCTAGACCACCGAAAAATGATTAACCACAAAATGCATTTGGTTAGAGGAGGAGCTAATGTTTAGAGTAGTTTTATCCTTATTTTTAAGTCTATCTTTATTGAGTGGTTGTGGAAATAGCAGGGAGCTTAATCAATATGCGATTGTGTTAGGAACTGCCATCGATTTAACAGAAGACGGAGAGATAGAATTATCCGTTCAATTTTTAAACCCCGAAGCAGGGGGAAATATTAGTGGGGGTGGTGGGAGTGGCGGCGGAGGAAATGGGAGTTTTTCGATAGTACGAACGGGTAAAGGTTTGACAGTTTCCGATGCTGCATCTAAGCTGCAGGAATTAATCCCTCGAAAACTTTTTTGGGGACATTGTAAAGTCTTTGTTTTTGGTGAAGGGTTGGTGAAGGAAGGAATAAGTGATGTGTTAGATTACATTGTAAGAGCTCCTTATACTCGTGAACAAGCAAAATTATTTGTTAGCAAAGGTGATGCAAAACAAATTTTATATGTTCAACCTCCTATGGAAAAGGTGTCATCAAGAGTGATTCGTTTATTATCGGAGTTAAATATATTAATGTCAATCACAGTGATTGATTTTGTACAAATGATGATAAGTGTTTCAAATGATTCATATCTTCCGTATGTTGATATTTTACCACCTAATTCTGCCTCGGAAAGTGGACAAGAAACGGTACCATTTATTACAGGGACAGCTGTATTAAAACATGGAAAATTGGTGGGCGTGTTAGATGATAGACTTACACGGGGTATAATGTGGATGAAAAATGATATAAAGGATAGTCAAGTTGTTGTAAAGAATCCTTTAGGAAAAGGGAGCATAACTTTATCTCCATTTCAAGCTACTACTCACCTTGTACCAATTATCAAGAATGGTCAGTGGAAAATAATTGTTAAAAGTAGGGCAAAAGGAGAAATTATCGAAAATGAAACAAATATTGATCTAATGAATCCACAGATTGTTCGTATAGTAGAAAAGCAGATTGAAAATGACATAAGCAAGCGTATTCAAAAGTCGTTTAACAAACTGCAAAAGGATATGAATGCAGATATAGTTGATATTGCTGAAACATTTGAAAGAAAATATACTAATGAATTTAAAAAGGTAAAAGATCATTGGGATGAAAAGTTTAAAAATATTCAATTGGAGATTGATGTTGATGCACATATTACGGGTCCAGGATTATTCACAATTCCTGCTAATCATTATAAATAAAGGTGTAAGTGTGGTATAAAATGATTTCTGTACAGATTATAGGACTTTTTATTTTGGTTTTATTTTTTACATTACTTCAATTTCCTTTTTTAAAACAAAAGCAAAAAAAGGATATTAGTGCATATTTCCTTTTTACATTGGTGGGGTTAGGATTAGCCACTTTACTTATAATTAAACCGGATTTACCTGGCCCTACACAATTAATTCAAAAGCTGTATCCGGATATGATAAAGAAAGAATAATGGTTCGTGAAAAAATGAAAGAACTTTAGGAGTGTTCAAAGTATGCCGGGAAAAATAAGAATTTCATCCATTCAAATGGCAGTCGTAATGTATCCTACTATAATTGCCACAGGTATAATTAATTTACCTTTGCTTACAGGATATGTGTCAAGGAAGGATTCTTGGATTTCCCCTATATGGGCAACTTTGATTGGGTTTATTTCTGTAATTGTTGCTTATCAATTGAACAAAAAGTTTCCTGAGAAAACGTTCATTCAATATACCGAGGATATTTTAGGTAGGTTTTTTGGCAAAATTACAATCTTTTTTTATTTATTATTTTTTCTTCATTTTAATGGAATTGTTATTAGAGAATATACTGATTTCGTTTGGGGTACTTTCTTTAATCAAACTCCGGCCCTATTAATTACCGCTATTTTACTTCTGTTTTGTGCATACGCTGTTCATGGTGGATTAGAAGTTATTGTTCGAATGGGACAAATTTTTTTTCCGCTATTTACAATACCACTTTTTTTCTTCTTATTTATACTATTGATTTCTATGGAGCCCCATAATATCGTGCCGATAATGGAAAATGGTATCGTTCCCTCTTTAAAGGGTTCTTTTATCCTTTCTTCATGGTTTTCCGAAATGTTTTTAATTGCCTTTTTTCTTCCCTATCTTAAAAAAGGAGAAAGAGGATTAAAGTGGGGAATGTATACAACAATCGCTATAACAATTACATTAATAATGGTTAATCTTGTTGTATTACTTGTTTTAGGCGCTTATTCCTATTATGCTTTAAATCCTTTATTAACAGCGGTTAGATATATTAGTCTAGGGGAATTTTTTGAACATGTAGAAGCTGGTTTGTTGGCCATTTGGATTTTAGGAACATTTGTTAAAGTAACTGTTCTATATCATATCGTTACTCAAGTGGCTTCTGGATTTCTAAATTTAAAAGATGATAAGGTGTTAATATTTCCTTTAGGTTTCTTACAATTAATTATGTGTTTTTGGGTTTCAAAAAGTTTTCAGGAACTTTCGAGTTTTTTTATGAATATATTACCGAGTTATTTTATTACATTTTTAATCGTAGTCCCGTCTCTTCTTCTCCTTATTAGTACAGTCAAAAATAAACTGCAAAAAAAGAAAACTTTTTCTTGAAAAGTAATGATAGTTTATACTATCGATTAGGAGGATGCTATGTATAAACTATTAATCGTTGAAGATGAAATGAATATTGCGAACACATTAAAGACTCATTTTGAAAAATATCATTATAATTGCCATATTGTTGAGGATTTTGAAAGGGTCTTTGATACATTCCAAGAATTCCAACCTCACCTCGTCATAATGGATATTAATCTCCCCGCCTTTGATGGCTATTATTGGTCTCGAAAAATTAGGCAAGTTTCAAATTGTCCCATTACTATACTTTCTGCCCGTATGAGTGAGTTAGATCAAGTGTATGGTATTGAGAATGGGGCGGATGACTTCATAACAAAACCTTTTTTAATGGATGTAGTTCTAGCAAAAATAAATGGACAAATTCGTCGAGTTTATGGGGAATATGCGAAGGATTCGCAAACTCGAATGGTGAAAGAGGGAAATACAACTTTAAATTTGGATACTGTTCGATTATTTACACCCGAACACGAAACAATATTAACAATAAAAGAACTTCAATTATGTTCCGTGCTTTTTGAAGCTTTCCCGAATGTTGTAACGAGGCAGCAACTACTGGCGGCTATTTGGGATGATGAGGCATTTGTCGAAGAAAATACACTAACAGTAAATATCGTTCGATTACGCAAAAAATTAGAATCTATTCATTCATCATTGGTAATAACAACTATTCGAGGGATTGGCTATCAATTAACGGAGAAAAGTGTATGAAGCTTTTTTTACGTGATCATTTAAGCTTTATAATTCTTTACATGATAACGATGATTTGCTTGCCAATTATCATTCATCGACTAGATGACTTGGGCAATCATTATGCCTACTATATTTTTTTAGCTATCATTTTATTAGCCATTCTTCTTTTATTTCGATATATCCGACGCAAAAAAATGTATGCACATTTGAAAGGAAAGGGAATAGGGGCAGATGATTTTTTGATTCACCTTCCCCAAGCTCCTGTTGAAAAGGCATATGCAAATCAAATGCGGTTCATTCAGTCTCTTTTTCTTTCAAAAGAGGATGAACACAAAGAATTCTTACATGAACAGCAACTAATGATTTCCCAAACTGTTCACCAAATGAAAACACCGCTTTCCGTCATACAATTACTTATACAAACGAATCAATTAAAAGAAACCAGTTTACTTTTAGAATGGCAAAAGGTAAAAAAAGAATGCGATAAAGTGAATTTCTCTTTAAATCAACTATTAACTTATAGCCGATCATCCCAATTATTAGCTGATTTAAAGATTGAAGCGATATCTTTAAAGAGTATCGTCCAAGAAGTGGCTAACGATTTAAAAGACTACTTTATTGAGATGGAGGTATATCCTAAGAGTGCAATCGAAGAAAATATCTTCATTTACTCTGATCGTAAATGGCTTAAAGTTGTTATCTATCAGCTATTAAGTAATGCTGTCAAATATGGTGAAAAGAAATCTTTCGTTCTCATTCACTATGAAAATGGTCAATTGTGGATCAAGAACAAAGGCGAAACGATACCGGAAAGTGAAATTAACCGTGTATTTGAATTGTTTTACACTGGAACAAAGGGGCGTATCCAAGGTGAAGCGACTGGTATCGGACTATATTTAGTTAAAAAAATACTTTCTACTCTACATCATCCATACAAGTTATCCTCTGCTCAAAACGAAACAATCTTTATGATTGATTTTTCCGGAAATATAGACGGCTGCTAAATAAGGTAGCCGTTTTTGTATATGACAAATTTGTCATATTGCTGTCATGTTCAAAGATTTTATGGGAAGAACGGTTTGTTTATACTAATTGTATGAAAGAACACCAAGGAGTGAAACCGTAATGACAGATACAATTTTAAATGTACAGCAACTACAAAAAGAATATACTGGAGAAATCACATATAAGGCATTAAAAGGCATCGATTTTCATTTAGGGGAGAAAGAGTTTGTTGCGGTGATGGGTCCCTCTGGCAGTGGGAAAACAACCTTTCTTAACTGCATTTCCACCATCGACCGCCCTTCGAATGGGTCAATCATAATCAATTCAAAAGATCCGTATAAATTAAATGATGATGAATTAGCAAAGTTTCGACGTACAGAATTAGGCTTTGTATTTCAGGATTTTAACCTTGTCAACACATTAACAGTAGAGGAGAATATATTACTTCCTTTAACACTAGATTCTGTAACTGAAAAAGCAATGAAACAGAGTTTAGAGGAAGTCGTTGACTTTTTAGGGATTGAGGAAATATTAAAAAAGCGCACATTTGAAATTTCTGGGGGACAGAAGCAACGAGTGGCGATTGCAAGAGCGGTTATTCATAAACCCAAATTATTATTAGCAGATGAACCGACTGGAAACTTGGATTCTAAATCTGTGAATAGTGTTATGACGTTATTTGAATCAATAAATAAAACCTTTAATACAGCCATTCTAATGGTGACGCATGATGCCTACGTTGCTAGTTTCGCCCAGCGTGTTATCTTTATACAAGACGGTATTCTCTATAATGAGATACATCGCGGCAAAAACAAACAGCAATTTTACCAAGAAATTATGGACACACTCACATTTTTAGGTGGTGGCCAGCATGAATTTTAATCATATTGTTGTTCAAAATATTTTACGTGATAAGTCGACATACATTTCCTACTTTTTAAGCAGTGTGTTTTCTATATTAGTTTTTTTTCTGTTTTCAATTACAGCTTTTCATCCAAGGATGGCGGAATTGGATACAACAAGTTCACTAGGGATTACATTGATGCTTGCTAGCTTCTTTATTTATATTTTTTCTTTTGTTTTTATCATCTATTCGTTGTTCGCTTTTTTGAAAAAGAAAACGAAAACGCTAGGTACTTTTATGATGATGGGTGCTGCCATGAGACAAATCCGACAAATGGTATTTAGAGAAAATATGATTATTGCAGGTGCAGCGATTATCACAGCTATTGTGTGCGGGCTTGTTATGGCACCATTATTTTTAATGATTGCCAAAAGGCTATTACGCGCGGAAATCTTTGGCATGTATGTCCCAATCCAAGCCATCCTGCTAACGATTGTTTTATTTTCTCTTCTATTCCTGATCATTACTAAATTTATGACACGTATGATTAAAAAAGAAGAAATTGTTCACCTATTAAAAGCAGATATGACACAGGAAAAGCTGATAAAACCTGCACCATTTAAACTGATACTATCCATCATCGTAAGTGTAATCTTACTTTTTTCTGTGATAAAGGAAATGAATTGGGTGGGATCCCTTGGAATTCTCT
Source organism: Heyndrickxia vini (assembly GCF_016772275.1). NCBI lineage: Bacteria > Bacillati > Bacillota > Bacilli > Caryophanales > Bacillaceae > Heyndrickxia > Heyndrickxia vini. The sequence goes on along the minus strand of NZ_CP065425.1, from coordinate 3,404,738 downwards.
CTTACATTGCGTTATTTATTAGTTTATTACTAGCCATTTACTTTACAATCACACAAGGAATGTTAGTAGCTATTCGTTTATGGCAAAAGCGGCCATCATATTTTAGAAAAACCAATATGCTTTTTGTTTCTAACCTAAAGGCGAAAGGACGTTCACATGCCCATATCATTTATTTATTAACAATCTTACTGTTAGGTTCCTTTTTATGTACAAGCGTACTTTACAGCTCTTACTACAATGTAAAGGAAAATACAGAATCATTATATCCTTATAGTTTCCAATATACTTCACTCCCGGGTAACGTATTACAAGCAAAGAAAGATATAACATTTATCGAAGCTACCTTAGATGAAGCAGGTAATTATGAAGCATATTATTCTTCCTTTAAAACCGATGAAAAGCGTAGGATTGCTTTTATGTCCGTTTCGAAATACAATCAACTTGGCCAGCATAAGCCGATAACGTTAAACGACAATGAGTATTTTGTTGCAGCTGGTAATGAAGGTGTTCAACCTAACAAAGAATCCATTCATGATTATCCTTTTGGAAACCTTGAATATACGGGTATAGAAAAGAGAAATATTTTATCAACTGGATTACAAAATGTATATTATATCGTTCCTGATAAAGTATACAAGTCGATTGGGTATCCTGAGTATAAAGTATTTGCTTATGAATTAGATGATTGGACAAACAAGGTCCATGTGGCTAACACGATTTTATCAAAGATTTCGACTAAATCTGATGTACGCTTAATGGCTTCCAAAATTGAATTATATGATACTGAGAGGTTTGTAAAAAGCATTATGTTCTTCATCGGTTTTATGCTTAGTATGATTTTTATGAGCGCAGCAATGAGTATTCTTTATTTTTACCTCCAAACATCGCTTGCAGGAGAAAGAGAAAAATATTCGGGCATAAGAAAAGTTGGTTTTTCCATTAAAGAATTAACATCTGTTGTGACAAAAGAGCTGACTACCCTAATTTTTATCCCGTTTATAATTGCAGCTTTTATATTATTTGCAACGTTGCTCGGCATGCATAACTATATCTCATTGGCATTTTATCAACTAACAGCCATTGGCTTAAGTATATTTTTACTACTCTTTATAATAAGCTTTTTCTTTATTCGAAGAGGTTATATAAATAAACTTGTGAATTAACACTGTCAAAATTTTTTAGAGTGCGAGGATTTTAATTTTATCGCACTCTGTTTTTTTATTTTATAACGAGCCCTCACCTGCAGGAATTGGCACACAGTATAGCACGTGTAAAAGAAAGTGCCGAAAAGTTGGGTTCCAGTGGCGCTACTCTATTTATTATCCATAACGACAAAGTCGTAACAGAGTCTTACTTTTGTTCTAACAATTTCTTCAAATTCCATCTGTATCCACAAAAAATAAAAACATGTAAATTAGAAAGATCTAGCACAATTGCTAGATCTCAATTTTGAAAATTTTGGCTTGTTTTACAGCTTTAAGCACAGCTAACTTACGTTTAGTGATAATTTCTTGAGATAAATAATTGAATGATGGGAAGAAGTATAATGGAAATGCAAAATCCTAAGAAGAGAAATAGATTACCAAACTCATTACTATGATTATAAAGAAAACGATCAGTAATCCACAAAAAGAAAAGTAGGGTGGTTAAAATTCGATATCCAATAACTGAACTTTTATTCACAATATATTTTCCCAGTTCATCCTGTTTTGCCTTCTCGTCATTTCTCCAGGTAAATAACCGAAATATTCCTGCAAGAATTATAACAAGCATGAATACATTTCCTTTCGTAAGGAAATCCCCATTAATCAAATCCTCCCACGTAACAGCAATATAAAAAAGGAGTGCAAATCCAATGATAATCCATCCAGTAAACATCTTCCCCTTTTTTTTCACGTTATTCATCCTCCTTATACAAAAATAAAATTTCCATTGAAACATCCAATTTTCTGGACAATGAAAAGGCCAAAGACAGACTGGGATCATACTTATTGTTTTCGATTGCGTTAATTGTTTGTCTGGAAACTCCACATTTTTCTGCTAAATCTTCTTGAGACAGTTTTTTCCTTTTACGAATTTCTTTGATACGATTTTTCAAAGTATTATCACCAACTAATGTCAAAGGTTTTTTACATATTTAGTTTATGATGCGCTTCTCAAATTGTCAAACATATTTTACATTTAATCGAAGCCTATTTCAACAAGAAGGAAAAAACAAACCGCAAGTTGAAGTATAGAAGTTATTATAAACGGTTAAAGGGGAGATAGGAATAAATGGAGTACTATAAATATTTACGACAGTATGTAGGACATAAACCTATTATTTTACCAGGTTCTGTAGTTATCATTTTAAATGAACAAAATGAGGTGCTAATGCAAAAAAGACACGATGGTTATTGGGGGTTACCGGGCGGTTTAATGGATTTAGGAGAAAGTTTTGAAGAGGTAGCAAAAAGAGAGGTTTTTGAAGAAACAGGATTAGTAATAGAAAACCTAAAACTACTTAATGTATTCTCTGGTTCTGAATATTACTTAAGGGTTCCAAATGGTGATGAATTATATTCGGTAACAGCTGTTTATTATACTAGAGATGTAAGTGGAGAAATGAAGATTGATTACAGCGAATCAGAAAAAATGCAGTATTTTTCTATGAATAATTTACCAAATGAATTAACTGATGAGTATAGAAGGTTTATTGAGCAATACATAGATTTTGAAAAAAAGAACTTAAGTTAAATGCAGCTTTTGTTTAAGAATGAAGTATTATCTGTTAGACAAAAAGGAATGGCTCCAAAATTGAGTCATTCCCTTAGACCATCTAGAATACAACTTACTTCTCAATCCTTAAGTAAAGTAAATGTGCCTTGCAAATGTGATAAACACCGATGAAGTGGTACAAAACCTATCAAATCCATCAAAATCAAATCAACTTCAAGTTAAGTAATTTATTAGTCATTTTAGGATTTTAACATGAAATCCCTTCTTTGCTGATTGCTTTCACAATGTTTTACCCTACAATGGTTTTGGTGCATTAATTTGTTTGTCTAAGTTTAATTCTAGTAATTGACCGGCATGAACCAAACCAGAACCAAAACCGTACAAAAGAACCCGGTTTCCATTTTTAACTTTCCCCTCACGAATTCCAAGATCAAGTGCTAAAGGAATAGTTGCAGCGGATGTATTTCCGAAGTTCACTAAGCTGTAAAGCGTTTTTTCCATTGGGAATCCTAATTTTTCGCAAATCGGTTCGATTAACCGTAAGTTTGCACTATGAGGAATAAACCAATCAACTTGATCTAAACTTGATTGCGTTTTTTCTAAAATTTGTTTTACACTCTCAGGAACATTTCTTACAACCCATCGAAAAACTTCCCTACCGTTTTGCACCAAATATTGAGTGTCGATTAATTCAATCCCATTGACTTTTTTGGATAGACCAGGACGGTATACATGTTGTGCTCCACTTCCATCACTTCCTAAATGGAATCCGATAAAACTTTTCGATTGTTCGTCCCTTTCAACTAATACTGCACCAGCACCATCACCAAATAAAATGCATGTACTTCTATCAGCATAATCCGTTATTTTGGAAAGTGTATCCGCTCCAATAACAAGTACCTTTTTGTGGAGTCCGGAAGCAATGAAGGTATGAGCAGTATGCAAAGCATAAACAAATCCTGCACAAGCCGCACTTAAATCGATGGCACCTGTTTGAGCAATATTTAAACGGTTCTGTATGATACTTGAAACAGAAGGAAATGGAAAATCAGGAGTACTTGTGGCAACGATTATCATATCTACATCTTCGACAGTTTTATCGTACCTATGCATTAGATCTTTAATGGCAGCCTCGCATAAATCACTCGTATACTCATCAGGACGACTAATTCTGCGTTCATGGATTCCTGTTCTTTGGATAATCCAATCATTATTTGTTTCAACCATGTGTTCAAGATCAAAGTTTGTTAATTTTTTTTCAGGTACATATGTACCGATAGCAGTTATTCTCGTTCCTATCATAGTAACCACCCCTAATTTAGAATTATTACCTGGTACTAATATCTAGTACCAATTATAACAATTTTTATTATTAAAAATCAATGTTAATTCTTTTTTCAAAATACCACTTGACTTGTGTTTAAAAAGGCTCTGTTAAATTTTAATGTTTCAGTAAGTGAAAAAAATAGAACTCCCAGTTTTAAGGAAGTTCTATTTTGTAATATAGTTTTATTCAATCAAAGTACCCATTTACTTGAAACATTTTTCACGATTTTCCCTCTAAATCATCAATTCTCTTTTCAAGTACTTTTACTTTATTACTACTAGTCAATGCTGTCGTAAAAGCAACAAGTCCGAAAGTAAATCCCATAATTCCGAATGTGAACCCCATAATTCCGAAGACTTCCACACAATACCCCCTTTTTTAAAACTTTACTCTAAATTTATTTTATTCCTCAATTCTTCTGCCGTGTTGAAGAAGAAACGATGTTTATATCGTGAATATAGTTAATGTAAGCGTATCACAAATTTCCGAATTTTGTATTAAATTCCCTCTAATAATCAAGTGATTCATCGTGACTACATTTCTAGATATGACCATGAATATTTTTTTGCTAATGAACACCAAGTCCTCTTGGATTCGATATTTTTTCCAAATAGAACAGGAAGTTAAAGTAAACGTATAGAAATAAACTATAAGCGTGTCAGAAATAATAACAAGGACGTGATCAGGATTAAAAAAATTCATGAAACACAATCAGATAATCAGTTAAATAAAGACGTAAACGATGAAAGGATATATACACCAATCGAAGATTTACAAAAAATAGAATCCGGAGGGGTATTTAAAAGGAATAGTTATGATACTAGTAAGTTCCCTAAAGGAATTAGGTATGTAGGTTATTTTTTATTTGGGGGTCTTTTTCTAATGGTTTTAGTAGGGATCACCATAAGTTTTATTTACAATTAATCGAATGAACGTGAAATATAAGTGGGAAAGGAGTAATCGATGCAAAAATATATATTATTAGTCATCCCAATTTTCTTTTACAAAAATAATATTTTATATTTTTCTGTGGAAAACATGATTAATTTAACACTTGTATTGATTGGCTTGATTTTTATTTTAAGGCATACTACCTTAAGGAACTTCTTCGATTGGATCATAGGGATTTGTTTTATGATTTACTTTTGTATAGTATACTCCAAAACTATTTACTTAAGAGGCTTTATTTTTGAAACTTATCATTTCTCAGTAGATAACGTGAAAACCTTTTTTAATACGGTTAACCTAATACCAATTAAAGGTATTATAGATGTAATGAGCTCTCCTACCGCATTTTATCAAATTTTCGGTAATATCATCATGCTTGCCCCGTTTGCATTTGCAATGCTCTACTTTAAATGGACAAGAAGTTATAAACAAACGATTTGGTATTCATTTATTTGTGCAGTTGGAATTGAACTCATACAGTTCTTTCAAAGCTCATTTTATTCATTATTTGAAATTGGCTTAAGAAGAAGCACTGACATTGATGATATTATTTTAAACACGATAGGTGCTCTATTTGGAATTGGATGCTACTACATTTGGTCAAAAATAGCAATTCGAATCAATATCGGGAAACATGATATACCTATTTGACCTCTGTTATTCGTTTTAAACGTTTTTTGATTTTATAGATATTTTTCCATACGAATATCTCCCCATAACTTATCTTTCCAATATGTAAAATCTTCAATACGACCAATCTCTTTGTATCCCATCTTCTGATAGAGTCTTTGGGCTTGATTATTAAATTCAAACACACCTAATTCAATGCGTTTTAATCCTTGCGTTTTAATTTGCTCTTCCAAATATTGAATGGCCTTATAACCAATCCCTTTCCCTCTTCCTACAGACTCACCGATGGTAATACCTATCCATGCAGTTCCAGGTTCTTTTTTGTAAAGATGACTTGGATCAACCATATAATTTATTTCACCGATCAATTGCTCGTCCATGTAAATTAAGTAGATGTGATGGTTTTCCAAGCGATTTGTTAAGTCATCAATGGTCAAATTTTCTCTACATTCCAATTCTGATTTGTTTTTGTTTGGTCGTATCAATGGGATTAATGCTGGATCATTTTCCCACTTATTTAATGTCTTTACAATGGTTTCGGTCGGTTCGATTAATTTTATAAATTGTATCGTCATTGTGCATTCCTCACTATTATGTTAAAGCCCTCAGTTTGTTGAGTACTTTTTTTCTTTTATTTTAACATAATATATTTAACATTCGTTATCTTCAACAAGGTAGCTAAGAGACATTTTTTTAATTGAAGAAATCGTATCTTTTTAAAGGTTATTATGCTAAAATTTAATTGAAAATTATAAATTTTCGTTTTATAGATAATCTCTTAAAGGGGGTAGATCGTATGAAATACAATAAACATGTTAGCGTGAAAAATAGAAAAGGGAAGACGGCTAACTAATTATATACAGCGTTTTCCCGAGAATTGAAAGGGGAAAATCATTTGAATCAAACGTTATTAATTATTGATGCCCAGCAAGAATTAATTGATGGGAATGAAAAGGAAAGTGCTGTTTTCAATAAAGAGCAGCTCGTAAGAAATATTAATTTAGTGATTGAAAAAGCAATAGAGGTAAATGTTCCAATTGTGTTTGTAAGGGATGTTGACGTAGCTGAAGGGAAAGGAGAAGGTTTTCAGGTTCACAACGCAATTAATGTTCCCTCTGATTCAAAAATTTTCGATAAAGCGGCAACAAATTGCTTCCATGGGACTGGACTTCTTTCTCATCTGCGGTCACAAGCGATTGAGCACATCGTAGTTATGGGATGTGCAACACAATATTGTATAGATACTGCAGTTAGAACTGCCACAATTACTGGATTTGATGTGACATTAGTCGGTGATGGACATTCAACAACAGATAATGATTGTTTGAGTGCGGAACAAATCATTAAGCATCATAATCGTACCCTTCATGGGCACTACAATGTTGAACATTTTTCAATGGTTAGAGATGCGGAGGAAGACTTGTTTCATCCGACACATGACTCGTATCGAGAATAATATAATCTATTCTTTTTTTATGATTTGGTTGCCAATTGGCAGCCTTTTTTATTTGAGGCAAGGTAACTCCATTAATCTTTATTCATAATTTTGGTTACTAATTTTTATGATCCACAAATCGAAAATCTGCAGTATAAAAAGGAGTCAATGATCCACAAACGAAATTGTATGATGCACAAACGGAGATTCATGCGGCACAAACAAAATTGTATGATCCACAAACCGAAAATCCACTGTATGAAAAGGAGTCGATGATCCACAAATGAAATTGTATGATGCACAAACGGAGATTCATGCGTCACAAACAAAATTTTATGATGCACAAACGGAAAACCAGCAGTATAAAAAGGAGTCGATGATCCACAAATGAAATTGTATGATGCACAAACGGAGATTCATGCGTCACAAACAAAATTGTATGATCCACAAACGGAAAAGCAGCCTAAGGCCAACACAGTTAATCCGCTGCAACAAGATCATCACTTATATCTAAAATCAGTTTACTATTAGCAGTGATTAATTTCGGCTTACTTTTATTTACAAAATAGCCAAAATAAGAAAAACGGCCTCCTTCCATCACGGAAGAAGGCATACTTATTAAATCGTTCCCCAAATATCGCTAGCAATTTCAATTACATGTTTAATTTTATTCCACTGATCTTCTTCAGTTAATACATTTCCTTCTTCCGTGCTGGCAAATCCACATTGAGGGCTTAATGCTAGGTTTTCCAAAGGAATATATTGACTAGCTTCTTTTATTCTTTCTTTGATTCGATTAGAATCTTCCAGGTCAGAGAATTTTGAGGTGATTAATCCAAGTACAACGGTTTTGTCATCACGTGCGAAACTTTTTAATGGCTCAAAATCGCCTGAACGATTATCATCATATTCGAGGAAAAGTCCATCGACGTTTAAGTTTGCAAATATGGCATCGGAAATCGTATCATATCCGCCACTGGTAATAAAAGTAGATCGGAAGTTACCTCTGCAAATATGCATTGTAATCAACATGTCATTAGGTCTCAGTGAAATGGCATCATTTAAACAACGTACTCTCGTATCAATGATGTCTTGTACATCCATACCGTGTTTTTCAACAACTGCTTTGATTCGTTCTTCCGATACAAAATCAATCCACGAAGTATCATCTAATTGCAGATATCTGCAGCCGGCATCATAGAATGCTTGAATGGCTTTTTGATAGGCAACAACAGTATCTTGATAGAACTGCTCTCTGTTCCCGTTATAATATTCATCACCTTGAATTCTAGTGAACAACATATTCGGACTTGGTATGGAAAACTTGGCAACTTGGCTACCATCTCCGTATTTATCTACAGCTTCTTTTAAAAACTTAAAATGTTCGAGCATATAATGATCGTGGAATTCTACTTTATCGACTACTTTAATGGCATTATTTTTCGGCTGCGCTCCTTTGAAGTTATTAATATATTCCGCTTCAAACAGTTCAACACCATTTAAACCTGCTAAAAAATCTAAATGCCAATAAGAACGTCGAAACTCCCCATCAGTAATGGATTTAAGTCCAACCTCGATTTCCTTTTGCACAAGTTTCTCAATTTCTTTATCTTCAACAGCTTTTAATGCAGCTTTATCGATTTCTTCATTTGCAAAAGCTTTTCTTGCTTGTTTAATCGGCTCCGTTCTAAGAAAACTGCCTACATGATCAGCTTTAAATGGAACTTTCGTTAATGTCTTTGTCATAAAATAAATCCCCTCTCAATTTAAAATAAAAAACCCTCTTCACATAAATAAGAAGAGGGGGAGTTTCCATAACCGGGTCTCTTCTTATCTTCAAGCATTCGCTACTGGAATTGGCACAGTACTTCTAAAAGTCTGCTGCCGAGGCTTCAAAGGGCCAGTCCCTCCACCTCTCTAGATAAGAATATTCTAAACTATTTAACTACAAGCTAAATTACACCTGTTTTGCTGTTCTGTCAATAAAAATTATTTCTTGGTCTTTTATTTTCCAAAATATATTGAAATCCATATAAGAGAAATGCCTTGTAAAAGAAGTAAATGAAAAACTGAAAAACATTCAACCGAACCAATGTAAATAATTTAATTTTCGGGAAAAAACTTTTAGCCAAAACTGAAAAACTGAAATTGAAGAAGGCATTGAGTAAGATGAAATTTATGAATTTTCCATAAGTCCATTTTAAAGTCCATAAGGCTACCGCCATCATTGGACCGATTAAAAAAGGAAATTCATTAAGAAAAAAGGAATTCGGCTTATTATAGAAAACCCACCATTTACGTTTCTTTCCAATCGGGACATCTATTAAATGGATAAAAAAAACGAAGACGAAGGAGGGGAAAAATCTTTTTATACTTCGTAGATCCAAAAAAGATATTAATATCCAAGAAAACAATATCATTGAAACATTAAATAGTGATTTATTCCTTTTTGTCATCTTAAATACTTCCTTTTTCTTTTTATTGGCTTACTGTAAGCAAGTCGGTGATGGTACAAAATTTAGCGTTTCTTTTTTTGAAAAAAATATTCGTTAATGACTTTTATAAATAAACATCGTATTATAAGATATAATCTTAATTAACGATAAAAAGAGGGATTATATGAAAAAAGAGGTTGCACAGCTAAATCATTTATGGACAGATATTTACTATCAACTGCGTTATCAACATCAAGAAAAGATTACGCACCAAAGTGTTAGGATTATGCAAGTGATTCAAAAGGAAGAAAATGTAGGGATTAAAGAAATTGCCCAATCCATACAAGTTTCACATAACACCGCTTCAGAACATGTTAAACGCTTATTAGAAAAAAATTATGTCTGTAAAAGGCGAAGGTTGGAAGATGAACGAAAGGTTATTTTGGATTTGACTAGTCTGGGAAATGCTGTTTTGCATCGTCATTCGTCACTTGATGATGAAAAACTTAATCAGCTTTTATTCGAAAAAATGAGTAATGAAGAAAGGGAATTGATTTTAAAAGCATTTTCATTAATGAAGGAGAGAGCAATGGATGTTGAATTATCGTAAAGCAACTATTGAAGATATCAATCAATTAATCGATTTAAGAAAGAAGCAATTAATTGATGAAGGAATTGAACCTACTATAGATATTGATCCTGAATTATCAGCTTTCTTTAAAGAAAAACTTAAGACTGGATCCCTCATTCAATGGCTAGCGGAAGATAATGACGAAATAATTGCATGTGGTGCAATCATTTTTTATGACTTCCCACCGACTTATACCAATAAGAGTGGGAAAAAGGGCTATATTACTAACATGTTTACAAAGGAAAGTTATCGTGGACAAGGCATTGCAACGAGTTTGTTAAAGAAACTAGTGGACGAAGCAAAAGATAGAAGAGTTATAAAAATATGGCTTGGCGCTTCGAAGTTAGGTAGACCTGTTTATAAGAAGTTTGGCTTTAAAGAAACAGATGAATGGATGGAATTAAATACTTTATAAAGAGAACGGGAGGGAACTCAGTATATTTGAGTTCTCTTTATTTTTTTTATTGATATTACTAGATGGAAATTCACTCATAAATTGCAATACCTTCTTTACATAAAAGTTCTATGCTATGTATGCCGGAAAAATCCTTTTTAAAGGAATTGATTCATTTTTAACGAATTACTATTATCAGTTACGTTTTATCAAAGGAGAGAGAAATGGAATGGTATTAGGATCTCCCATTGCAGTAGGAAATACAGCAGAAATTTATTTATATGAAAATAGAATTATTAAGGTATTTAAGGACTATTTGCCGAAGTCAGAGGCATTATATGAAGCGACTAAACAAAATATTGTCTACAAAAGTGGGCTATTTGTTCCAAAAATAGTTGATGTTAGAGAAATAAATGGGAAACCTGCGATTGTCATGGAATATATAAAGGGAAAAACAATCGGAGAACTCCTCTATGAAAACATGGAGGAAGCGGAATACTATATGACTTTATCTGTTGAAGTACACCAAAATATCCATAGTAAAAGCGGGGAATCATTTGAACCGATGGCTGAAAAATTAAGTCGACAAATTCATGCCGCACCTATATTACAATTAGATCAAAAGAAAACATTAATAAAAAGGTTAGAATTGTTGTCAGTTGACAATAAGCTCTGTCATGGAGATTTTCATTTTTATAATTTAATTGTGTCGGATAACAAAGTAGCAATAATCGATTGGGTTGATGCAAGTGGAGGAAGTAGGTGTGCAGATGTATATCGAACATATCTCTTGCTTTCACAAGTTTCTGTTAAAATGGCTGATTTATACGTGTCACTTTATTGTGAAAAAAGCGGTTTGGAGAAAGAGGAAATTTTTCAATGGGCACCAATCATTGCAGGAGCAAGATTATCCGAGAATGTAACGACTGAACGACAAGAAAGGCTATTGAAAATTGTCAATCATAATGAATAGGAAACTAGTAAATTAGGTATCAAAAGGGTGGATGAAATGAATATCGAAATAATATATAAAGAGCATCTAAATGAGGAGGAATAATTGTAAATGAACACTTTAATTTACATGGTGAGACACGGCGAATCACCGAAAATAGAAGAAAATGAACGAACAAGGGGGTTAACTGAAAAAGGCCAATTAGATGCAAATCGCATAACGGAGTTATTACATGATGAGAAGATTGATGTTTTTATTTCCAGTCCATACAGTCGAGCAATTTTAACGATACAGGAGCTAGCTAAGCGTTCAGGTCAAGAGGTATTAGCAATCGAAGAGCTGAAAGAACGGGTCTTTTCTTCCGAAGTCAATCGAATGGCTGATAGCGAATTATTTCCTTTATTAAAGAAGTCATTTTCCGACCCCAATTTTGCTTTAGCGGGTGGAGAGTCAAATGCAACATGTCAAAAAAGAGCGATAAAGGTTTTAAACGAATGTTTAATCAATTACAAAGGAAGAAAGATAGCCGTAGGCACCCATGGCGCTGTGATGACATTAATGATGGGATATTATGATAGTAGATACGATTTGAATTTTTTACTGCAAACAACAAAACCTGATATTTATAGGATGGAATTCGATGGTCAAGAGTTGGTAGAAGTAAAAAGATTGTGGAAAGGTTAAGTAAGATCGGGATTTTTTACGGTAGCAAAATATTAAAACATTTCTCCAAGAATGATTTCCTTTTAATTAGGGAAATTAATGAAAAGGAGAATGAATTATATGCCAAATCTAATTAGAGTCATACAATTAATTGCACCTTGGATTTTAATCCTTTTTCTACCGAAAAAATCATTTAAACAATACCTACCTGTGTCACTTTTTGCCTCATTTCTTGTAATCGGGATGTGTATACTAGCTATCCCCTTTAAATGGTGGGTTGTAAAAGGCGGATGGAAAGCGAAACTTTTAAATGATGGCAGTTTTATTTTTGGGCCATTCTTGGTAGGTACCTTATGGATCTTTCATTTTTCTTTTGGAAATCTAAAGAAATATCTTTGCATAAATTTAGTGATGGATTCTTTATTTGCTTTTCTAATATGTTCTATGTGTCAAAAGCTGAAACTTTTTAAGCTAGTCAACTTTAAACCTAAACATATATTTTATTCTTTTATTAGTTATTCAATCATTATTTATGTGTTTGAATTATTAATGAAAAGGAGTAAATAGCTAAAAAAGAATGTTCAGAAAAGTGACAAAATTGCAACGAACTATTTATCTCATTTATTGTAAAATATAGATGAGGGGGATGATTATGAAAAGACTTCCATTACTAATCACGATAGCATTTTTATTAGCCGGTTGTTCGTATCAATCATCTGCAAAAACGGTATCAGATAGTAGAACAGATTTAAATATAGCCATAATAAATAATCTTGAACCAAATATGCTTACATTTCATCATATGTCTGACTCCATGGACAGGGGCAATCATGAATATAGCGATAATGTGATTGTATTTGATCCAACTAAAAAAGACTTCCAAAGAGGTGCAATTGTTTTATTTAAGGATAAGAGCGGTGAAAAAAGAATAACAAGAATCGTAGCTTTACCGCATGAACAAGTAACTATTAAAGAAGGACAAATATTTATCAATGATCAAAAATTAGATACTTTTTATGGCTCAGTACATCGTTTGGGAAGCAAAAAAGAGGAATATTTTAAAGAAATGGATAAAAATAATGCTGATTATAATAAAAACGTAATGACTAAATTTTTTGAGCAAGATAAAAGTAAAATTGTTCTGCAAGAAAATGAGTTTTTTACAACTGGTGATGATTGGCTTCGCAGTGAGCAAAAGGTTGTCAAAAAAAGTGATATTATTGGAGTTGTTTTAGGGTATAAAAATTAAGAGGCTGGGACATAACCCACCTCTGAGATGAAAAAGCCGGTGGAAATTTACGACAAGTAAATTTTCACCGGCTTTTGGTTTTTTTACAATAAAATAAGGACCACTTCTGATAAAATTAAGTTACCACACAAAATATAATCAGAAAGAAGGATCCTTATGTTTAAAAATTATACCATGAATCAATTAGTTTTGCCTTTAGATTTAGAAGTAAAGTTACAAAAAAATGATATTGCCTTCCATGTTCATCATTTAGTTGAAAGTATCCCTCATGAAGCGTTCGAACCATTTCTGCGAAATGATGGCTGTCCTGCCTACCATCCACGCATGATGCTTAAAATTATCTTATGTGCCTACACGCAATCTGTCTTTTCAGGGCGAAAAATTGAAGCCCTATTAAAAGACAGCATCCGTATGATGTGGCTAGCTCAAGGGTATGAACCAAGCTACCGAACAATCAACCGATTCCGTGTTCAACCGGAAGTGAAAGATTTAATTCGCCAATGTTTCGTCCGATTTCGTTGTCAATTAATCGAAGAAAAACTAATTGATCAAGAAGCGATTTTTATCGATGGTACAAAGATTGAAGCAAATGCGAATAAATTTACGTTTGTTTGGAAGAAATCGATTGAAAAATATCATCAAAGTTTAATTGAAAAGTCAAACCAGCTATACGATGAGCTACTTAAGAACGAAATCATACCTGAAATGGAACGTGAAAGTGATGAACAATTATCATTGGAAGAGCTTTCTCAATTGGTTCAAAAAGTGGATGATGTCGTAACCGAGTTCGATAAACAAATCGAGGCTTCATCGGACGTTACTGAACGAAAAGCCTTAAGAAACGAACGCAAATACCCGAAACAAGCCCGTAAACAGTTGATTGATTTTGTCTTACGAAAACAGAAATACCAACAAGACTTTGAAATCTTTGGCACGCGTAATAGCTATTCAAAAACAGATCTGGATGCCACATTTATGCGAATGAAAGATGATTATATGAAAAACGGACAATTGAAAGCTGGTTATAATGTACAAATCGCAACAGAAGGTCAATACGCACTTGCCTTTAGTTTATTTCCAAACCCAACAGATACACGTACGTTAATTCCATTTTTAGATGAAATCGAGCAGCATTATTTCGAGTTACCGAAACATATTGTCGCAGATGCGGGGTATGGTAGTGAACAAAACTACAATGATATCCTTTCGAACAGAAAACGAGAAGCACTTATTACGTATAACCTATTTTTGAAGGAACAAAAGAAAAAGTATAAACAAAACACATTTAATCCCGACAACTGGCGGTATGATGAAGAAACGGATACATATATATGCCCCCATCAGAGACGTCTTGAATTTCAATGTCATTCTGTCCGAAACGACCGTACAGGATTCCAACGGAATCTCAAAATTTACGAATGCGAGGACTGTTCGGGTTGTCCATTCCGTTCATCATGTACAAAAGCTAAAGAAGGCAACAATCGAAAACTAATGGTGAATGAAAAATGGGAACAGCAAAAAGAATATGTGAGAGCGAAGCTTTCAGAAGAGAAAACGAGTGCCATCTATCGAAAACGCAAAATCGATGTGGAACCAGTTTTTGGATTCTTGAAGGCTAATTTGCGTTTCACTCGATTTTCTGTACGAGGAAAATCGAAGGTAGAAAACGAAATGGGCCTTGCATTAATGGCAGTGAATTTAAGAAAATTCACTGCCAACAACTAAAGTAATAGAAGAAATTACAGATAAAAATAGAGAAAGGGGAATTTGAGGATACTCAAATTCTCCTTTCTCACTATTCGAGGCTAGTTATGTCCCAGCCTCTTAAATGTTTTATCATATACTAATATTGGCTTTCCTCTTTTGAAAATCAACCTCACGATAATATGCATCTTTTACAAGCACATTTGGACCTACACATTGAACAGCTGGACAATGACAATTCAATGACTTGGCCAAAGGAGTTGCCATCCATTTTTCATATAGAGCTGGAAGGACATCATGTTGAATATTTCCAAGTGGCGGTGTATCGCCAAAATCAGTAACAATGACATCCCCAGTAAAAATATTCACATTTAATCGTGAGCGTCCATCAGGATCATTTCGCACAGTCACATTTTTACTCGAATACAGCCGCTTCAGTAAGGTTAAATCTTCTTCATTCGGACTGCATGGATAGAAAGGCAACGTTCCGAATAACATCCAAGTATGTTCATCTCGAATATCAAGCAAATGATGAATCGCTTCCCGTGTTTGTTCAAGCGACAACACTTCTAAATTGGCTGCAAAATCACTTGGATACATTGGATGAACCTCGTGACGAGCACATTTCATTTCTTCGACGATTTGTCGATGGATATGTTCTAGATGGGGAAGTGTCCGCTTATTCAACATCGTTTCTGCGGAGACCATGACACCTTTTTCAGAAAGTAGCCGACTGTTTTCTATCATTCGGTCAAATAATTTTTTTCTTTGTTCGCGTGTAGGCTTTCTAGCCATATTAGCAAACCCACCATCAATGAAATCATCTACCGTTCCCCAGTTATGAGAAATATGTAAGACATCTAAATATGGAGCAATTAATAAGTAGCGATCGGGGTCAAGGGTTAAGTTCGAATTAATTTGTGTTCGGATGCCGTTTTGATGGGCATACTTAAGTAATGGAAGAACATAATTTTCTACCGACTTTTTTGAAAGCATCGGCTCCCCACCTGTAATACTCAATGCACGCAATTGTGGAATTTCTTCCAGGCGTTGAAGTAACAGTTCAAGTGGCAATGCATTTGGATCCTTTGGCTGCAGCGTATAACCTACCGCACAATGCTCACAGCGCATATTACACAGGGTAGTGGTCGTAAATTCAATATTCGATAGAACAAGACTTCCATGATCTTTTACATCTAAGTATGCTTCCCACGGATCATTTGCCGGGGTAATCAATGGAAGTTGTGAAACATTTTGCATAATTAAGACTCCTCTTATCATTTATAAACCTAACTTTGGGGTCTTTTCATCTTTGTAGAAAAGATGCCCAGATATCATATTATACCAGGGTAATCATTTTTTAAAGAAGAAGATGTTTTCACTTAAGTATATGTTTGGTATGATAGTAAAATGACGAAAGGAGAGATGCACCTTTGGGAAACGCAGTTCATGATAAAGATTCACAAGTGCTTTATTTAAAGCAACGATTAAATATGTTTTTAGAAGTGTTGGATTCCATTGATCCTGAAGATACAGAATTAGAAGACATTGATCGCTTAATCGAAATGATTGACGATTTGGAAATGAAATGTGAGCAATTTAAAAAGTAACAGGAAGTCAAACCGAGATAGGTTTGGCTTTTTTTAATGAAGAATTATGTGCACGAAACCAGATAAAATAGACTAAACGATAGCTAGGTAAATGAAAGGAACGCACCAAAATCTTCCCTTTAAATCAACACTTTTTAGGAGTATAATGGTTATGGAATTTATACATATAGATAGAAGGAATAAGGGAGAGGAATAAGATGAATTTGGAAACGTTCCAAGAGAGCATGTACCAACTAATTGTTGAAACATCTACTAATCTACCAAAAGATGTTCGTAGAGCTGTGAAAAAAGCTAAGCAAAGTGAAAGTGCAGGGACTCGTGCTGCAATGAGTTTAGGTACCATTACTAACAACATCCAAATGGCAGATGAGAATATTTCACCAATTTGCCAAGACACAGGTCTTCCTACCTTTAAAATTAAAACACCTGTTGGCGTAAACCAAATCAAAATAAAAGAAGCAATCTACAACGCAATTGCTCAAGCGACAAAAGATACAAAGCTTCGCCCAAATTCAGTGGATTCCTTAACTGGGAAAAACAGTGGAGACAATCTCGGAGGCGGAACACCTGTAATTAAGTTTGACCAATGGGAAAACGATTACATCGATGTTCGCTTAATTTTAAAAGGCGGCGGCTGTGAAAATAAAAATATTCAGTACAGCCTTCCATGTGAATTAGATGGATTAGGACGTGCTGGTCGTGATCTTGATGGAATTCGTAAATGTATCCTTCACTCGGTTTACCAAGCACAAGGACAAGGCTGCAGTGCTGGATTCATCGGTGTTGGGATCGGCGGAGATCGTTCATCTGGGTACGATTTAGCGAAAGAACAATTATTCCGTTCTGTCGAAGATGTGAACCCTCATGAAGATTTGCGCAAACTTGAAGAGTATATTATGGATAATGCCAATAAATTAGGAATAGGAACAATGGGATTCGGTGGCGAAACAACTCTTTTAGGTTGTAAAGTCGGAGTAATGAACCGTATTCCTGCCAGCTTCTTTGTATCAGTTGCCTATAACTGTTGGGCATTCCGTCGCCTAGGTGTAAAGGTAAATCCTGAAACAGGCGATATTCAAGAATGGCTATATCAAGATGGCGAAAAAGTCGAATTTGCCAATGAAGCAGAAAACGAAGTGGCAGCTTCTAAGGAAGAAAGCAATGTTGTAACTTTAACTGCACCAATTACCGAAGAACAAATCCGTGAATTAAAAGTCGGCGATGTTGTACGTATCGATGGCAGAATGTACACAGGTCGTGATGCGATTCACAAATACTTAACTGATCATGACGCACCGGTAGATTTAAATGGCCAAGTCATCTACCACTGTGGACCAGTAATGGCGAAGGATGAAGAAGGTAATTGGACAGTGAAAGCAGCTGGCCCAACAACTTCTATTCGCGAAGAGCCGTATCAAGGGGACATTATGAAGAAATTCGGTATTCGCGCCGTTATCGGTAAAGGCGGAATGGGACCAAAAACCCTTGCAGCCCTTCAAGAACATGGTGGAGTATATTTAAATGCAATCGGCGGTGCAGCACAATACTATGCTGACTGTATTAAAAAAGTAGATGGGGTTGATCTTACAGAGTTCGGTATCCCTGAAGCGATGTGGCACTTAAATGTCGAAGGCTTCACAGCAGTAGTAACTATGGATTCACACGGAAATAGTTTACACGCAGATGTGGACAAATCATCATTAGAAAAATTAGCTCAATTTAAAGAGCCTGTTTTTAAATAAGTTGGATTTTAGCTAGGTCTGAATAATCGGCCTAGCTTTAATATTTTCATAAAACTACCTCCACCGACATAACGTTTCTATAACATTGTGTGTAATTAAGGAGGAAAAATGATGAGTCAATTTGATTCTCTTTGCCAGGAATTTGCAAAGACACTTCATGGAAAAAGCAAAGTCAGTCATGGTGTTTGCTCTGTTGATTTGCATCGTCAATTCCATGTAACCGTACAAGGGAAACAAAGTAAATCGGTTGTACCTGCTGGATTCGCATTTGAATCGTTAGACCAGCATGGAAATGCTTTGAATTTTGGAGAAATCGCTGTCCTTCAGGAAGAAATACCTGCTTTTATCCACGCCATCGTCCAACAAGGAATCATCATCAGTGCACTTCACAACCATTGGATATTCATGGAGCCCACTATTTTATACCTTCACATTCAATCCGTTGAGCCTCCACTAAACTTCGCAAAAAAAGTAGCCTATTCTTTCAGGTTTTTACAAAGCTATCCTGTTTCAACAGAGGAATGAATCTGGGAAATGATATACCCTTTTTCTTCCTACATAAGAAAAAGGCAGGTTAAGGGATGTTAATAAAAATTGTGCTGTTTTTCTGTCGGATAAATGAAGGAACTCCCGGCATTGCATGTTGGTAATAGTAGGGGAAATCAATAGATAGTAGTCTTTTAATGTTTGCAGATGTGCATCTTTCGAAATGTATGTGCAATGCGGACAATGCCATCTTCTATATTTTCGCAACATGGCGAACCCTTTACATTGAGGGCAGCAAACACCTGTTTGAATATCTTTTGGAGGAATTGAAAATGTTTGAAGAATTTCTGGTCTTAATGGAGTATGTGATCGGATGATTGTTTCGGATAGTTTTTTTAACGACCTAGGTGTTAAAATTGGCTCTTTATATCGTTTTTGAAGTTCATGAATTTTTAAAGGAATATTTTCAGCATGGAGAACTTTATCATGTATTGGTATTTTTTTTGCTTCAGTTGAACGTAAAATCGTGGAAGGGTAACTAATCGCAACTAAATAATCAACAGGGAGTGGGAACTTGTTCTTTTTCAACCAGGAGTCAAGAAGAAGCTGATGTTTCTTCGCTTGGGTTAACGGATTGGGGTAACCCTCTTCCTTATTATTGAAGGTACGAATAAATTGATTAAATTTCGAATCAAATACTAACGTTCCGGCAAAGTTTTTCGCTTCGATAATTAATGCAAAGTAAAGTGAAATTAACAAAACATCAATTTGGAATTCCTTATCATTAATTTTTAATTGAAGATCAAAAAGGATTCTGAAATCCTCTTTCGGTAGAAAACTCAAGTGATAACGTAGATTTTTCTCACCGTTATAGCCGGTCACTCTTTTTGCGATATCCTCCAAAATCGCTCCTTTCTTAGGATAAACCTCTTCCAAGCGCTCATCAAGTGCATAATCCGCCTGCAATTTTAATGGTACAGTTAAATCTTTATCAATCAATCGATTTCCTCCTTTCTTGAATAGTAAAATTTTCAACAATACTTGTGAAAAACCCTTTTAATTTTACAAACTTTTTTGTTTCATGGAAGAAAGAAATTGATAACAGATTGGAGATACACCGAAAATAGCAGTTAAAAGAGTGTGGATGATCCACAAATGATTGCGTATGGTGCACAAACGAAGATCTATGATTCACAAACTAGATTTCATGAACCACAAATCCAAAATCCTCCTAGCGAAGAGGGAACAATGATCCACAAAATCTAAACTATGATGCACAAACGAAGATTCATGAGTTACAAACCAGATTCCATGAACCACAAATAAATTCGACCATAAAAGCAAGAAAAAGGACGAAATAATACTGCTGAATTGTTAAAATGATAGAACATTCTTTTATAATAAGGATAAAGGAGGAATCTCGAACAATGGCTGGCTTAAACTTAACTTTTGATGAAATGTGGGAAATTATTCTCGCCTGCGATTGTACATATGATGGGTTATTTTATACGGCAGTAAAAACGACGAAAATCTACTGTCGTCCATCTTGCCGATCACGAAAGCCTAAAAAAATGAACGTAGAATTTTACCACGATATCCAAATGGTTGAAACGGACGGTTTCCGTGCATGCAAAAGATGTCAGCCGGAGGTCGAGCATTCACCGAATACAGCATTAGTAAAAAGCGTGATGGCCTTTTTAGTGAATAACTACAAACAGAAACTCATATTACAAACAATTGCAGATCATGTTGGGGTCAGCCCATTTTATTTGGAACGAGTGTTTAAGCAAGAAACCGCAGAAACACCAAGAGCATATTTGGAGAAAATTCGGATTGATAAAGCAGAATATCTCCTCAAACACACGGATCTCACAAATCTAGATATTTGCTATGAAGTAGGATTTCGAACTCCTTCTAATTTTTATAAAACATTTCGCCGTCTAAAGCAGTGTTCACCTAGTGAATATCGACGGGAAAGGGAGAGGACCGAAAATGGTAAAGTGGATTGATCTGGAAACGTCTATTGATATTTGTACGCCACCCGAATTCAATTTTGACGAGTTGCTCGTTTTCTTAGGCCGATCAGACCGAGAAATACTACATCAAATAAAAAATAAAGAACTATATAAATTAATAAAAGTAAATGAAAAATTCATTTTACTGAAAATAACAAGCACGGCTCCAACAACTGTACATGTTGATTTTCCTTTAGGAACTCCATCAAATCGTGAAGAAATTGCGAATTATATTTGGAATTGGTTCGATTTAAATAAGGATCTAAAAAGCTTTTACACAATCGCAAAAAAAGATAAAATTTTATCCCCTCTAGTGGAAAAATACGCAGGCCTACGAATTATCGGAATTCCCGACTTATTTGAAGCACTAACCTGGGCAATTATCGGCCAACAAATCAATCTGACATTTGCTTATACGTTAAAAAGTAGGTTAGTAAAGCATTTTGGTGAAAATCTAGAGTGGAACAAAGAGACGTACTGGCTACATCCTACCGAGAAAGCAATTTCAAAACTACATGTAAATGACTTAAAACAGCTTCAATTCACAACACGAAAAGCGGAATATATTATCGACATCGCAAAAGCAATGACAAATGGAGAGATAACGAAGGAAGGCTTGCTGCAATTAAAAGATTTTGAACAAATACATAAAACGCTAATGTCCATTAGAGGGGTAGGTGCATGGACAGCTGACTATGTCATGATGAAATGCCTAAATCACCCATCTGCGTTTCCTATTGCTGATGTTGGAATTCATAATGCATTAAAAGTGCAGCTACAGCTTGAGCGTAAACCAACAATCGAAGAAATTAAACAATATGCGACAAATTGGGAAGGTTGGCAAGCCTATGCCACTTTCTATTTATGGAGGTCATTATATGTATAAAATTTATTATCAATCACCTATCGGGCTAGTAGAAATCACTGGAACGGACAAAGCAATTCGATCAATTTTGTTTTGTGAGGAGGAAACAAAAATAAACTCCCTACAGGACGACACGCCAACTGTTTTAAAGGACTGCTATCAACAGCTGGATGAATATTTTAAAGGGAAGCGCCAAGACTTTACCATTCCATTTGAATATGATGGCACGGATTTTCAAAAATCGGTGTGGAATGCATTAACGAAAATAGCCTACGGAAATACGTGCTCATATAAGGACATTGCGTTGTCCATTGGGAATGAAAAAGCTGTACGAGCAGTTGGCACGGCCAATGGAAGAAACAAATTAAGTATCATAATCCCCTGTCATCGAATTATTGGAGCAAATGGGACATTAACTGGTTACGCGGGCGGATTATGGAGAAAAGAATGGCTGCTGAATCATGAACAATCTATGGCGAATAATTAAATTATTATCCAAACAAATCAGAATTTTATGTTAAAATAAAGTGGAAAAAATTCAAATAAAGGTGTGATGAACGTGAAAAATCGCCCAAATTCAGATGAATACAATCCTTCTTTTTCAACGTATATCAGTTTGGTTCCAGAAGGAGACATCGAAACGATTTTACAAGAACAAATAGAAGAAACGCTTCAGTTGTTAAATGGCGTTGCAGATGAACAAGCACACTTCAAATATGCCCCTGAAAAATGGAGTATCAAGGAAGTGCTTGGTCATTTGGCTGATGCCGAACGGATTATGGCCTACCGGCTTCTCACAATTGCACGTGGTGATTCCGTCTCATTGCCGGGATTTGAAGAAAACGAATATGTACAAAATGCACATTTCAACCGCCAATCGATCAAAGATCTACGCGAAAATTTACATAGTGTTCGTCAATCAACGATTCACTTGCTAAAAAGTCTAGAAGAAGAAACATGGTTGCGAAAAGGAGATGCTAATCACTCTGTAGTATCTGTGCGTGCATTGGCCTACATTATTGCAGGACATGAAATACATCATCGCCGGATTTTAAAAGAACGGTATATTGAGGCCGATGCATTTCAAACTTTATAATAAGGAGAGAAATTCCTTGTTCGAACTTTTCAACAACCCACCAACATTAGAAAATGAAAGAATCAAATTAATCCCTATGCAAAAGGGGCATGTCCAATCTCTTTATGTAATTAACGATCCGAGTCATTGGAACTATATGTTGACCATTGTGAAATCGGAACAAGAGATGCAGGAGTGGGTATCCGCTGCCATCAAGCTTCGTGAGCAGCAATCAGCATTGCCATTTGTCGTCTTATTGAAAGAAACCAATCAAGTGGTTGGAACGACAAAAATGAGCTATATCGACTTTAAACAAAAATCATGTGAAATTGGCTCAACATGGTATGGGACCGATTTTCAACGAACTTTTGTGAATACCGATACCAAACTCCTTTTACTAACTTATTGTTTTGAAGAACTTAAAATGATTCGTGTTCAGCTGAAGACAGATGAGCGCAATCTTCGTTCACAAAAGGCAATTGAACGTCTAGGTGCTGTGAAAGAAGGAATTTTACGGAATGAACGCATCCTTTCCGATGGTTATATTAGAAATGCTGTTGTATATTCCATCACCAATCAAGAATGGAAAACAGTGAAAAAAGGTTTGATTGAAAAAAGAAACTCATACTCAGCTTCATAAACTCGTTGAGAAGAGGGATTAATTGGACATCCATTTTAAACCTGTCACAAGAGATAATTGGGAAGAGGCACTAGCTTTAAAAATCTTAGACCATCAACATGAATTTGTTCCATCAGTCGCCGTCTCCTTGGCTAAGGTTTTTATTAAACCGGATGGGGAAAATGTTGAATATCTCCCATTTGCTATTTATGATAAAGAACAAATAGTAGGCTTTATTATGCATGCCTACGAAGAAGCAACAACGGATATGTACTGGATAAACGGATTTTTTATCGATCAAGCTTTTCAACAAAAAGGTTATGGCAAACGAGCAATGATAGAAATGATGACTTGGATTGAAAATCGCTTTCCCCAATGCCAGGAAATTCGTTTGACGGTTCATAAAAATAATATGGTTGCACGAAAATTGTATGAACATCTAGGATTCATTTCTATAGATATGTCAGTTGGAGACGAAGAAATTATGATGAAAGAGCGTTTACGATAAGTAACCGCCCTTAAACTTATCCACATATTATAATAAAATTCAATCAATTCACATTACTATCCACAAAATTAAGCACTCATCAACAGATTCATCCACAATATTCGCAATATCCACAACAAAAATTAATTCTTCTGAAAATAATCTGAGCTTATCCACAATAAGTGCAATTGGTAATTTTTAATTAGCATATCTATTTCACCTTCGAAAAAAATACATAATAAAAAAGAAGGTGAATTCATGAAAAAATGGTTTCTTATCGCGGCAATTGTTTTGTTTACGATGATCAATACAAACTATGCTTCAGCGATTTCAAATGCTCCAGTTCATTGGGGATTTACTAAAGGGAAGAATGAACAGCAAGCTCAAGCAGGGAAGGCATATGATGATCTTCTGAGTAGACACCATGCTTTTTATAAAGGAGATCCAAATAAAAAAGTTTTATATTTAACATTCGATAACGGGTATGAGAACGGGTACACCCCAAAAGTTTTGGATGTACTAAAAAAAGAAAAAGTACCGGCTAT